>CAYYMW010000714.1:0-1514 GCA_964472515.1 uncultured Verrucomicrobiota bacterium | reverse complement strand
CAATTCCTGCGCCAGCCGTTGCCGCTGGGCCGTGGGATTCTCCGGCGTAGTCAGAAACTCCGACTCCTGAACCGGCTCGGGCGGCGGCTTCGCCCCCGCATTGGCGGCCAGGGCAGACTTATCCTGCGGCTCCTTTTCGGGAGGAGCCTTCTTCCTGAAAAAATCTGCAACTCGCTCGAAAGCGTTCATGGTTCGCCGCCGGATGCTTACCGGCAAAACGTTAACCGAAGTGCGCGCCCCTGCCAAGCGGAGTCTTGGTCGGTGGCGCGTGGGGTGGATCGAGGCGTGCTCCGGCGGCTTGCTTTCGTTTCGATTCGATCCAGACCGCCACTCAACTGCGTACGTGGCTCAGCCCGAAGGTATTTCGACCATTCTTGAACATCACTTGAGCATGTCTGCCAGGTCTAATGCTCCGGTGGGCTCCGAGCGGTTGCTTAAAATGTTGAAGATGAGATGATTAGGCATTGCTGCTTGAATCCTGCTTCGGAGACAAAGCCTGGAACTCCCGACAGAGCGGAAGGTACGCGGAAGCCGACCTCCGTTTGTCCGGACAGCGGGAAGCAGTGGATTCTGCGGCTCGTTTGGACCGTTCCCTTTTTCTTGACCGCCCGGGGAGTTGCCGTAGGCTGCGCGGGTCATCCGGCTGGTTGGAGGCGTCTGAGCGACCACTTTAGCCCTCCGGGCAAAACAAAATCGGCAAGAGAAAGACGTATCGATGAAGTGGACAATGCGCGCCGTTGCCGGTGTCGCCTGCTGTGCCGCCGCCCTGGCGGCCGAAACCAACGTGAAACTGGAGAACAACAAAGACAAGGCCAGCTACGCCATCGGCATGGATATCGGCCGTTCCTTCAAGAAGCAGCAACTGGAGCTCAACATGGACGCGGTAACGCAGGGCGTTCGCGACGCTTACTCCGGCAAGAAAGAGATGCTGCTCACCGACGAGCAGACCAAAGAGGTCATGGACACCTTCAAGCGTGAGTTCATGGCCAAGCGCGAGACCTTCATGAAGGAAGCGGCCGTCAAGAACAAGGAAGAGGGCGAGAAGTTTCTCGCGGCCAACAAGAGCAAGGAAGGCGTCAAGACCACCGCCAGCGGCTTGCAGTACAAAGTGTTGAAAGAGGGCACCGGCCCCAAGCCCAAGGCCAGCGATACCGTCCGGACCCACTATCGCGGGACCCTGATCGATGGCACCGAGTTCGATAGTTCCTTCAAGCGGAACGAACCCGCCACCTTCCCGTTGAACGGGGTGATTCCCGCCTGGACCGAGGCGCTCCAACTGATGCCGGTCGGCAGCAAGTGGCAGTTGTTCGCCCCGTCCGAGCTCGCTTACGGCGAACGCGGCGCCGGCCAGGACATCGGGCCTAATTCCACGCTGATCTTCGAGGTCGAGCTGCTCTCCATCGAGGCGGCCAAGGAGTAGCCGGTCAGACTATTTGCGCGCGGGGACGGAAACCTTTCCGTCCCCGCCAGCGTCTTGTCCGCCAGTCGGGAATCGGTCCCACCGCCAACTGGCA
>CAYYMW010000713.1:0-1515 GCA_964472515.1 uncultured Verrucomicrobiota bacterium | reverse complement strand
CCCATCAGCAGCACGCGCATCCGTCAGGCGGTGCAGGAGGGCAACCTGGCGGCGGCCGCCGCCATGCTCGGACGCCCCTACGCCTTCACCGGCGTCGTCGTCACCGGCGACCGCTTGGGCCGAAAGCTCGGCTTCCCCACCGCCAACCTCGAGACTACCGCGCCTCCGCTCGCCCCGCACGGGGTATACGCCGCGGAAGCGGTCCTGGATGAGACGCGGGTGCCAGCCGTCCTCAACGTGGGCCATCGTCCCACCTTGAACCGCGCGTCGCCGCCCCTGCGCGTCGAAGCGCATTTGCTGGATTATGCCGGCGACCTCTATGGCCGCGAGTTGGAGGTGATCCCGCGCCTCAAGTTGCGGGAGGAGCGGCGCTTCGCCTCCATGGAAGCCCTGCAGGCGGCGATCGGCGAGGATATCCGTGCGGCCCGCGCGTGGTTCGCGGCGCAGGCGCCGAAGCGAGATTGACCGCCGGGGGCGGCTCCGCCAACCTACCCGCCTGATGCGCTACGCCGAAGCCATCCAGTTCCTGTATAATCTCCAGCTTTTCGGTCTTAAACTGGGGCTCGAGAACACCCGCCAGCTCGCGCGGTTGGCCGGGAATCCGCACCGGCGGCTGCGCTTCGTCCATGTCGCCGGCACCAACGGCAAAGGCTCCACTTGCGCCCTGCTGGAGAGCATGTACCGCGCCGCGGGCCTGCGGGTGGGACTCTTCACCTCCCCCCACTTGGTCAACTTCGGCGAGCGCATTCAGGTGGATCGCCGCCCCATCGGCGAAACCGAGATCGTCGCCTTGGCGCAGCAGATGCAGGAATGGGTGCGCGCCTTTCCCGCCCCCGGCACGCCCACCTTCTTCGAGGTCGTCACGGTCATGGCCATGCAGCACTTCGTCGCCCAGGAATGCGACGTCGTGATTTGGGAGACCGGTATGGGCGGCCGGCTCGACGCCACCAACATCGTCACTCCCCTGGCCAGCGTCATCACCAACATCCAGTTCGATCATGAAAAGTGGCTCGGCCACACTCTGGCCGAGATCGCCACCGAAAAGGCGGGCATCATCAAACCCGCCGTGCCGGTGTTGACCGCCGCTGAGGCTCCGATAGCGCTGGAGGTCATCCGCCAAACCGCTCGCACCCATGCCTCCCCGCTGATCGAAGTCACCCGCGCCGACACCGGCCTTTCCCCTTTGGATCGGATCGACCTGCCGCTCCTGGGCGAGCACCAGCGCCTCAACGCGGCCTTGGCCGTCCGAACGGTGACGGAATTGCAGCCGCACCTCCCGGTGCCCGCCTCCGCCATCGAACACGGGCTGCGCGAGGTGCGCTGGGCGGGCCGCCTCCAAGTCCTGCGCGAAGCCTCCGGCCAGGTCAATCTCCTGGACGGCGCCCATAATCCTGCTGGCGTGGCCACGCTCCTCTCCGCGCTCGCCAATCATTTCCACGGACGCCGTCCCACCCTGATCTTCGGCGTCCTGGCGGACAAGGACTGGCCCGCCATGTGCCGTCAACTCGCCCCCGT
>CAYYMW010000712.1:0-1522 GCA_964472515.1 uncultured Verrucomicrobiota bacterium | reverse complement strand
TGTCAAAACTCTTTAGAAATGTCCCCTGTTTAACTCACGAGAGAATGTCCCCTTTGGGGGTTGGTTTCCCCTCGCCCTTGGCCCTGGACCCCGGAGGGAGGCCGGAGCGTAGCGAAGGCCGATCGACGGGGGCCAGGGCCAAGGGCTTGCGCGCCTCCTCCTTGGCCTGTTGCGCTTTCCAGAAGGGCTTGCCCCAGCCCACTCCGTCCCGCCGCCATGGATGTTCGGCGCCGGGTTTGGTCTTCCTCCGCCCGGCCGGCTTCACCGTCTTGACGGCCACGCGCGCGGGGCGCTGCGGCAACTCTTTCCAGCGAAGCTTGTCTTGGCGATGAACCAATTGCACTTGGCCGGTGCGCAAGGTGCGGACCACGATCTTGCGCCGCACCAGGCTCAAGCGCTCATGGCACCGGTCCAATTGATAAATGCGCTTCCCGCAGGCGACGGTCCAGTCGCGCTGCACCACGCGCTCCTCCTCCCAGCTGAGCACCTCGTCCAGGTGGCGCGGCACCGGCCCATGCACGTCGGCGGGACTCGCCGGCACCACGCCAAAACGCCGGTTCAAGGCCGGTAAGAACCGCTTGGCCAGGTACTCGTTCGCTTCGGCAATCGTGTTGATCTTCTCCAACCGCAGGGCTTTGACCAGCCGGTCCTGCAGCGTGGCGTTCATGCGTTCCACCCGCCCCTTGGCCTGCGGGCTGTGGGCCAGGATCAGTTCGATCCCCAGTTGGCTCATCGCCCGTGCAAACTGCGTTTGGGGCCGCTGGCCGGCCAGTTGCTCGGCCAGACTGCCGATCCCCTCGCAGCGGTAGATGCTGTCCCGATCCACGTAGAGGCTTTGCGGCAGGCCGTAGCGGCGCGCCCAGCCTTCGAGCATGTCGTAGCTCGCCCGGGTCGTCTCGGCCTCGAAAAACTGCGCCCATACCCGGTTGGTCGCGTCGTCGACCATGACCATCAGCACCGCCCGGGGGGCGCGGCCCTCGAACCAGTCGTGGTCCGAACCGTCCAACTGCACCATGGCCCCAAAGCAGGGCTTGCGTTCCCGCCATTGGCGGTGCTGCTGACCCCGCCGCCTCACCTGGCGCATCCCGCCGGCCAACAACCACCGCCGCAGGGTCTCGTGATCCACCGCCAGCCCTTCCGCCGCCAAGTACTCCGCGGCCAGCGTCGGCCCGAAATCCGGATACTTCGTGGCGACCCGCGCGAGAATCTCGGCCCGCACCTCCGGCACCGTGCGGCGGGGGCTGGGCCGGCCCCGCAAACGGTGCACCAAACCCGCGTCGCCCAACTCCCGATACCGGCGCCACACCCGCTTGGCCTGCCGATAACTCATCGCCAAGAGCTCCGCCGCCGCGGCCAGCGTCAGTTCGCTCCGCTTCACCGCAGCAAGAATGGTCAATCGTTTGCGTTCCTTCCGGCTCATTTTCAAGATCTCCATCATGGGCGACAGGTGCTAACGCACCCGTCGCAAAAAGGGGACATTTTTATCGAGTTCAATAGGGGACATTCTCACGGAGTTCCGACA
>CAYYMW010000711.1:0-1531 GCA_964472515.1 uncultured Verrucomicrobiota bacterium | reverse complement strand
TGGTGTCGGCCATATTCCATCCCTACGCCGATCCGGGCGGTTTGGCAAGGGGAATATAGGACATGGAGTGACCGACCCCCCCATGCCAGGGAAACGAAGACCCCGGCGAGGCACGCGGCCAGGCCGGGGTTGAACCTGCGGTTGGCAGGAGGGAATCAGGCGGGCTTTTCCTACTTGCCCTCGCGCAGATCCCGGATCTTCGCAGCGACTGTTTCGGAGCTTGCCTGGCCTTCCACCAGCGAGCGCAACTCCTGCAGCTTCGTGATGACGGTATCGGCTTTCTTCATCCGTGCGTCCTGATCAGTTGCATCGCGATGGATGGCGTCAATCAGCCCTTGGAACGTGGGCTCTGTGGCCACAACGTGAACGGGCCGCCAGGGGCTGCTGGTGTTGTCCAGCATGGGTTTCCCTACCCCGTCGAGCTTGCACACGTCGATTCCGTCCATGTGGGCGGCGATCATGTCGCGCTGGTCTTGGGGGAGTTTCGAGGGGTTAACCTCAATGGAGACGATTGACTTCGGACAGTCAATCCCGCGACGCAGGCATTCCGCCTGGTCAACCTTGAAGCGTAGCTTCATAGTATAGTTGTAGTTGTCTTCGGCCTGTAGTAGTTGTGCCCGCCGAGGCCGTTGGCGGCGGACACGAGAACAGTTCCACACGATTGCTCACTACGCAAGCGGTCAGTTGGTGATGGCGGGGAGTTGGGGGAGGTTCACGGTGTCGCCCACCAGGACGACCCGGAAACGCGGGCGGTCCCACAATGGCGATGCTACAGGGTGGGCGCGCATGGTTCGCGCGCACGCCTCGGCCATCATGGCAGCCTTCATGCCGTTTTCCAGCAAGGTCCCCAGCTTGGCGGCTCCAGACATGGCGGTAACCGAATCCCATTCAACCTTGTCCCATCCCTCGAAGGCAACCGGCTGGTGCAGGATGTTTGCCAGGCGCTGAATGGTTCTGAGCAGGTACTGCCAGGATTCACGCGACTGCCACTCGATGGTGTGGAGGTTGTCGTCGAGGGAGTAGTTCGGATTGTGCTTCGACACCCGGGCGGCGAAAGCTAATCCCTCGGTGATATTGACCCGCTCTGGCAGGCTGTTTCGTTTGGGAGTCACGCCGCCTCCGGCTGGGTGGAGGGTTTGGCGAACGCCTGGGGAAGGTGCCTTTCGAGGTAGTGCTGCCAAAGCTGGTCATAGCTCTGGACGGTGCTGACGAGCATGTCCTGGGTGAGTTGTACCAAGCCGCCCACGCCGCAGGAGGCGGCCATAATCCGCTGGTTGGGTTCGGTGGGGTTGGGCGGGTAAGCGACCGCGGCCAGCATGTCGATCAGGGCCACGGCCTGTTGCACCGCCTCGTATACGTCGCGGTTGCCGGGGACGCAGGTAACATCGGACAGATCGGCGGGACGGGAGACCCTCTCCGCCGACAGGCGGTCCATGCGCTCGCGGAGGGCGGCGATGCAGAAGTCTTCGCGGGTGAGGCCGAGTTTGGCGCGGGCTTTATCGATGGCGGCCAGGAAGCCGTCGTCAACCTC
>CAYYMW010000710.1:0-1551 GCA_964472515.1 uncultured Verrucomicrobiota bacterium | reverse complement strand
TAGTCGCCCCTGAAAAACAGGTTCCGAGGATTCAAGCCCTTCAGTGTTCCCGAATGGGCTCATGGATACCCATCGAGCTTCAGGCGGCTTGAGGGATCCAGCTCGGAAGGAGGCGCACGAGCGATGCCATTGGCCACCTGTCGCCCAGCCATGCGCGAATCCGGGCGTACAGGCAAAGCCGAAGCCTGGCGAGGATCTTCCGCAGGTTGGCGCCGGCGCCGCAGAGGATGGCGTGGATTGCATCGCCCCTCATGCCTTTGAGGTGGCACCGTCCAAGCTTTCCGTCTGCTTTCTGGTGGCCGATCTCCGGCTCGATCGCATTTCGACGCCGCATCTCCCGCCTCAGCTTTGGATCGATGCCGCGCTTGCTTCCCGCAATCACCACTCGGCAGCGGCTTTCCGGGATCCCGTGCCCCTTGTAGCCGCGGTCCACGTGAACCCGCTTGGGAGTTCGGCCCGTCAGCTTCCTCACCTGGACCACCTGGCGGTTCAGGGTATGGCCGTCATAGGGGTTGCCTGGGCACGCCATCGCGCCCACCACGAAGCCCCCCTTGGCCGTCACGGCCAGGCTGGTCTTGACGCCGAACTCGTAACGCTTGTGCGCTTTGCCTTTGGCAATGCACTCCACCTCCGGTGCATGCATTGAGTAGAACTTTCCCGGCCCGCCCTTCGGGTTGGTCAGGATCAACTCGGCCCGGATCAGGGTGGTCTTGTGGCGCTGGAAGGCCTCCTCCGAGAGCTTTCGCTCCAGGTCCCGCATCACCGCGCCCGCGCAGGTCTTGAGGCGCTTCCGCTGCTTCTTCGCTCGCCCGAACTGCCTGGCCTTCATGTGCCGACCGTGCTTCAGGAACGCCTCTGCGACGACCTCGGTGTAGGACTGGCGCAGCGCGATCCCCTCGTCCCTGGCGACCCGCAGCAGGGCCGCATGGACCTGCTGACACAGGCGCGCGTCGGTCGGATGTGCCACCGCCTTCTCCATCACCGTGGTGTCCACCACCACGACCTCCATCTGCTCCGGCGACACCGTCCGGGTCCTCTGGCCAGTCTTGATCGTGGCCTTCAGCAGCACCTCCGCACCTGCTGGCCCGATTCGCGACCGCCAGCGGCTGATCTGGGAGGGGTCCACCGGGAAGTCGTGGCGGAAATACTCCTCCCCGCAGAAGAACTGGTAGTAGGGATTTTCGACCCACCGCGCCACCAGTTGCTCGTCCGAAAGGCCGAACGTGTGCTGCAACATCAGCAGACCCGCCATCGTCCGGACTGGAATCCCGGGGCGCCCCTTGTCGGGTGAATACATCTGCCCGAAGTGCGCGTCGAGCGCGTCCCAGTCAATCAGCTCCGCCAAACGGTAGAGCTCGTGGTTCACATCCAGCAACAACTCCAGCCGCGCCGTCGCGATCAGGGGCTGCTCATGGGTTCGCTTCTGCTTCTTGGGCCGCATCGTACACCGGGAATCAGGGGTCAGATCTCACCATTCTGGTGTACGCATATGGATCGAAGTTCCCGGAAACCCTCACCAAATCTGCACCAACAGCATTTTTCAGGGACGAC
>CAYYMW010000709.1:0-1574 GCA_964472515.1 uncultured Verrucomicrobiota bacterium | reverse complement strand
ACCCCTCTGCCCCCTCCGTGACGACCTGCCGCGGGCACCGTCCGCGCCCTGCGCAAAGCCAGCAAAGCGGCGGGAAAAGTGTCAATGGTAAGGACCGACTCCTCTACGCGCCCGATTCTACTTTGGCGAAGGTGTTACCCGAGACCATGAACGGACTTCTTTGGGCACTACAGCCAAACCATGCCCGTCCCTATATCGACACGCAACCATCGACGCTAATCGCTCTGCAGTCGGCCGGAGATCTGTTGAACTGACCAGCAAAGGGACCGCGAAGGGGTCGTTGCCATTGTCTATTACCACGTAGACACGCGACGAACCGCTCTCCGAGTAGCCCTTGTCTTCGTGCCCGGACAAATGGACGCACAAGATCTCCTCGATAGTCCCTGCGCATTCGACCTCCTCTCCCTCTGCGCCAAGGAACAGCCGCCCGCTATCAATTTCTACGCGCATGCGCTCATCCATCCGTTTCATCACCAGCGCGCCCGCAGTGTATCCAACGGCCAACACCGCAAGGATCAGATAAGCCCAGGGTCCGGCAAAGCGACTAAACCACCATGACCATCCGATTCCAATGAAAGCGATGACGGCAAACTCGGAGAAGTACCGTCTCGAATCAAGAATGCTGAGCCGCAGCTTCCCCCCATCCGATGTGCGAACAGCGGGCGGTCGAAGGACCTCGGCGAAGAACTCCGCCTTGTGGCTTGTGCAACTGGTGTTCACTGGCTGGGGCTGGTATCGGCTGTATCCCACGACCAAAGAACAGCGGTCATGATACGAAACGAATCCTGGCAACGCCTACTCACCGGAGCAGCCCCTTCCGCCCATGCCGAAGCCGGTTGCCCAGATGGCTTCGGGTGCCCAAGCCCAGCCGGTGTGCGCCTGGGCCTATTCCACTCGTCGTCCTGCTTGTTGGCCCTCGGCAGGATCTCTTCGTGCAAGCATCTGTAACTGTGCGGCTTGGGACTCATGGCGAACACCGCCAACTTCCTCCCGTCCCGCCCGGCTGTCAAGCGGCACCCAACCGCCGTGCCGGTTGGTGGATTCCGGCTCCGTCCCATCGGTGTCCATCTGCGGCATCTGCGGCTGCTCTGCGTCACTTTTCGCTGCACCCAATCCACCGAGTCCATGGACGATGCGACCCGCCACGCCACCCGGTCCATGGTGCCCCCGTGAACGCGCTTCACCGCGCTTCAGGATGAAATGCAACCAACCAGCCCGCCTGCGCCGCGCCATCCCGTAGCGCGGGCTTCCAGCCTGCTCGTGCGCGGGGCATCTTGCTCCGCTCCACCTCCGTCATCTTGTGCGCCGCGCCTCGCTTCTGTCGTCCCGCCCTGCGGGACTCGACCGGAAGTCAAACCCACCCAACCCAGTCTTGAAAGACTGGGCTATTCCCGGCCGTCCCTGACGGGACTTACTGCTCGGACGGCAGGATAGCCTACACCGCGCCGAGCCCAGCCTAGCCGGAAGGTCTTCGGCGAAGTTGGAGGAGCATGGCGCGGACGGCAGGCGGGCGTGGGCGGGTGGAGGCGGCACAGAAGCACGAGTAGCTCGGCCCTGCGGGGAGCGGGTCTTGG
>CAYYMW010000708.1:0-1577 GCA_964472515.1 uncultured Verrucomicrobiota bacterium | reverse complement strand
GCAGGAGCGTGCGCAGCACCGCGCCCCCGGCCAGCCCCGTTCTCAACGAAAAACCCAAATTGGCAGCCAACCCGCCAGCCGGTCCCGCCCCGGCTGCAAGGAACCGGCACAACCCGGAAACCGACTCCCTGCCGCCCTCTCCCACAACGGACACGCACCGCAGAGCCGAGTTGCCCACCGTCGGAGGGCGGTCAGTGTCAGGGTGACGGCGCCACCGGTCGGGTGGCCAGGGAGCGCAAAATCAGCCCGGCGCGCAGAATTCTGAAACAAAAGCCGCTCTTCGCACGTAGTAGAGGGAGATGACACGAGCCTGTGCTCATGCGAAAAGCGGCGCCAACCGGGCCCGGTTGGCCCAGCCGCAGGTGTCATCGGAGCGTTCCCAGGGCCGCCGCGCCCCGGCATTGCCATGAAACCCACGTCCCCTGTCATTCAACTGGCCGGTATTTCCAAGGTCTTCCTCGCCGAGGAGACCGAGACGCACGCGCTGATCGACATCCACTTGGAAGTCCATCCGGGCGAGTTCGTTTCGATTGCCGGCCCTTCGGGCTGCGGGAAGTCGACGCTGCTGTCGATCCTCGGTCTGCTGGACACGCCCACCGCCGGCCAGTACGTGCTGGCGGAGCGCCCGGTGGCCCGTTTGAGCGCGGCGGAGCGGGCGGTGGTGCGGAACCGCGAGATCGGATTCATCTTTCAGAGCTTCAACCTCATCGGCGATCTGACGGTCACCGAGAACGTGGAACTGCCGTTGGTCTACCGCAACCTGCCGGTCGTCGAACGGCGGGAGCGAGTGAAGGAGGCTTTGGGCCGGGTGGGGATGCTGCACCGCGCGTTCCACTTTCCGGCGCAGCTCTCGGGTGGGCAGCAGCAGCGGGTGGCGGTGGCGCGGGCGCTGGCGGGGCGTCCGGCCATCCTGCTGGCGGACGAGCCGACCGGGAACCTGGATTCGGCGAACGGCCGGGCGGTGATGGACCTGCTGCTGGAGTTGCACCGGGAAGGGAGCACCATCTGCATGGTGACGCATGACACGCGGTTTGCGCAACTGGCGCAGCGGTCCATCCAGCTCTTCGATGGCCGAGTCGTGGAGGAGCAGCGCGTGGCGCGGTCCGTGGAACTGGCGTTGGCCGAGTGAGCATCAGGGAGAAGCACATGCACCGATTACTGGAGTCGATTCGTCATGGTTGCCGCCTGCTGGCGCGGAGTCCGTTGTTCACCGCCATCGCCGCGCTGACGCTGGCGCTGGGGATCGGGGCCAACTCGGCGATGTTCAGCGTCATCAGCGCGGTGTTGCTCAATCCCTTCCCCTACCCCGATGCCGACCGGATCATCTTTCTCGGGGAAACCCAGGGGCCGCAGTCAGGCGCGGGAGCGGTGACGTATCCGGACTTCCTCGACTGGCGGGAACAGAACCGGTGCTTCGAGCACCTGGGCATTGCGCGCAACCAGACCCTGAACCTGACTGGCAAGGAGGAGCCGGTACGCCTCAATGGGGCAGTGGTGTCCGCGGACATCTTCCCCATGCTCGGGGTGGCCCCGCTGCTGGGGCGGGCCTTCTCGGCGGCGGAGGACCGGGTGGGGAG
>CAYYMW010000707.1:0-1593 GCA_964472515.1 uncultured Verrucomicrobiota bacterium | reverse complement strand
GGAGTTGCCGGAGCGGGCGCGGGGGATGGGGCGAGCACGTCGATCAGCTTCTTGCGGGTGGCCTTCTGATTGGCCTGAACATACTCGACGATGCGCTTGACGCCATCGGACACCACGGTGTTCTGGAGGTCCAGGTAGCGCGGGCGCGCCACGCAGACATGAGTGACGGTCTTGTTGACCTTGAAGAACTGGAGACCCTGGCCCGCAAAGCGCTGGCTCAACACTGTGGCCATGCGCAGCGGGAAGCGGCGCTGCTCTTCGACGGTGCGGCGCGCCAACTGTTGCAGGGGATGCGACAAGGCGGGTCGTTGCGGACCGGCCGGGAGCAACGCGACGTCGACCTGGCGGGTCAAGCTTGGCAGATGGACTTCGCGGAAGTGGCGCACCGCTTCTTCACGGGAGCCCAGTTTGAGCGCCTCCGGCACGTTCAGACAAACGTACTCGGTGCGCCAACTCTGCTCTTCCACCCACTGCTTCACCACATTCTCGTCCTTCACGATCTTCACGCGGGACTTGTAGACCTCGAAGGGCATGCGTGAAAACCGCTCAGCGTGGAACTTGCGGAGCCGGGTCTGATAGTCGTGGAAGTTCGGCGGGCCGAAAATCGTGCCCGTGATGCCGCACTGGGCAACGAAGGTGTACGTTCCCTTGGGCGGCTCCGCCGGGGCTTTCTCCGGTTGATAAAACGTATTGAACTGCGTTTGGAGGACGTGCTCGGCCAGTTCCTCCGCGTTCAGCCAGACCGACTCGTCGAGAGAACAGACGAAGAGCGGTTGGATAGGATTGCCGTCGGCCCCCTTCTTGACACTCAGCTCGATGTGGTAACGCTCGGGCCGCTGCAGGACCAGGGCCGCGATATCGAAGAGCGGGTAGGCGCGACCCGTCAGCTTGATCTGGCGGGCAAGAGACTCCAGCCCCTTCTCCTCGGGCAACAGGTTGACGTTGACCTCAGGCAGGGGAACTGGCGGCGGCGGGGGGGACCCGCGCCGGTCATCGGGATGGCCGCGGAAACGTCCGCCGCCTGGGCCGTCATCGCGTCGCGGTCCTCCGGGCGGGCCTTCGCGCCGTCGGAATTCGCCCTCGGGCCCACGGCGGGCTGGACGGTCGCCGCGGTCAGGCCGGTTCGGCCCCCGTCGGCCACCCCCTGGGGGACGACGGTCGCCAAAACGGCTGGAGCGTCTGTCTTCCGAATCGCCTTCGTATTTGGCGTAGCGGTTTTCCGTGGACGATTGACGCGCCCACGCCGGCAGCAATTGCAGATCGAGATCGAGCTCGAACTCCGATGGTGTACTCATTCAGTCTCTAGGGCATCCGACCATGGGGCCGGTGCTGTGCTTAATTGTCGAACGCGCGCAGCATGCAGCGGAAGCGCCCGGAATGCAAGTGCCACGTGAAGCTTCCGATGCCGGGCGATGAAATTCCGTGCCGGGCAGGGGTTACCTGTCACTGACGGGACCGGCGGCGGTGGAAGGTAACCCGTGCCTTGGGAGGAGCCGGCCTGCCGCTGGCCGCTCACAGGACGCAACCGTTCATGGCAGGAAACCATCAGGCCTACCGGCGTACCGGCGCGGAGCGTCCGGAACGAGCTTGAAT
>CAYYMW010000706.1:0-1597 GCA_964472515.1 uncultured Verrucomicrobiota bacterium | reverse complement strand
TATCTCCGTCGCGCCCAATGCCATGACACACCCCTTGTCCGCCAGCAACGGTCCGTTCAATCCGGAGGAAATGCAGCGCCAGATGGCGGACTTCATGCGCCAGCATTTCAAGGGCGGCCCGCCGCCAACTCCAGCCGCCGAAAACCCGCCCAAGCCTCCGGCGGAGAGCCCCCAACCCGCCTTTCGGTTCGATAAAAAACCCCGCGAGGTCAAGGCCTATTTGGACCGCTTCGTCATCAAGCAGGACGAGGCCAAGAAGGTCCTCAGCGTGGCGCTGTGCGACCACTATCATCACGTCCGCCTCGCCTTCGAGGGCAAGCCCCAGCCAAATTACGCCAAGCAGAACGTCCTTCTGGTCGGGCCCACCGGGGTGGGCAAGACCTACTTGATCCGCAGCATCGCCGACCTCATCGGCGTGCCGTTTGTCAAAGCCGACGCCACCAAATTCTCGGAGACCGGCTACGTCGGGGCCGATGTCGAGGACTTGGTGCGCGAACTCCTCCGGCGGGCCGACGGCGATGTGGAACGCGCCCAGTACGGCATCATCTACATCGACGAGATCGACAAAATCTCCGCCGCGGCGAACCTGACCGGCCGCGATGTCAGCGGCCGGGGCGTCCAAACGAACCTCCTCAAACTGATGGAGGAGACCGACGTGCCCGCCCGCTCCCCCAACGATCTCGCCGGCCAACTCCAGGCCATGATGGACTTCACCCAGCGCGGTCGCAAGGCGGCGACCTCCATCAACACCAAGCATATCCTCTTCATCGTCAGCGGGGCGTTCACCGGCCTGGAGAAAATCGTCCGCCGCCGCCAGCGTGAGGCCACCATCGGCTTTGGCGCCAAGACCGCCGGGACGGAATCCGACGCGGAGGTGCTGGCTCAGGCCCAGACCAAGGACTTCATCGACCACGGTTTCGAGCCGGAGTTCATCGGCCGCCTGCCCGTCCGCGTCTACTGCCACCCTCTGTCGGTGGACGATCTCTTCTCCATCCTGAAGACCTCGGAAGGCAGCATCGTGCGCCAATACGAGGAGACCTTCTCCGCTTACGGCATCGAAGTGCTGTTCGAGGACGACGCTTTGCGCCAGATCGCCACCCTCGCCGCCGAGGAGCAGACCGGCGCCCGCGGACTGATGACCGTCTGCGAGAAACTCCTCCGCGACTTCAAATTCGAACTGCCCTCCACCTCGGTCCGACGCCTCGTGGTCAGTCGTGAGGTCGTGGAGGCCCCGGCGGCAAGCCTCCAGCGCATCCTCGCCGAACAGGCCCGCGCCGAGCACACCGGCATGCACCAGGTGGTGCATGAGTTCGCGGAACGCTTCGAACGCGAGCACGGATTGAAACTGGTCTTCACCGAGGCCGCCGCCGCCCGCCTGGTCGCGCTGGCCGACGAAGCCGGGCAACCCATCCGCGATCTGTGCGCCATGCGTTTCAAGGACTTCCAGTTCGGCCTCAAGCTCATCTCCCAGAACACCGGCCAAACCGAGTTCACCCTCGACGCCGCCGACATCGAGGCCACCGACAAGACGCTCAGCGACTGGGTCGTGGCCAGCTACCGCGCCTCGTCGACCACTCCCAAGCAGGAGGAGGCATCG
>CAYYMW010000705.1:0-1602 GCA_964472515.1 uncultured Verrucomicrobiota bacterium | reverse complement strand
AGTTCGGGCGGATGGTGTTGGTGCTGGGGCATGCCCTCTTCTTTTCCCTGTCGGTGTCGATGCTGGTGTCGGTGGCCAGCCACCACGCCCGCAGCGCGTTTGCGTTGGTTTGTTTTGCGCTCTTTCTGTCCTGCGTGGTGCTGGGATGGCTGGGGGAGTTCTGGGGCGGGGCGATGGAGAAGACCTGGATCGGCAGCGCGCTGCTGGGACTCAACCCGGTGCGGGCGATGAACCTCGCTTCCGCGGCGCAGTTCAAGCTGAAACCGGAGCAGTTCACGCTTTCGATCATTGAACTGCACGGCGCGTCGTGGGGCTTTCTCGCCGCCGCCAGCCTGCTCATCGGGCGGGCCTGGCGGGATTCGGGACGCCCGGCGGTAGGCACGTCGTGGGCGCAGCGGTTCCGGCGCTGGGACGCCGGTTCGCCGGAACAGCGGCAACGCCGGCGCGCGCACCTGCTCGACGCCAACCCGGTGCTGTGGCTCGCGTCGCGCCATCAACTGAAGCAGCGCATCCTCTGGGGCTTCGCCACCGCCTCCATCACCGTCTGGCTCTGCACCCAACTGCTTGGCGGCGAGTGGCAGGACAGTTCCACGGTGCTGGTGGTGGGCCTGTTCCTGATGATCCCGATCAAGTGGCTGATGGCCTCCGAGGCCACGCATCGCTGGCTTGAGGAGCGTCAGGCCGGCGCGCTGGAGTTGTTGCTGACCACGCCGCTGACGGTGCGCGAAATCCTCGCGGGCCAGATGGCGGCGCTACGCCGCCTGTTCCTCTGGCCGGCGGTGGCGGTGGTGGGCTTGTCCATGCTGCTGTTGCTGACGGGGTCGGGCCTCGCCAAGTCGCAACGCGCCGCCAGCGAGATGTGTCTGGCCGTGTGTGCGGTGTTCCTGCTCGATCTGGTGACCCTGGCCTACGTGGGCGCCTGGGGAGGCTTGCGCGGCAAGCGCCTTAACCAGACGTTCCTGGTGGTGCTGCTCAAAGTGCTGGCGTTACCCTGGCTGGCCTTTCTGGGGCTGACCTTCATCTTTACCCCGGACGATTCCACCACGTTCGCGGTGCTTTGGCTCGCAGTGTCCGCTGTCACGGACGCGTGGCTCTGGTTCACCGCCCGGCGCCGGCTCCTGGGCGGATTCCGGGAGGCGGCAGCAGGACTCCACGAAGTCCCCGCTCCGGTTGGAGACGACCAGAAGATTTCACCCGCCGCCAGCGTCTGACCGGACGGGGCGAACGCCACCCAGCCCGGACGGCGGCGGCCGGGAGGGATGCCGGCGGTGGCCGGCGCCGGGCTTCGGCGGGTTACCTTAGGTCGGGTTCGACGCGGTAGAACCGGCGCTGGGCCTGTTCGCCGTCGTCGTACTGCGTAGTGTGACTGTTTGCCGAGATGGTGCTGATGCGCTGCCAGTTGACCAAGTCATCGCTGGCCAGGACGCGGTAGCGCCGGCCGGGATAACTCACGAACAACAAGCTGGCGCCTTTATGGCCCCGCAGCACCGCCAGGACTTGGGTTTCTCGATATTTGTCCGGTTGCATGACCGGTTGTACGGGCAGCACCAACAGCGTGCCAACCTCACTGCTGACCCTGCCGACATCGTTACTCACCTCGAC
>CAYYMW010000704.1:0-1612 GCA_964472515.1 uncultured Verrucomicrobiota bacterium | reverse complement strand
AGGGGACATTTTTATCGAGTTCAATAGGGGACATTCTCACGGAGTTCCGACATCGCCGCCGAACCGCTTGACAGGAAGCCGCCGATGTTGGATGTTTCGACTAGTCATTAACTAGTCTAGTCTAAACCCCAGCTCACCATGGCATCTGTGACCGCATTCGAAGCCAAGACCCGGTTTGGCGAGTTGTTGAAACGCGTGGGTCAGGGCGAGGAGATCGTCATCACCCGGCACGAACGCCCCGTGGCGCGGTTGGTTCCGGAAGGTGACCACCGGCTCGAATCCGTCCGCCAGGCGGTGCGGGACCTGCGCGCCACGCGCGAGCGGGTGGCCGCCCAGCGGGGGGTCAAACCGTTGTCGGACGATGAAATCAAAGCGGCGATCCAAGAGGGACGACGGTGATGGCAGCTTTCGTAGTCGATGCCTCAATCGGGGTGGCCTGGTTCATGCCCTCCCAAGGCACGGTGGAGACGGACCGGTTGCTCGAGGCCATTGCCGAGGGGGCGACCCCGGTGGTGCCAGCCCTCTGGCCCTTGGAGGTGTTGAACGCGTGCCTGGTCCTTTTGCGGCGCAAGCGAATCCGCAAGGAGCACTTTGACGCCGCGCTCTCCGCGCTGCAGCGGCTGGCGGTCGAAGTCGATGCCGATGGCGCGCGGCAGGCTTGGACGACCGTGGCCCAACTGGCGAGGGAGCACAGACTGTCGGCTTACGATGCCGCGTACCTGGAGCTGGCTCAGCGGCGCCGGCTCCGTCTTTACACCCGGGACGCCGCCTTGCTGAAGGCAGCCGAGGCTTGCGGCATCCCCACCCGGTAAACCCGCCCTCCTGCCGGAGGCACGAAATCTGGCAGCCGACGGGAAGCGGCGCGCCCGCCAGTCATCAAAGCCCAGCCTCTCCCCCCGCGCCCTGGCGAGGGCAAAGCTGCGTCGCGGACGGCAAGGCCCGGGCCCCAAGCGGCGCCGGCCTGGTGAGAGGCCGAGGTGACATGCATTGGAGAAGATGATGATCGTGATTTTGGTGCTATTTGCAGCTATTTGTCGCTAACAGGGCATGGCGGGCGCAGGGCAGGAGGTAAAACGTGAGGCGCAGGGCGCAAAAGCGTCCTCGGGAAGGCGCCGGGTGTCCGGCGAGGCGCCGGACTCGACGCCCGAGGCGGGCGCGCTCCCCGGAGTGGGGTCGGGAACGGGTTGGACGTTGAGGACGGGGCGGGTTGGCGGGTGGTCCCGGGTGATTGCGGCAGGGCCGCGATGGGAAAGGACAGGATGAACAGGATGTGTGCCGTTGGGCGCGGTGCGGCGCACGGCGCGCCTGCGGCGGGCAGGATTGGATGCGGAGGGCCGAGGCTGGAAGCTCTCGCCACCAGGAGGCTGGGATGGCTGCGGTACGTCCGGCGAGCTGCCGGGTGAGGTGGCGGCAGGAGTGGGGTCTGCGCACCCTTTCGGGGTGCGCCTGGAATCGTTGGGTGGGTCTGACCGGTGGGCGCGCTGCGCTTCCCACCGGCTAATGGCTTGCGATCCCTCCGGGATCTTGAGTGCGGGGGCGGAGGCCGGGTGGAGGCGCAGTTCGGCCAAGCGCTCGTCGAGGGCGATCTGCCGTTCGCGCACGGCGGCCAGGC
>CAYYMW010000703.1:0-1668 GCA_964472515.1 uncultured Verrucomicrobiota bacterium | reverse complement strand
CTCCCAGCAACTAGCCATGGATTTTCTGAACAAACTCAAGCAGCACTACGAGAAGATCATTCTCGCCGCCGTCCTCTTGGGCCTGGCGGGAGCGGCGGGCTGGCTGCCGTTCAAGGTGTCCTCCGTCCGCACGGCGCTGCAGGAGGCAACGCAGGGGTATCGCGACGGCAAGCGCAAGCCGCTGGATTCGCTGGATCTCACCACGAACGAGATCTCCTTGGCGCGGATGCAGAAACCGGGCAAAGCCACCTTTGCCGCGCCGGGGCACAACCTCTTCAACCCCATCCGCTGGCTGAAAAGGGGCGACGGAACGCCCGTGCCCTCGACGGACCTCGGGGTGAACCGGTTGGTGGTGACGAACATCACCCCGCTCTACCTCAAGATCGCCTACCTGACCAACCGGGCCTCGGGCGGCACCATGCGCTACGAGTTTCAAGTGACGCGCCAGGCGGCGACCAACAGCGCGTTGCAGCAGCCGGTGCGGCGCCTCGCGGAGGTCGGGCAGAAAAACGAGACCTTCCTGCTCAAAGGGGTGCAAGGGCCGAAGGAAGACCCCGAGGCGCTCGAACTGGAAGTGACGGATTTCAACAATCTGGCGGTGACCGTGAGCAAGGCGGAACCCTTCTCGCGGGTGGCAGGCTACTCGGCGGATCTGTACTACGAAACGGATCGCAAAACCCAGGCCCGCCAGCGGGTGGGCAACAAGCTGACGCTCGAGGGAGTGGCCTACAATATCATTGATATTGGGCCGTCGGAAGTTACACTCGAAGACAACAAAACGAAGAAGCGCACGACGATTCGCTGGAACGGCGCGCCGTGAGAATTTTTATGCTTTCCGCTAACGATGCCAAAGTCATGATCCGATCCGCATTTACGTCTCTCAGCCTTGCCGTTCTAGTGTGCGCCGCGCCCGCTGCGCTGGCGCAGGCCAGCCAGGACGACCTGCTTCGCGAGCGCGAGGCCGTCATGCGCCAGGAAAACAGCATCCTCATGCGCAAAGCCGCGCAGGCCGCCGCCGCGCTGCAGCAAAAGGGCGAGCTGCTCGAAGCCGCCAAACAATATGAGGAAGCCTGGGGCCTGGCGCAACGCATCGGCGACGCCGGCATCGAGAAGGAACGCCAGGAAGTCGTGGCCGGCTTCTCGGACGTCTACCTGACCCTGGCCAAGCGCTCGTTCGCGCGGCAGCAGTATGAGGACGCGCGCAACCAGGTGAACCGCGTGCTTGCGGTGGATTCGACCAACGCCATCGCCCAGCGGATGAAGAAGAGCATCGACAAGGAGATCGAGGCACTCAACCGCGTCACTCCCAACCCGGAGACCCTCGCGCTGAAACCCGAGGTCGAGGCCAAGAAGCTCGAAGTCAGCAAACTGGTGCAGGACGGCCGCCTGCTCTACGAGATGGGCAAGCTGGAGGAGGCCGAGAAGAAGCTCAAGCAGGCGGCGCGTCAGGATCCGAACAACCAGGCCGCCTTCTACTACATGCGCCTGATCGACGAGGCCATTTACGCCCAGGAGTGCCGCAAGCGCGAGATCATGGCCAAGGAGAAGATGACCGAGGTCGAAACCGCTTGGAACCCTCCCATCTCCCGCGAGACCGTCGCGCCCTCGACCAAGTACCCCCGGCCCAACCAGAATTTCACCGGACCCGGCCGCGGCCGGATCATGAAC
>CAYYMW010000702.1:0-1669 GCA_964472515.1 uncultured Verrucomicrobiota bacterium | reverse complement strand
TTACTGGGCTTGGGGTTCGTGCCCAAGACCAGCGCCACATCGGCCTTGGGAACCGCACTGACCGCGCTGTAGATATGCCCCGTTCCCGCTGCCGATACCACCCGGTCGGCCGTGAGCACGGAGGCCGTCAACGCTGTGAGCAGCGCCAACGCCACGAGCATCACGCGCTTGCGCGCCGCCCACATCGCCCTTCCTGCATCGAACAACCGTTTCATGGTGCCTCCCGTTTCAGCAGAGCCGGGTGCGGTCTTCATCCCGCGACGATCCGTTGGAGGCGCGCTGGCGCACGATCCGCGGATTCGCCGGCCGACACTCGGCTCCCATGGCTGTGGTGGTAGACCGACGGAGCCCGTCCGTCAAGCTTGGGAAGGCGTGGTCGAAGGGCGACGGGCGGTCTGAGGTTGGAAGGGAGTCAGCATCCCCGGCAACGCGGGCAGGCGGAGGTCGTCGGTGTAGTGCAGGAAGGTGATCTGACGTGCCAAGGCATCAAAATCGCCGAACAACGCCGAGGCCGGAAGCTCGAGCTGGAAGATCCCCGGTGCCTTGGCCGCGCGGGCCTGCCGGAGACGGTCGCCGTCGGAGGGATGAGTATCCAGCCAGCCGGTGGGCGCCTTCCCAAAGCTGAGTTCAAGCTTGGCGCGCAGGGTGGAAGGCATGGCTTGCTCCTGGTGCAGCAGAAAGGCTGGAAAGTGATCGGGCAGGGCGCGTTGGCGGGTCCACGATCCTTGAAGCGCCTCGTAGGCCCGTGGCAGGGCGCGGCCCAAAAAATGAACCCGGGCGGCCGTGGATTCAAACGCGGCGGAACCCGCCAACTGGATCTCGTAGTGGTCGGCGCCGTATTCCATCTGGCGCATGAGAAAACAACTCACGGCATGGCCCAGGTACATGAAACACTTGAGGATGAGCCGGGTGAACCAGACGCCAAAGCGCGTCATCGCAAGCACCAAGACGATCCAGCCGTTCTCGGCCTCCTCCGCCAGGTTGAGGAGCGCAACGTCCCAGGCATCGCGCTCGTACACGACGCGCTGGAACCAGAAGTTGACCCGCCGCACCACGTAGCTGAGCCGCATGGCGGCGCCCTGCGTAAAGTGACCAAACTCATGGGCCAGGACACCCGCCAACTCGCGTGTGTTCAAGCCGGCCACCAGCGGCAAGCCGATGGTGAGCACCAGATCGTCGCCGGCCAGGCTGAGGAACCCCCGGCGAAAGCTCGCGGAGGCGTTCAACTCGCAGTCGAGATCGATTCGTTTGGGCATGGGGGCCCCGACGGCCGCGCAGATGCGGGCGATGAAGTCGAAGAGCACCGGTTCCACCTCAGCGTTGAGGGCCAGCGGTTGCGCGGAGGGCGGCTTGCCGGCAAAGAGGGGCTTGATCATGAAGAGCACCACCGTTGTCCCCATCACAATCGGGCCAACATAAAAAACCAACCTGCCCAGGCCCACCCGCGCGCCATGGGAGGCGCTCAGGAGGGTGTGAAAGTGCGTGGCGTATTGGTAGACCCCGTAGGCTGCCAGCAGAGTCAACGCGACGTAGATCACGGGCAGGAGGACCACCACCCCGGCCACGAGCGTCAGCCCCAGTTGATAGAAAAAGGGCACTGCCGCCCTTCGCACTTTTCCCTGGAACGCCCCGGCGATGTCAGCGGGGGTCAGGCGGTACTCCTCCGGGG
>CAYYMW010000701.1:0-1682 GCA_964472515.1 uncultured Verrucomicrobiota bacterium | reverse complement strand
CTTCATGCCCCCCGAGTAGTTCTTGATCGGGTCCTTGGCGCGATCCGCCAGCGAAAGCGCCTCCAGCAACTCCGCCGCCCGAACGCGGGCTTCCCGCCCGCTCAAGCCCGCCATTTGGCCCCAGAACTCCAAGTTCTCGCGGCCCGAGAGTTCCTCGTACAAGGCCACCTCTTGCGGCACTACGCCCATCAGACGGCGCGCCGCTTGCGGATCGTTCGCGAAACTCCGGCCCGCCACCTCCACCTCCCCGGCGTCCGGCCGGAGCAACCCGCAGATCATCGAGAGCGTCGTGGTCTTCCCAGCCCCGTTGGGGCCCAACAGCCCGTAGATCTCCCCTTCCCTGACCTCAAAGGAAACCTCGATGACCGCCTTCACCTCGCCGAAGGCCTTCGACAACCGTTGTGTCTTGAGCAGAGCCATATCCGTCAAACTTCGCAAAAACCCACGCCCGGCGTTTCATGCCTCGGCAGGGACCAGCCAACCATCCCTATACCCTCGTCCGCGCCGCAAGTTTCAACTTCCTGCTTCGGACGGGCATGTTACTTCGTACCCTCGAGCACCAGCAGGTTCTTGATGTGACCGTCGGCGTACAGGTAGTTCACGCCCTTTTTCGGCCCGCGCGCGGCGTGGAACGACTCCTTGTCGAACATCAGCGGAATGTGGTGCGCGTCGAAGTCGATCCCCATCACCTTCATGCGGTCGGCGTCCTGCCCATTGAGCAGGCTGTTCCAGCCGTAGCTCGAGCCCGTTTGCTCGTAGAACTTCTGGCGGTCGGAGGGGCATTGGAGCACCTTCACGGCCCCCAGGTAGTTGCTCAGCACGAAGTCGGCCCCGGGCAGGTAGTCCCCGGCTGGCGGCAGGTTGGTGCCAACCGGTTGATCGCGCATGATCGGCAGCCGGTTGCGGTTGTCCTGCACGTAAAGCTGCAGGGCGATGCCGACCTGCCGCAGGTTGCTCATGCAGGCCGCCCCCCGCGCGGTTTCCTTGGCCCGTCCGAACGTCGGCAGCAACAAGCTGGCCAGCACGCCGATGATCGCGATGACCACCAGCAGCTCGATCAACGTGAAGGCCAATCTCCAACCCGGAGATCGCCCTGCCCCAAAACCCGCTTGTGCTCGCCTGCGCATCGGGCCGCTCAATTATGCGGCATGTGGCGTCCCCGCATAAACGCCCCGCTCTCCATCATCCGCTGCAACTCCTCCAACACCGGCGCCAACTCCGCCTTCGTTTGCGCGCTGCTCTGCGTGTAGAACACCTTCAGCCCGGCGCTGGTCAGTTTCTGCCGGGCCTCCTCGGAAAGCACCGGCGCCGCCGCGTCCTGTCCGCCCTCCCCGGCCAGTTGCTGGCGCGCCTCCTGGAGCCGCTTCACCGCATCTTCAATCGTCTTGGCCCGCTTTTCCGCTGGCATCTCCTCGAATGCTCCGAGCATCTGCTTTACCCCCGTCGGCAGCGTCGCCTCCAGGAGTCCCTCCTTCTCCGCATCGGTCATGGCCTCGAACCACTTGCGCCACTCCCGGTTCAGGCGCGCCGTGCGCCGCTCCTCCAGACTCAAAGAGTTCAGCATCTTGGCCAGCTTCTGCAACGCCTTGGCCCGCTCGGCGGAACTCAGGCTGCGCAGATCCGTCTGGCGCAGGTACGCCGCCACTTTCTCCGCCGTCACCCGCGTTGCCCGGGCCCACATC
>CAYYMW010000700.1:0-1682 GCA_964472515.1 uncultured Verrucomicrobiota bacterium | reverse complement strand
TGTGGCTAATAAATATATACCACATCTATTAGACCCAAGTCCGACAGGCTGCTAGAGAACGGAGAAACGACGTTGCTCAAGGACAGCCCGGCGCTTTACTGAAGAATTAACGCAATTCTCAATCCCGCCGGCGTCAATCGGTACACCCAGCGGCGGTCAGAATCGGAGGCCGGCTCGGCATGGACCAGGCCCAGTTGCCTCAAATCCTTGAGCGCTCGGAGCGCGGGGTTCAAGGCAATCGCATGCTGAGCGCGCAGACGTTTCCGGATCACGGTTGCGGTGGCGGTGGTCCCGCCAGACAGACGTGGTAATTCCAAGAGCACCAGCTTCCGCACCTTCGCCCGGACCACCTTGGCGTAGGTCGCCCAGTTGATGCCGGTGGGAGCGGCCGCCATGGGAAGGCCAAACGCTTCCGAGGCTATGGTGCGACCGCGCGGGGTCAGGGTGTACAGCTTGCCCGTGGAGTGCTTGGGGTTTAGACAAACCACCAAGCCTCGTTTCCGGAGTTGGCCCATCAAGAACCAGACATCCCGCAGTTGGATGTGCGGATTGAGCGGCTGCGCCGCCCGGCACAGTTCGCTCGCCGTCATCGGCCGACGCAGGGCCTGGACCAGCGCCGCGCGTTGCCGTCCGCGCCGGACCCAGTCCACGTTGTTATTGTGCAGTGACATCGGTTTTGTCACCACTCCAGGGTTAATAAACCTTGCGCCCAATCCATTCGGAATCCCCCCTCCGAACCGTTCCAGCGGTAGCCTCTTAAACCCGGGCGGGTTCCGCCGCACATGAACCTCGAAGCCTACCTGGCCCCACGCTACTCCCCGGCGGCCTCTGTCGAGAACGATTCCTCCCTCGACGAGCTCATCCACCAGAAGTCCGACCTCCAGAGCCGCAAGCTCTATATTCTCGCCGCCGAGATGCGCTGGCGCCTCTACCTCACCTCCAAGAACCTCTACGCGGTGGGCCAGGACGAGGCCCGGTTGGAGGGCATGGTCGCCCAACTCGACCGGCAGGCCAACTACCAGCTCCGCTGCCACGAGGAGAAGGCGCCTCTCTACCGCCAACGGTTCGCCCTGCGGGCCGGGCAGCGAACGGCGATGTTCGGAATTGCCGGAAGGTTTATATACCCCCGTTGGCTGTTGGTGGCATGACCGTTAAACTCAGCGCCCATGATCCCTGTCTGGCAAGCCGCCGCCAAGCCGTGCAGCGGTGGCAGGTGCCAGCTGTGGTCAAACAAGAGGTGTTGCGATTCGTAGACGGCCTGGCCCTCGGGCAGGTGAACCCGGGAAGCGCATCTCTGAGGGCCGGCAAGCCAAGTATTTGGACAGCTTGCGGGTCTCCTTGGAGTTCATCGGCAAACCGATTGGGCGCCTCGCGCTGAAAGACGTGGAGCGCTTCGAGCGCGCCTTGTCCACGAACGAGATTCTGAGCCACCAGCGCGGCGCTCCCTACGCGGATTCCACCAAGGTGGATCTGCGCAAAGCCCTGAAGGTGTTCTTGCGGTGGCGGTTGGGCAAAACCAAGGCCTTGGAACTGGCGGGTTGGCTCGATACTCGGGAACACTACAAGACCCCGGATTACCTGTCGGAAACGGAGGTGGAAGCGCTGTTCAAGCAATGCCGCACCCCGGAGCAGCGGTACATCGTGGCGGTGCTCTTCGATGCCGGTGCTCGCGCCGAGGAGTT
>CAYYMW010000699.1:0-1704 GCA_964472515.1 uncultured Verrucomicrobiota bacterium | reverse complement strand
CGCCGCCTCAATCCCATCGGCATAGCCGTAAAGCTTATTCGTTGACGCCCCCTAACCCTGCCGAAGGGGGACCTATTTGGGGACGACGCGGTGGTAGATCCGCCAGTCGAAGCCATCGAGCTTGAAGAGCGGGAAGCCGGTGGACTGCGCTTCGGGCAGGCCGGCCAGCTTGACGGGTTTGAACTCGGCGGCGTTCATGACCTCCACCCAGCCGACCACGGGGCGGTTGGAGAGATTGATCGCGATGACGAACTCGTCCTTCTCGTCGAGGCGCATGAGGGTGACCAAGTCGGCTTCGTGGGAGTTGCGCAGCCAGATGACACGGTCACTGCGGAAGGGGGCATAGGCCTTGCGCAACTTGATGAGGTCGCGATAGAGGTCGCGCAGGGGCGGACGCTCCTTGGGTTCCCAGTAGACGGGCAGCTTCTCGAAGAGCGCGGGGGCGCCGGATTCCGTGGCGTCGCCGACCTCCATGCCGTTGTAAAGGAGGGGTGCGCCGTCGAGGACGAACATCAGGGCCGAGGCGGCCAACGCCCCGCGAATGCCGAAGCGGGCCACTGCCCGGGCTTCGTCGTGGTTGTCCGAGATGCGCAGGTGCAGGGAGCCTTGGGGAAACTGGCGGCGGCTCTCCTCCCAGGAGGCCCGCAGTTCATTGGCGGGCGCACCCCGCAGCAGCACGTTGTTGAGGGCGCTGTGGAACGGCCAGGAGTAGTCCATGTCGAAGGCCTTGAGCAGCAGATCCGGGTTGCTGGCCTCGGCCAGCATGAACAGGTTGGGATTGGCCTGTTCCAGTTCGGTGCGCGCCTGTTCCCAGAAATCGCGGGGCACCATGCCGGCGACGTCGCAGCGAAAGCCGTCCACGCCGTAGACGGTGATCCAGTGCTTGAGCATGGCGATCATGTAGGCCCGAAGTTGCGGGTTGGTGTAGTCCAGCCCGGCGACGTCCGACCAGTCAGGGATGGGGGGCACGATCTTGCCGGTGGCGTCGTGCTTGTAGAATTCGGGGTGGGAGGTGATGAGGACGTTGTCCCAGGCGGTGTGGTTGGCCACGATGTCGAGAATGACCTTGAGGCCACGCTGGTGCGCCTCGGTGACCAGCCGCTTGAAGTCGTTCGTGGTGCCGTAGGCGGGATGGATGCCGTAGTAGTCGCGCACGGCGTAAGGGCTGCCCAGAGTCCCTTTCTTTCCCTTTTCGCCGACCGGGTGGATGGGCATGAGCCAGAGGATGTCGATCCCCAAGTCCTTGAGCTCGTCCAGTTTGGCGGTGATGCCGTCGAAGTTCCCGGCGGGGGAGAAGCTGCGCGGGTAAATCTCGTAGATCACGGCGTCGCGCACCCACTGGGCAACCGGGCGGGCGCGTTCCTTGGAGTAGTCCGGGCCGGCGGCGCGCAGGGCTTGGGCGCAGACCGCCAGGGTGAGGCTGACGACCAGCAGGGGGAGCAGACGAATCCGTTTCATGCGTCGAGGAAGGTTGGGTGGTTGCGATCGATTGGCCGTGGGTGGAACCTAGCATTTCTCCGGTGGCAACGGAACATCTTTTCGGGTCAAGGGCGGGGAGACGGGGGGCGGTTGCCGGTTTGTGCCGGGGTCTTCCACTGGCAGAAGCGCCACCGTACAGGGGGAGACGGGTTGGTGAAACAGGGGTGTTGCGCTCGAATTTGCCGCTGTTTGCTGCTATTTGCAGATATTGGGGTCGGAAGCACC
>CAYYMW010000698.1:0-1711 GCA_964472515.1 uncultured Verrucomicrobiota bacterium | reverse complement strand
ATGCTCATCGGCCTGCGCCCCACCCACGTACCCGATGACGCCCGCCACCGCCAGGCCCCATGTCCAAAGATTAAGCTTCATTGTACTTGCCTACGGTCAAGGTTGACTGCGAGATTGGCTCGCATCCATGCGGCTTCTTCCATAACCAGGACTACTGAAATAGCCCCTATGAAGTGAGCGCACATGAACGGGGACAGTAGCAAAGCAGGGCCACTTGACAATATATTTGTGCCTGCCGCACCTCGCGTTCACGACTCAAGCCGGACACGGACGCAACCATGGCGAAGTAGACGTCCGCCACCCTTGGCGCATTCGATGCCAGCGGGCCAAAGGCGGCTACCTGGCGGGTTTCCGGCGTCGCCACCCTGATTTTGCGGGCAATACGCTTCAGTTGTTATTATACAGCTACGTTAGTTAGTTTTATGAACAGGGCATGACCAGTTGTTCCAACGAATTAGTATTGCATCCACTTCCGGTCGCGCGTCATGCTCCCCGTTCGAAAATGGCAGCCATGAATGTTGTCCTCGAGAAGCGGCAGCTGAGTCCGAATGTAACACGCCTCGTAGTCCAGGCGGAGCGCATCGCGCAGATCCGGCGTCCCGGGCAGTTCGTCATCGTCCACCGGGGACCCAACGCGGAGCGCATCCCGCTCACGATTGCGGACGCGGACCCAGCGAAGGGCGCCATCACCCTGGTCATTCAGGCAGTGGGCAAAAGCACCCGCGATCTCTGCGCCCTGGAACCGGGTGACGGCATCCAGGACATTTGCGGGCCGTTGGGACATCCTACGGAACTCATCTCCCAAGGCCACGCAATCTGCGTCGGCGGCGGCGTCGGCACCGCAGTGCTGCACCCGATCGCGCAAGGTCTTTCCCGGCAGGGTGTCGCGGTCACCAGCATTATCGGAGGACGCTCCCAGCCCTGGGTCATCTTCGAGGAAGAACTGCGGCGATTGGGCCAGGTCGTGGTCTGCACCGATGACGGCAGTTACGGCCGCAAAGGCTTCGTCACAGACGCCGCCAGGCAGTTGCTGGCGGAGGGCCCGTGCGACGTGGTGTATGCAGTTGGACCGGTGCCGATGATGCGCGCGGTTACGGAACTCACCCGCCCCTTGGGCGTCAAGACGATCGTGTCGTTGAATCCGGTCATGGTCGATGGCACCGGCATGTGCGGAGGGTGCCGGGTCAATGTCGGCGGCCAGACGCTCTTTGCGTGCGTGGACGGTCCGGAGTTCGACGGCCACCAAGTGGACTTCAAGCTTCTCTCCGACCGACTCACCACCTACCGGACCTTCGAAACCTGCGCCAACGACCACCCCAACGGCTGTCGCATCGGCCTCGACCAGACTGGCCCGGGGCAAGGCCCGATGGCGTCTTCCAAGCAACCCTGATTTCACCTTCCACCGTACCGTGTCCACTTCTCTGACCACCAAGCAGCGTCTGGCGATTTCACGGCAGGCCATGCCGGAACAGCCGGGGGCGGAACGCTCCGCCAACTTCAACGAAGTTAACCTCGGGTTTACCGAAAAACTGGCGATCCTCGAAGCCGAGCGTTGCATCCAATGCAAGGACGCCCGGTGCATGGCCGGCTGTCCGGTAAGGGTCAATATCCCGGATTTTGTACGCTTCGTCAGCGAAGGCAACCTGTCTGCCGCCGCCAACAGCCTCCTCCGGGACAACGCCCTGCCCGCCATCACCGGCCGGGTCTGTCC
>CAYYMW010000697.1:0-1713 GCA_964472515.1 uncultured Verrucomicrobiota bacterium | reverse complement strand
AAATAGCGGTTTGGGATCATGATGCGCATCCTGTACAACATTGGGTTTGCCTTGTTCTTTTGTCTGAGCGCGCCGTACTACTTTCTCAAGATGTGGCGCCGGGGCAACTGGCAGGCCGGGTTTGAGGAACGGTTTGGACGCTACGGCACGCGGTTGAAGCACGCGGTCACCAACAGCCACGTGCTTTGGTTCCACGCGGTCAGCGTCGGCGAGGTGAACCTCTGCACCCAACTCATCCGCGCCATCGAACCGCGGCTGCCCACGCTCAAGCTGGTGGTCTCCACCACCACCTCCACCGGCATGGGGGAACTCCAGAAGCGGCTGCCCAGCCACATTGTCAAGGTGTACTATCCCATCGACTTCGCCTCGTTCGTCTCCCGCGCGCTGCACGTGCTGCACCCAAAGACGGTGGTGCTGGTCGAGGCCGAGATCTGGCCCAACTTCCTCTGGAAACTGCGTGACCGCCGCACCCCGGTCTACCTGGTCAACGCGCGCCTTTCCGAGCGCTCGTACCGCGGCTACAAACGGTTCGGCTTTCTCTTTCGTCCGCTCTTCGCCTCGCTGGCGGGCGTGGGCGCCCAGAACGAGGCGGACGCCGCCCGCCTGATCGATCTCGGCTGCCGCCCGGAAGTCGTGCAGGTGGTGGGCAGCCTCAAATTCGACGCCGCCAAACTCGAAGAACGCCGCTTGGTGGACGTGGCGGCCATGCTGCGGCAGATCGGCGTCGCCGAAACCGCCCCCACGCTGGTCGCCGGCAGCACCCACGCAGGCGAGGAGGCGGCAATCGCCGACATGTTCCTCCGGCTGCGCCAGCGCTTCCCGGACCTGTTCCTGATCCTGGTGCCCCGCCATTTCGAGCGGAGCAAGGAGGTGGGCCGGGCGCTCGAAGCCCGCGGCATTCGGTTCATCTACCGCAAGGACCTGGGACCGTCCACCAAGGCCAAACCGGGGGAGATCAAATGCCTGCTCGTCAACACCACCGGCGAACTGCGCTACTTTTACGAGCACGCCACCGTCATCTTCGTGGGCAAAAGCCTGATCGGCCAGGGCGGGCAGAACCCCATCGAGCCGGGCGCGCTCGGCAAAGCCATGGTCTTTGGGCCGCACATGCAGAATTTCGCCGCCATCGCGGAGAGTTTCGTGGCGGGCCAGGGCGCGGTGCAGGTGCAGGACGCGGCCGAAATGGAGCGGGCGATCGAATCCTTGCTGGCGGATGAGACCCGCCGGACGGAATTGGGCCGCAACGCCCTCAAAGTGGTCAAGGCGAACCTCGGCGCCATCGACCGCACCGTCGAAATGGTGGTCGCGCGCTTCCTCAACAAGGACGCCGCGTAGCCTCAGGCGCGATCCAGGCAGGCCCGGATCGCCTCCAGCAACTGGCGCGGGTGGTAAGGCTTGTGCAGGAGCGTTTCCCGCCAGGACGGTTCGGCGTCCTCGCCCAGCAAATCGGCGCTGTAGCCGCTGGTGAGCAGCACCGTCAACCCCGGCTTGGACCGGGTCAGCCGCAGCGCCAGCTCCTTGCCGTTGCATTCGCCGGGCATCACCACATCGGAAAACAGCAGGTCCACCGCGCCCGCATGCTCCTCCCACAGCCGCAAGGCGGCGGCGCCATCCGTTGCCTCCAGGACCCGGTAACCGTGGCGCAGCAAGACCTGCCGCGCCAACTCGCGCACCGGCCCCAGCCAGAAGTCGGCGGCGATGAGCATCTGCCCC
>CAYYMW010000696.1:0-1718 GCA_964472515.1 uncultured Verrucomicrobiota bacterium | reverse complement strand
GGATTTCTGGGCGGCGCGTACCTCGTAGCCCCCCCTTTTTATCTCGTGCACCCAGCGTCAGGCCCAAACCGCGCCGCACCGCCGGCTTGGTTAGGTCGAGCACCCGGCTCAGCTCAACCTCGATGGCCACGAGCAGTCGCGGACCTTTCGTCTGCACGCCATAGTAGCGGTCGTTGGCCTTGCATTCCTCCAGCGCCGTCATGTCCGTGGTGCTGCCGTAGAGCGTGGCCAACCCGGGAGGATTCCACCGCCCGCCAAATCGCCGTGCTCCTTCCCCGCTCAGCACGTCGCTGGGGGTTGGGTAATCCGTCGCTTGAAAGCGAAACAACGTGCCGCTCCAAGGGGTGAACCACTCTTTGTGCGCCCCCAATTCCATGCGCACTTCGGCGAACCGTGGGTGGAACTGGAGCCGTGGTCGTCTCATGGTTCAACTAAAATGCCCATGCGATCCTCTTGGGGTCAACCGATAACATTGTCGTGACCCTCTAGCGTTCCCTGGTCCTCCTGGCTGCTGTAGCCGGGTGGTGTCTCCACCAACTTCGCAGGTGCAGCCGCGCGGCAAGGTCGCGGCTCGTAAACGTCGTTTCCCGCCGCGACCGCGTGGTGAGCTCGACGTGTTCGGACGCGTACCGGTCAGCGATCCGGTTGGCCAGCTTGTTGTTCCACAAAGCCGACCGGTAATTCACGACGTTGTGGTCCCCGTCCATCGGTTGCGCATGTCATCAGAGTGTCCCGGAGGGACCGAAGGCGGGTAGCCGGGGGCAAGGGACCGCGCCAGCGGGACCGCTGCCCCCGGTGTAATGGCCCATTTATCCCAAGGCACCCCGGCGGGGTGTCAGGATTTCAGAGTCGCCTCCGCAGCGGTGCTGCGCACGGCGAGATGGGTGGCGCCTGCAACCGGTGGGCGCGCTGCGGTTCCCCGCCGGGTACCCGCTCTCGATCCCGTCGGGAACATGCAATCAGGAATGATTCCCGGCGGGGCGGGGTACTTACGCCCGCCCATTTCAGGGCGGGAGGTGTTATTGGGAACGGTTTCCCGGGGTGTCGGCACCGTGGGACGGCGCCTTACCCCGGTCTGGCATGCCACCACCCCTACGGCGTGGTTGAGTCCCCCGGACCTTCGCGTCAGGCGGGCGCGGTCAAAGGCGAGGCCTTTCGAGTAGGCGTTTTGAAAGGCGGTCATGGATCTTCTCTGTGGAGGAGTAGATCGTGCGTTCGATCGACGAGAGAATCCTGTCCTGTGCTTCGGTAAACCGCCAGTGACCTTCGGCATCCAAACCACGGCCCATTACGTCCGCACAGAACGCACTCTCCTCCAAGGCATCGGCGAGCGTTTCAAATCCTGCCAGGCGATAGGACTCGACGATCCGCGTGAACTCGTGGCCGTGCTCATTCCAGAAACCGTGTAATCCGTCACCTTCGATGGCGACGATTGAGTACAGAACGTCGATCACGGCCTGTTGTTCGCGGGTGAGCGTTCCTGCAGGCAGCTTCAGCCAAGGATCGACTTTCGCAAACAACGCATCGTGACTGCACAGACGAAACACGCTTCCTCCTAATCTATGCTTCGCGTGTCCGGCCTTACCCGAACCGCCGGGTGAGGCGGTCGCGGTCGAAGGCGAGGCGCTGGGCGGAGGTCATCTTGCCGAAGTCGGGGGAACCGTCGGCGAGGACCGGCCAGGCCGAGGTTGTGCTCCGAACGGCGAGAGGGGGGAGGA
>CAYYMW010000695.1:0-1731 GCA_964472515.1 uncultured Verrucomicrobiota bacterium | reverse complement strand
GCCGGGGGGAGTCCGCCCAAGGGCGTCCGCTTGGCTTCGGCGACCAGGTTCTCGTAATTGCGAACGAAGGTACGGTATGGATTCATGGCTGCTCAATCGCTCTCTGCTTATTGATTTCCCACCACGGCGAGGCTTGCGGCGGCGATGGCCTGGCCGTGGCGCTTTTCCTTTTCGTCGGGCACGTGCAGCGCGAGGCGGCGGCTCAGTTCGGGGAATTCCGTCTGCAGCAGGGCGCGGGCGCCTGCGACGATCAGGTCGCCGCCCGGACCGGAGGTGACGCGGCCCAGAATCAACAAGTGCCGGTAGTCGTACAGGTCCGCAAAGTGCGCCACGGTGTACCCCAGGTAAGTGCCGATCGTGCGGTAGATCTTCGCCGCGCGGTAATCACCTTCACCCATCAGTTTTTGGACGTGCTTGAGCACCTCGGGCAGGCCCATTTGGGGATCAACGTCGATGCCGGCGATGCCCACGAGGCGCCCCACGCACTGTTGCGAGAAATACTTGGCGCCGCAGCCGTAGTCGCCCGACCATTCGTCGACCGCCGCCTCGGGCTGGTAATCCACCGGCACGAACGCCAGTTCATTGAGCCAGGAGGTGATATTGCCGTCCGGCGTGACGTAGCCGCCGGCGGTGCTGGTGCCCAGCGCGATGCCCAGCACCGCGTTGTCACCGAGGGCCATGGAGCCAGCCAGGGCGGTGACTTCGCCATCGTTAACCACCTCGAACGGGAGGTCGTGCCACGCCCGGCGCAGTTCGAGGAAGAGGTCTTTGACGCGCTGCTGGAACAGCTCGGGGGGCACGCCCCGGAAGAGCGAGGCCACCTTGACCCGGTTGTTCACGTACACGCCGGCCGCGCTGCCGCCGATGGCGTCCACGCGGGGCAGGTGTTTCGCGGCGCGTTTGAGCCCGTCCAGGATTTGCTCGAAGTGCCATTGCGGATCGGTTTGCGGGATGGGGCTCCAGACCACTTCCTCGCTGAACACGACTTGGCCGTCTTGGACGGCGGCCACCTTGCGGTCGCTGCCGCCCAGGTCGAAGCCGATGCGGCAGCCCTCGAGATGGCGTCCGAGGGGCCGGGTGCTGGCGCGTTCGGCGGGCAGGGCGTCCGGCGCGCACCATTTGACCTCGAATTCGCGCTCGTAGATGCGGGTGCCCATCATCAGGGCGTCGAACTTGCCGGTGGGATGCTCGCGGTAGTGCCGCTGCAGAAGTTCCGCCAAGGGCTTGGGGCCGGCAAAGTGAATCCGGAAGCCTCCGCGCGACCAGAGCAGGAACTTGAGCCAGCGTTCCAGGTGGCCGGGATTCAGGCCCGCCTGCGGATGGGTTTCGGGGAGGATTTCGGTTTCGAAGCGAAAGACGGAACCGTCGGCCTGTTCCAAGGCGATGCGAACCGGGACCGCCTGGCCGGTGCCTCGCGCGAGGTCGCGAAAAGCCCGGTTGGCGAGCACCGCCGGCCTGAACCACGGATCCAGCTCCGGGGTTACCCGGGGCGCCACTTGCAGCAAAGGATAAACCTGCGACATGGTGGCACTTTAGCAGGGCTTTCCCCCGCGCCAAACAGAAATTCGTTTATGACCCGCGCTCATCGCCCGGGTTGCCCTGACGCACGAGGCATTCGTCAGTCTGGAGCGCCGCCAGCAACTGGTGCACCGGCCTGGTTTGGCCGGGCAGCACGAGGTCAGGGGCGATCTCCGCCAACGGCTGCAGCACGAAACGGCGCTGGGTGGCGCG
>CAYYMW010000694.1:0-1746 GCA_964472515.1 uncultured Verrucomicrobiota bacterium | reverse complement strand
GACCCCGGAGCTTGCTCCTTCCATCCGGCCGGAGGGGTCCACTTAGGCTTGCCGGCCTCGGTCGGTGCGGAAGCGGTGTTGGCCGGCGCCGCCGGAGCTGGAGGAGCCGGGGCGACCGCCGCTGCGGCAGTGTCGAACCTGATATCGGCTAGAAACTTGCGAAAGGTCTCTTTTTGACCGGCCACCAGCTTGTCGTCACCCAACATTTTGAAGAACCAAGCCGTGCCTTGGCGGTGTTGAATCGCGGCCAGCATGCGGACCACATTGCTGGACCCCGCCGGCGCGCCGGCCAGATCGTACAGTTGCGCCGCTTCTCCGGCCACGCTGGCCTTCTCCGCCGATTTGGCCACCTCCTCCGGGCTCACAGCAGCCAGGCCCACCTGGCCCCGCCAGCGGTTCACGTTCTCCACGTCACCGCCCGCCGCCCCAGGCAGGGGAATGATGCTGATCTCCGCCGAGGCACCTCCATCCCCTTTGACAGCGAAGTTGCCCACGCGCATCTGCTTGGGTGGAAACTCCTCCCAGCCGGTTGGCAGACTCCAGCGTAGCTCGGGCGCCATCGATCCGCCGCCCAATCCACCCATCCCCGCGTGAGGATCGGCAGACGCCGCCGATTCTTTGGGCGCGGTGTAGGTCCGCACGGCCTCACGACCGCATCCGCCGGTAACCAACAGTCCCGCCACGAGACACCCCACACCGACGACTCTACACCCCACCCGCCTTCGGGCTCGGGACGCGGTTCGCAACCTGACTTGAATCGCTTGCACAAGCGCTGACACGCTGAAATGGATAGGACAAAGCGGCTCGATTGGCAAACCAAACTCACAAGAATAAGCGATTTGCACCAGCATTCCGCCTTATCCCCACCCCCTGCCCCGCATCGCTTCGCCGCGCCTGGATTCTGGCTTTCCAACTGCACCCGCCCTCGTGCATCCTCTTCGCCATGAGCGTCACTGTCCCCATCCGTGACATGCCCGTCGAGGAACGGCCCCGTGAACGCCTGCTGGCGAAAGGCGCCGACGCCCTCAAGACCGAGGAACTCATCGCCATCCTCCTCCGCACCGGAACCCAAGGCGTCTCGGCCCTGGACGCCGCCCGCCTCCTATTGGGTCAATACGACAGCCTGGACCGCCTGGCCGCCGCCAGCATCCAGGAGATGCAGCGCGTCAAAGGCATCGGACGCGACAAAGCCGTCACCCTCAAGAGCGCCTTCTGCCTGGCCCGGCGGATGGCCCAGGAGCTCCGCCGCGAGGCCCCCCTGCTCGACACCCCCGAACGAGTGGCCGATCTGCTCCGCGAAGAAACCCGGTTGGGCATGGTCGAGCAGGCGCGCATCGTCCTCCTCAACACCCGACGCCGGCTCATTGGCGTCGAGCAAATCACTCAAGGCACCCTCGACACCCTGCTCCTGCATCCCCGCGAGGTATTCCGCGCCGCCATCCTGGCCAACGCCGCCGCCATCATCCTCGTCCATAACCACCCCAGCGGCGATCCCACCCCCAGCGAGGCGGACATTCGGGTGACGCGCGACCTTATCCGCGCCGGTCAACTCCTGAAGATCGACCTGCTCGACCATGTCATCCTCGGACGTCGTTCGGAGGACCGCTCCAAGGACTACGTATCGCTGCGCGAGTTGGGCTACTTCGCCGGCAACTGATCAGCGTCTTCCGGCCGGATCAAGCCGGGATTGCCCAGAGTTTGACCGGCCCTCTCGGGAGGACAAGCCGACCACCGACCCGCCCCCCC
>CAYYMW010000693.1:0-1747 GCA_964472515.1 uncultured Verrucomicrobiota bacterium | reverse complement strand
TTCCAGCCTGCCAACGACCTCCCGCGTGGACCCCGGCGGCAATACCGCCGTGCGCCGCACCGCCCGCAAACCGGCTCGCGCGTCACGGTGGCGGGTGCGGACGGTCCGGTGGTCCATCCCGTCCGTTTCCCACCCGAGAGGCCCCAATACCTGCAAATAGCAGCAAATAGCGGCAAAATCACGATGCACAATGGTCTGGGCAAAGGGTTCGGCAGTCCGGGGTTTGGGGGCTTTCGCCACCAGCAGCCAGGGATGACTCAGATGCGAACGGCACGCTGTGGCAGCCAAGGCCTGCCTCCAAGCGAGCATTCGGGCGGTGGCGCATCACCGGCGGCTTGCATCTGCGGAGCGCGGCTCTAGGCTGGGACGCAGCTATGCGAAATGTCCTGAAGCGTGGGTGTATTAGCGTGTCCGGGTTGAGTCTCGTTGCCGCCGGCTTGCTGGCGTGGTCGCTATCGCTGCGGGGTGCGGAAGGCAGCGGGGAGTTTTGGGTGCGCGAGTTCGGCGCCAAGGGCGACGGCACGACGGATGACACCGAGGCGTTCCAGAAGGCGCTCGACGCCGCCGGCAAGGCCGGGGGCGGCCGGGTCTTGATCGGGCGCGGGTCGTTTTTGTTCAAGGGGCACTTGCAGGTGCCCAGCGCCGTGACGCTGGAGGGTCTTTGGCAATCCGTTCCGGCTCACAACGGAATCCGGGATCGCGGCCTGCCCAAACCGACGGACGATGGCACGACGCTCCTGGTGACCGAGAACGCGGGCAAAGAGGAGGGCGATCCCTTCATCACCCTGACCCACAACAGCACGCTCAAGGGCGTGGTCCTCTACTACCCCAACCAGTTGGCCGATGACGTGCCCCAGCCGTATCCTTGGGCGGTGGCGATGCGCGGCAAGAATCCCGCCGTCCTGCAGGTCGAACTCCTGAACCCGTACAACGGGATCGACACCACGCACAGCGAGCGGCACCTCATCCGCGACGTGCATGGCCAACCGTTGCGCCGCGGCGTGTATGTGGACCAGATTTACGACGTGGGTCGCATCGAGAACGTCCACTTCAACCCGTGGTGGAGCCTCAAGCCGAAGCTCTTCCAGTGGCAGATGGAAAACGGGGAGGCCTTCATCTTCGGGCGGACGGATTGGCAGTACGTCTACAACACGTTCTGTTTCGGATACAAGGTGGGCTACCGGTTCATCAAGACCAAGGCCGGCGTGTGCAACGGGAATTTCCTGGGGATCGGCGCCGATGACTGCTACACGGCGGTGGTGGTGGACGAGACCGCGCCCTTCGCGGTGCTCATCACCAACGGCGAGTTCGTCTCCTTCCACGGGCCCGATCCAACGATGGTCGAGGTGGCGGCGACGCATACTGGTGCCGTCCGTTTCGTGAACTGCGCCTTCTGGGGCCCCTGCCACCAGATCGCCCGCATCGCCGGTTCCGGCACGGTGGGCTTTGCGGATTGCACGTTCGTGCAATGGGATCAGAAGAAGGAGGGGCGCGCGGCCATCCAGGCCCAAGGAGGCACGCTGATGGTCCGGGGCTGCGAATTCCGGGAGGCCAAGACTCAGATTGCGCTCGGCAAGGACCTCCGGCACGCCATCGTGGCGGAAAACGTGATGCGCGGCCCCCTGAAGATCGACAATGCGATGGGGGCGGCCGCGATCATCGAGCACAACTCCGCGAAGTAGCCGGTTTGCGCCCGATTAAAGTCCTTTGCAGGTCTGGCCGATAGGAGGGGTGTCGCAAGACACTG
>CAYYMW010000692.1:0-1779 GCA_964472515.1 uncultured Verrucomicrobiota bacterium | reverse complement strand
GCTGGGGGCTGGAAGCGTCTGCACGGGAACCGGGACGGGAGTTCTGGTCGCGGCTGCGGGCGATGCGGAAGGGGCGGCCCCCGCCCCTCGCAGGCTGCCCAGTTGCTTCAACACGGCGTCAAGCGACACGGCTCCTTTGGCTTGGGAGGCTTCCAGCAACGTGACTTCGAGGAGGATTCGTTTCGAGAGCGCGTCCCGCAGGCGTCCCTCCGCCTGGGTCAGCACCTCCAGTACCCGCAGCAGCGATTCCGCGTCAGCGAGGCTGCCTTGCTCCTTCAAGGCCGTCAGTTCGGCTTCGGAGACCTCCAGCAGCGAGGCGTCGCCCCGGGAAACTTGATAGAGCAGGAGGTTCCGGCAATGCGCCAGCAGATCCGATAGCAGGCGGCCAAGGTCCTTGCCGCTGGAGGCCAGTTGCGCCAGCAACCGCAGGATTTCCTCGTCGCGGCCCTGGAGCATCGCGGCGGCCAGTTCCAGCAACTGGGCTCTCGCTGTCAGGCCGAACATCGAAAGCACGTCCGACTCCTGGATCTTTTGCCCGCAGAAGCTGATCAGTTGGTCCAGGGTGGACTCGGCATCGCGCATGCCGCCGTCGGCTCCGCGGGCGATCGCGTAAAGCGCGGCGTCGTCGATCTCCACGCTCTCGGCCTTGGCGATCTGCGCCAAATGGGTCACGATGAGCGCCGAGGGAATGCGCCGCAGATCGAACCGCTGGCACCGGGAGAGAATGGTGGGCAGCACCTTCTCGGGGTCGGTCGTGGCGAACAGGAACTTCAGGTGCGCGGGGGGTTCCTCCAGCGTCTTGAGGAGCGCGTTGAAGGCCCCCGTCGACAGCATGTGGACTTCGTCAATGATGTAGATCTTGAAGCGCGAGTGGGCGGGTGCGTACTTGGCGGTCTCCCGCAGGTCGCGGATGTTCTCCACGCCATTGTTGCTCGCGCCGTCGATCTCGATCACATCCATCGAGCGCTGTTCGGCAATCTCGACACAGCGGGGATCCGCGTCTTCGAATTCCGCCTTGGGACCGTCCGTGCAATTGAGGCACTTGGCGAAGATGCGCGCAATCGTGGTCTTGCCGGTGCCTCGCGGCCCGCAGAAGAGATAGGCGTGCGCGATCCGGTTCTGCCGGATGGCGTTGGCCAGTGTCTGGGTAACGTGCTCCTGCCCCACCACGTCGGCGAACCGCTGCGGCCGGTACTTGCGAGCAATGACCTGGTAGCTCATGCGCGTTGGGCGTTGTCCGCCGGCTTACCCGGGTCCGGGCGCAACCGGGGCGGAACGGCCCATCACCGTTCCGCCCCGGCGCGTCGAAACCAAAAGTAAGGCCAGGGTGACCACGGCAGATGCAGAGCAGACTACCGTTGCTGCCTTCCGGCCCTGGCGGGGTTTGTAAGTCCACATTCCGTGGGCCCTGGCAAATTAGCGGCCTCATTTAGCCCCAGCGAACCGGGCTCAGCAAGCAGAAATGCGGCTCAATTGACGCGCGGGCGCGGCGGGGGGCCGAACCGGCCCGCCGTTCTCTCTCCCCTCGGTTGCGGCGGCGGCGCCCGAGGCGCGGTTGGCGGCCTTTCCGCACAGCATTCTTGCGTTGCCGGCTGGCTTGGCCTTAACTGTTGCATCGGTAACATGCGATTCATTCGAGACATCTACGCCGAGCGAGCCCGGCAGGGCCGGCCGGTGATTTCCCTGGAGTTCTTCACCCCCAAGACCGACGAGGGCGACCGCACCTTGTTCGAACGGACGCTGCCCACCCTGATGACGGTGCGGCCGGAGTTCTGCAGC
>CAYYMW010000691.1:0-1783 GCA_964472515.1 uncultured Verrucomicrobiota bacterium | reverse complement strand
CCCCTGCGCCCGCCGAGTCCACCGCTGCCTCCCTGCTGCACCTCGACCCCCTCTCCTACCTCGCCCAGGCCGCCGGTTACTCCGACTCCGAGCGCTGGTGGGAGCACATGGTCGAGCACCGGCGCGACGGCGCCGATATCTTCGCCGCCGTCCTCGAAGCCATGACCGCCCTGCGCGAGGCGGCCCTGCCCTCCGCGCTCCAGCAACTCGAGCCCGGGCGCGAAGCCCGCCGCGAGGCCCACATGCGCCAGACCATCCGCGCCGCGCAAAAGGAGGGCTTCCAGCGCATCGCCGTGGTGTGCGGCGCGTGGCACGCCCCGGTGTTGGCGAGCCTGCCGGCCGCCAAGGAGGACGCCGCGCTGCTCAAGGGCCTGCCCAAACGCAAGGTCGTCGCCACCTGGATCCCCTGGACCTACAGCCGCCTGGCCCAGGCCACCGGCTACGGCGCGGGCATCGAATCCCCCGGTTGGTACGATTTCCTCTGGGACCTCCGCGAGCCCGCCTCCACCCGGGTTGCCATCCACTGGCTGACCCGCGTCGCCCAACTGCTCCGCGGCGAAGATCTCGACGCCTCCAGCGCCAGCGTCATCGAGGCCGTCCGCCTGGCCGAGTCCCTCGCCGCCCTGCGCGGGCGTCCCCTGCCCGGCCTGCCGGAGCTGAACGAAGCCACCCAGACCGTCCTCTGCTTCGGCGACCACCTGCCCCTCCAACTGATCGCCCACCAACTCATCGTCAGCGAGCGGTTGGGAGCGGTCCCTGAGGAGACCCCCATGGTGCCGCTCGCGCAGAACCTCGCGCGCGAACAAAAGCGCCTGCGCCTGCCGCCCGAGGCCACCCTCCGCGAACTCGATCTCGATCTGCGCAAGCCCAACGACCTCGACCGCAGCCGCCTCCTCCACCGCCTGAACCTGCTCGGCATCGGCTGGGGCGGGCGCCAGGAGCAGCGCGGCAATCAAAAGGGCACCTTCCACGAAGGGTGGCGCGTCCAGTGGGAACCCGAGTTCGCGGTGAAGCTCATCGAAGCGGGCGTCTGGGGCAACACCATCCCCGGGGCTGTCTCCGCCAAGGTCCGCCACGAGGCCGACGCCGCCACCGAGTTACCCGCCCTCACTACGTTGCTCGACGCCACCCTGCTGGCCGATCTCCCCGAGGCCGCGGAGCACCTCATGTCCCGCCTCCAGGCCGTCGCCGCCGTGGCCAGCGATGTCGGCCACCTCATGGGCGCGCTGCCGCCGCTCGCCAACATTCTCCGCTACGGCAACGTCCGCCAGACCGACGCCGCCATGGTCGCCGCCGTCGTGGACGGCCTGGTCGCGCGCGTCTGCATCGGCCTGCCCGGCGCGTGCGGCGCGCTGAACGACGAAGCCGCCGAGGAGATGTTCAACCGCCTGCTCGAATGCCACGGCGCCATCGGTCTGCTGCAAAACGCGGAACACTCGGCGGCGTGGCAGGCCGTCCTCCGCCAGCTCGCCGACTCCCCCGGCCTGCACGGGCTCCTCGCCGGACGCGCCTGCCGCCTGCTGCTCGAGGCCCAGGTGCTCACCGTGGCCGAGGCCGCCCGCCGCCTCAGTCTCGCCCTCTCCACCGCCAACGTCCCCGCCCTGGCCGCCGCGTGGGTGGACGGCTTCCTCCGCAACAGCGGCCTGCTCCTGCTGCACGACGAAGCCCTCTGGGGCGTGCTGGACGACTGGGTCGCGGCGCTCACCCCCGACCACTTCACCGCCGCCCTGCCGTTGCTGCGCCGCACCTTCAGCACGTTCCAACCCGCCGAACGCCGCCAGAT
>CAYYMW010000690.1:0-1789 GCA_964472515.1 uncultured Verrucomicrobiota bacterium | reverse complement strand
ACACAACCCAGAACGACCAGCGCCTTCAGCATTCGCTCATAGAGGTCGTGGGTGGCGCGGATTGGATCAGGTTCGTCGGGGATCTCGCGGCGATGCCGCCACCACCTCCCCCAGGCCGCCCCGCGTTTCCGGATGAGCACCACCACGCCCGCCAGCACGAGCCCCGAGGCGATGAAGGCTGCCCGGCGCTCCAACCAGCGGCCCGCAGATACGAAGCTGGCCGTGACGGTTCCGAAGAGTTGGGACTGGCCGGGCGCATCGAGGTTGACCACGTAGGTGGACCAGGCGAAATCCAGATCCGTGAGCAGGTCGGTCCACGCAGCGGGGGTTCCACCGGTGGTGGCGCGGGGGGTGCCGTCGAGGGTTACCCAGCCACGGCCCTCGAACCAGGCTTCGACCCACGAATGGGCGTCGCGGACCCTGACGGTGTAGCCGGGGGACAAGAGGGTGGGGGTCGTGGCGGCGTACCCGATGACCACGCGACTGGGGATGCGCTGGGCGCGCAGGAGAATGGCGAGCGCGGAGGCGAACCGTTCGCAATGGCCGGCGCGTTGCTCGAACAGGAAGTCTTCCAGCGGGGCGAGGCGGCTGAGGGCCGGGGCGCCCAACTGGTAGGCGAATTCCGTCTCGAAATGCTTCTCCAGGGTTTTCGCCTGCTCATACGGATCAGCGACCCCGGTGAGGCGCTCGTCCAGCCAGCGCCGGACCCGGGCGGTGATTGGGGGACTGGCAAGGTAGCGCGGACGGAGCAGTTCCGGCAACGGTTCCGGGGGCGGATTGGGATCGATCCAATAGGAATACGCGTTGTTGGCCGTATTCCACATGGCGTCGGTGTAGATGCCGCCATGCACATTCAGGCGGGGCCGGCTGAAGAAGCTGCCGGTCAGGAACACGACCTGACCATCCGTGGGCAGGACATTTCGCAGGAGCGCGGCGGTGCGGACCCGCACTCGTCGTAGGGAGTAACGCCCCAGGGTGTCGGCCGGCACGTAGCGAAAGCCGCGCAGCTGCGGGCGTGCCGGGGCAGACCAGCCGATGCCGTCGCAGTCCGTCAGCGTCAGGCAACGCAAGTAGCGGAGTTGGTCGCCTTGGATGTGGAAGACTACCCGGCCGTCAAGGGAAGAGACGCCGCGGATGGGATCGAGGATGTCGTCGAGCACGCCGCTGGTTTCCGCGCTGCCCCCGCGCGACGGCATCAACGGGGTACGCAACGTGCCTCGGGGGAAGACCACGAAAACGGTGGCGGTGATCAGGACGATCAACAGGGTGCTCCAGAGCGGCGTCTGCCGCAGGCCGGAGTGCCGGGCTTGGGCCGGCAGGGTCATCAGGTGGAGTTCCGCGAGTGCCTTGGGCAAGAGCACGACGGCCGCCCCCAGCACCAGGAGGAACCGCAGGTCAAAGAGAAAGGTGCAGGCCACGCCCAGGTGGAAGAGCGCGATGAAGAAGGCCACGGTTCTCTCGGAGCGGGTGGTCTCCCGCGTCAGGCGCACCGCCTGCACCAGCACCAAGCCGTGCCCGATAAAAAGTGGGTGTTGCGACCCAAGGCCTCCCCGAGTCCCAACGCGCCGGCGCAACCCAGCACCAGCGCCGCCCCTTCCCATGCCGGCCGCGCCCGGAGCCGGGTCTTGCCCCACGTCAGGCATCCCAGCCACAAGAGGGCGTAAAGCAGGGGAGCCAGCCAATCGTCCCACGAGAGGGCCTGGCAGAGGAAGCCGAGCAAGATCAGTTGATTGAGGGGGCTCTTCATGGGGCCTCAATCCATCTGTCCCGTGCGTATCGGGTGCTGGGA
>CAYYMW010000689.1:0-1796 GCA_964472515.1 uncultured Verrucomicrobiota bacterium | reverse complement strand
CCTCTTTACAGCACGCGGGAATCGGCTTTAATCCATAATGTGACCGCTTTGAACCGACAACATACCCTCGAAATCCAGCGTTGCAACCAACGCGGCGGTCGCATGCTCTCCATCGTCGACCTGCGCCAGCGAGGCACCGTGACGCCCGAACTCGCCGCCTACCTGCTCGCCGCCCTCGGTGGCGGGGCTTCGTTCATGGTCGGCGCGGTGCCGGGCGGGGCCGGCAAGACCACCGTGATGGGCGCCTTGCTCAATTTCCTGCCCGCCGAAGTCCCGCTGCTTCCGGCCGACGGCCTCGCGGCCATCGAGCGCGGCCGGGCCCCCGGCCAGCCTCGGGCCTGCTATATCTGCCACGAAATCGGCCCCGGCGACTACTACGCCTACCTCTGGGGGGCCGAACTGCGCGCCTATTTCGAGCTGCCCACCGCCGGGCACATCCTCGCCACCAACCTCCATGCCGACGACCTGGCGCAAGCCCGCGACCAAATCTGCGGCGACAACGGCGTCCCGGAAGCCGCCTTCCGCCGGATGCACCTCGCGCTCTTCCTGCGCGTGGAAGGCGGCTGGCAGGGGAAACGCCAGCTCGTCGAGGTTTGGGAAAGCGACGGGCTGCAGCCGCATCGGCGGGTCTTTCACCAGGGCCACCTCGAACTCCCGGCCAGCCGCCGCGTGACCCAGCCCCAATGGGACACCGCCGCCGCGCGCATGGAGCGCCTCCTGGCCTCCGGTGCGCAGACCATCGACCAGGTCCGCGCGCACCTCGTCGCCGGCGAAAACCCTTGAAAGGAAATGGCACGGCATGGAACAACAGCGCATGCAATATCGACGGCTGGGCCGGACCGGCCTGCGGGTCTCGGTCATCGGCGTGGGCACCTGGCAATTCGGCGGCGAATGGGGCCGCGACTACACCCAGGCCGAGGTCGATGCCATCCTCGACGAAGCCCACGCGCTGGGCATCAACCTGATCGACACCGCCGAATGCTACGGCGACCACCGCTCGGAACAGCTCATCGGCGACTACCTCTCCCGCCGGGATCGCAGCCGATGGATCGTCGCCACCAAATTTGGCCATCGCTACCTCGGCTTCAACCGCCGCGACTGGGCTTCCACCCCGGCTGAGGTCGAGGCCCAACTCGAAGCCTCGCTCCGCGCGCTGCGAGTCGACCAGCTCGACCTCTACCAGTTTCACTCCGGCTCGGACGAGGCCTGCCTGCAACCCGGACTCTGGGCCGCGCTCGAACGCCTGCGCCAGGCCGGGAAACTCCGCCACCTGGGTGTGTCGATTTCCAGCAAAGCCGGCCCCCTCCAAGCCGAGCGGGCCGCTTCCCTCGGGGCCGGGATGCTCCAAGTGCTCTACAACCGGCTCGATGCCCGCGCCGCCCGGGACTTCTTTCCCCCGGCGCAGCGGGACGATCTCGGCGTGCTCGCCCGGGTCCCGCTCGCCAGCGGCTTCCTGACGGGCAAGTACCCCCAGGCCGGGCCGTTCCCGCCGGGAGACGTGCGCTCCACCTACGAGCCGGCCAAGCTGGCCCAATGGGCGGCTGAAGCAGAGGAAATCCGCCGCACGGAAGTGCCCCAAGGTCTGCCGATGTCCGTCTGGGCGCTCGCCTGGTGCCTGCGGCATCCCGCCGTCACCAGCGTCATCCCCGGCTGCAAAGACCCCGCCCAAGTGCGCCTCAACGCCTTGGCAGCCGCCCACGTGGCCTGACCGCCTACAAAAGGCAGGGCGGGCGGGCGAATGCACCATGAACTGGGTAGACTCGGTGAATGGAATTCTGGGGGATGGGGTTGCCGGG
>CAYYMW010000688.1:0-1800 GCA_964472515.1 uncultured Verrucomicrobiota bacterium | reverse complement strand
CCCACAAACACATGAGCTCACCCGCCCCCATCCGCATTCTGGTGGTCGATGACCACGAAGTTGTCCGCCTCGGCCTGCGCACACTGCTCGCGCAAGCGGCGCATCTCGAGATCGTGGGCGAGGCCGGCACCGCCGCCGGCGCGGTCAGCGAGACGGAACGGCTCAAACCGGACGTGGTGCTGCTGGACATCCGGCTGCCGGACGCCAGCGGCTTTGACGCGTGCCGGCAGATCCAGCGCCTGCCGGGCGACATCCGGGTGCTCATCCTCACCAGCGTGGCGACCGACGAGACGGTATTCGAGGCGATTGCGGCGGGGGCGGACGGCTATCTGCTGAAAGAGATCGACAGCACCGGCTTGCTCGCCGCGATCGAGAAAGTGGCCTCAGGCCAGTCCATCCTCGATCCGGCGGTCACCGGGCGGGTGATTTCGAAGATGAGGCAGGGCGCCGAACCGGAGGCGAGAAGCCGGATGAGCCTGCTCTCCGCCCAGGAGCGGCGGGTGCTCGCCTTGGTGGCCGAGGGGAAGACCAACAAGGAAATCGCGGTGGACATGGGACTGAGCGACAAAACGGTGAAGAACTACCTGAGCAACCTGCTCGACAAGCTCCACATGAGCCGGCGCTCGCAGGCGGCGGCCTTCTTCGTGCAGCAGCAGCACTCCGCCTGAACCGGCGGGGTGGTTCAGACGTACAGGCCCGCCTGGAGGTCGCGCACCACGACACTCATGAAGGGATAGCGCTTGGGCGGCTCGCGCTCGAGGCACTTGAGGATCACCCGCTCGACCGCCAGGGGGATGTCGGGGTTGATCTGGCGGGGTGCCTGGAAGTCGAGGCTGCGGTCCAGTTGGCGGCGCAACACCTCGTCTGGGGTGTCTCCCGGGAAGGGTTTGCGGAACGTGAGCAGTTCGTACGCGGTCACGCCGAAGGCGAAGAGGTCGGCGCGGTGGTCCACGGGTTCGCGCAACAGTTGCTCGGGCGCCATGTAACCGGGGGTGCCGGGATTGCTGGAGAGTTTCCTGGGCTCGTCGGGCTTGGGCAGGGCCAGATCGAAATCGATGAGCCGCACGCTGGCGTTGCGCGTGACCATGATGTTCTCGGGCTTGTAGTCCAGGTGCATGTAGCCGCTCTCGTGGACGTGTTCGAGCGCGATGGCCGCATCGATGAGAATGTTCCCCACGTTCTCCGCCAGCACCGGATCCGACTGCGCCATCATCAGCTTCAGGTTCGCCCCTTCGACGTATTCCATGGCGAGGAAGAGATCGCCATCCACCTTGCCGTGGGCAAGATAGCTGATGACAAACTGGTGGTTGTGGATGCGGGCGAGCACCTCGCACCCCCGCACGAACCGGCGCTTGGCCGTGAAATCGTACCGCAGGCGGGCATGCATCCGGCGCAGGGCGAGCGTCTTGCCGCTGGTATCGGTCGCCAGCCAGAGGTCGGCCATCCCGCCGCTATTGATCAACTCATGCAGATAGTACACCCCGAACGGACCCGGTTCGCCGGGTCCGCCGCCCGCGCCCGTCCTTTTTCCGAACCCGAACATGTCGCAGCGAAAGACCAACCAACCCTTAACACGGTCTCCGCTTGCGTGCCAACCCAAAGTACACCGGTCGCTTGCGAATCGGCGCGTGTGCCTGAGGGACCGGAGGAGGCCAAAGCGACGGTGGGTCTGGAAGGCAAGACTCGAGCACGGGGTGGACCTGCCGACGGCGGCGAAGCCAGTGCGGCGACTCCGGTTCTTGCTGCCTCCCCTTTCCCAGCGGGAAAGCTCTCAGGGCCGACATTTGCGCCCCCCACCTC
>CAYYMW010000687.1:0-1807 GCA_964472515.1 uncultured Verrucomicrobiota bacterium | reverse complement strand
CATTTGCGCCCCCCACCTCAACTCATCCCCGCTCCCCCCAACGCGACGGGGCGCCCGATCCACCGCGCCAGAATTGCGTTGAAAATTCGATGGGTTTTTGCCAGCGTCGGGCGTTGTTTGTGCTGTAAGAACGTAATGAAAACCTATTTATTGGCGTCACTACTGGCGTATTCGCTGGCGGGCGTGGCCTACGGAGCCGACGTGCCGCAACTCAAGGATCAAAAGCAGAAGTTCAGCTACAGTGTTGGCATGAGTCTGGCCAATGGCTGGAAACGCCAGTCGATTGACATTGACACCGATACCCTTTTTCAAGGCATCCGGGATGCCATGGGCGGCAAGACGCTGCTGACGGAGAGCGAGTCCCGGGAGATCATTATGGGCTTCCAACGCGAGCTGCGCGCCCGCCAGGAAGAGATGCGCAAGCAGCAGGGGGAGAAGAACAAGAAAGACGGGGCGGCTTTCCTGGCGGAAAACCGGACCAAGGACGGCGTGGTCACCCTGCCCAGCGGTCTCCAGTACAAAGTACTGGTCGAGGGCAAGGGCGAGAGCCCGAAGGCCACCGATACCGTGACCGTCAACTATCGCGGCACCTTGCTGGATGGCACTGAGTTCGACAGTTCCTACAAACGCGGCCAGCCGGCGACCTTCAACGTCTCCGGTGTCATCCGCGGTTGGACCGAAGCGCTCCAGCTCATGAAGCCGGGCGCGAAGTGGCAGTTGTATATCCCGGCCGAGTTGGCCTACGGCGAACGCGGCTCCGGCCAGAACATCGGTCCCAACGCCACGCTCCAATTCGAGGTCGACCTGATCTCCTTCAAGGGAACCCAGCCCGCGCCCACCTCTGCCGAACCGGTGACCAGTGACATCATCCGCGTCCCCTCCGCCGATGAGATGAAGGCTGGCGCCAAGATTGAGGTCATCAAGGCCAACGAAGTGGACAAGTTCAAGGCGGCCGAGAAGGACAAAGCCGCTGAGAAGGAGAAGGCTCCGGAACCACCGAAGAGCCACTAGACCTCGCCTTTTTTCAGCAAGCCCCCCCGGTTCGTCACGACGGCCGGGGGGCTTCTTTTCCATGGGCAACCGCCGTTGCGGAGTTGCTCACCGCGCGTCCGCCTCGATGCGCAGCCGCAGGCTCCCCAGCGTCGGCCCCTCCAAATCCACCTGGGCTTGCGGTCCAGCGGTCACCTTGGGCGCAGAGCAGGCGGGCACCGCCACCATGTCGCCCGGTTGCAGGACAAGCCATTGCGACAAAGCCGAGAGCGCCTCACCAATGACGTCCACCGTCCAACCTGAAGCCCCGGTGCTCACGGTTTCCCCTGCAACCGTCAGACGGATCGGTTCCGTCAATATACCTTCCCATCCCTCTCCCACCGCCAGCCACGGTGTGGTGGGGCTTGAACCATCAACGTTGCCCGCCAAATCGCCGCTCGCCAGTTCCCTGGTTACTCGCGCGCGGCAGTCCAGAAACAGGGAAACCCCCAGGATGGCTTTCCGTGCGGCGTCCGCCCTGGCATGGTCCAGCTCCTGACCAACCACCGCCGCCCACCTTGGCTCAATCTCAAATCCCTCGATCGCCTTACCGCAGACCAGACGCGACGTCGGCCCAGCGGCCGTGAGACCAACCTTGATCCGGACTCGGGAAAGGACGGCCGCACCATCCGGCGGGTCCTGTCCCCCACCCAGACAGAAGATGCGGCCCTCGATGGGCAGGCTCGCCAGCCAAGCCGTCCCCACCGGAGGGTGCCACAGGGCCTCACCCACCGGCACGGCGGGACGACGCCCCAGCCACCGCGCCACCTCCTCCAAC
>CAYYMW010000686.1:0-1824 GCA_964472515.1 uncultured Verrucomicrobiota bacterium | reverse complement strand
GTGATGGCCGGGTGCCGGAGTCTGGTCGCTCTCCGAAGCCCGCAGCAAGCGGGCTTCCTCGGGATGCGGTCCCATGAACTCCACCCGGCCGGCTTCGAGGTCGTAGAACCCGCCGACCACCTTCAGTTTGCCGGTGCGAACCAACTCACGCGCCAGCGGACTGGTCTGAAAGAGACCTTCGATCTGCTGCCAGACGTTCTGGCGAATGGCATGCGGGATCAACTCCTCGACCTTTTTTCCGGCATGGGCTGCTTTGACCTTGGCCACTGCCGGCTCAATCGGACGCACCAACCGGGCCAGGTTGCCGTGCATCGGCGCGCCTTGCGCCACCGCTGTGACCGCGCCGCATTTGCTGTGGCCCAAAACCAGGCAAATGGTGGCTCCCAAGTGCTCCGCGCCATATTCGACCGTGGCGGCTTCATCCACCGCCATTACGTTCCCGGCCACGCGCACCACGAACAGGTCGCCCACGCCCTGGTCAAAGATGGCCTCCACCGGCACGCGCGAGTCCGAGCAGGAAACCACTACCGCAAAAGGGTGCTGGCCCTCGGTCACCGTCTCGCGTCGCCGGGCAAGATCCTGCCGGGGATAATCCCGCTGGCCCGCCATGTAACGGAGGTTGCCCAACGCCAGACGGCGGAGGGCCTCTTCGGGGGAAACCCTTGGCTTCCCCTCTCCGGCCAGGCTGACGAGGCAGGCGGCTCCCAGCAGCGCGCCGACCAACCATCCGCCCGCGCGCTGGGCGGCAGTCCGGTTTGCAGGTGCGTCCATGCCAGCCCCTCCTTTTGTCCAACTTAGTCGGCCAGCAGCAGGTCGATATCGAGCAGGGTCTTCACCACGCCCTTGACCTTGGCCATGCCGCAAATATACCGGGTGTCCAGGGAGGCACCGAAATTGGGAGCGTCCTCGATGTCAGCCGACGACAGGTTGACCACTTCCTCCACCGCATCCACCTTGATGCCGATTTGGAGCATTTGCGCCTGGGCGCCTTTGACTTGAACCACCACCACGCAGGCCCGCTCGTCATCCGGCTGGAGCGGCAGCCCCAGTTTGATGCGTAAATCCATGATGGGGATGATCTTACCACGCAGGTTGGAGACCCCCAGCACATGACTCGGCATCAGCGGCACGGGAGTGATGTCGACTTGGCGAATGATCTCCCGGACTTTAAGGACTTGGATGCCATAGGCTTCACCCCCAAGCACGAACGTGAGATAGCGTCCGACGGTGGCGGCCGGTTTGGCGACGGTGGTGGTTGGTATCTGGGCCATAGCAATGCGGGGAGCCTGCCGCGCCCACCGGCGCGAGTCTTTGCCGCCCGGTGAGCCGTGACGGAGCTCGCCACCAAGGTATCGGCAGGATGGCCCAAACATTGAGTCGGCTGACGCCCCCCAAGTCCCGAGGTCATTGCGGTGGAGGCGGGCAAGCGACCTGGACCTCAGGGAGAACCAGAACCCACCGGCCCGGCGGTGGACCTTCGGGCGTCCCGGCGGAGCACCCCGGTCCTGGAATGGATGGGCACGGTCGCCTTTCGTGAAGGTCCCAGAGGACTTCGCCAGCAGTTTGCCGGATTTGGTTTGACGCCACCGGTGCCACCGATGAGAGTCTCGTTCCCAAGATACTGGCGACGCGACGCAAATGAACCCGGCACACCTGCATCTGGTCTGCACTCACCTTCCGGCGGTAGGCTGTTTCTTTGGCGGCTTCTTCCTCGTGGTGGGGATTCTCAAGGGGAGTGAGGAAATCAAGCGACTGAGCCTGTGGACCTTGGGACTGGTTGCCTTGCTGGGCTCCATGCTGTCTCCCGTGATGCAAATTGTGGGA
>CAYYMW010000685.1:0-1824 GCA_964472515.1 uncultured Verrucomicrobiota bacterium | reverse complement strand
ACCTATATATCCGCTTGCCTGGGAAAAGGCGGACAGGCGGCCCCTGGAAGAATTTGGGCGGACACGTCGGGCTCACGCCGCGACGCTCCTTGCAATTGGCACACTTAAGCGGCCAGGCGGTCGCGGCTGGCCGCGGGCCAGGGGAAGCTGGAGCAGTTTGCGGCCGGGAGCCGGTTGCTGCCGCAACTGTTCCTGTGGCTGGTGGGGCAGAGCGGGGAACAGTTGACGGAAGGATTTGGACGAGCGGCGGAAGTGTATCGCGAGCGGGCGCGGCATCGGGTCGAGATGCTGCTGTACGCGACGCTGCCGGTGTCGGTGTTAATCCTGGGCTTGCTGGTGCTGGCGCAGGTGGCGCTGATGGTGCAGTGCTTGCTCGTGCCGATGCTGAACGCGCTGGGTTCCGTAGGATAGGCGCCATGCAAATCACCCTGATCATCGTAGCCCTGACGGTCATCGGTTTGCCGTTGTTGCTGGGAATCGCGTGGACGCTGCATTACCTGGTGAGCCTGCCGCTGCGGCGCCGGGAGAAGATGCGGGTACTGCTGGATTTGATCGAGGACGGCCTGCGACACGGCCGGACACCGGAGCAAACGCTGCGCGAGTGGCGATTGACGCGGGACGGGTCGCTCGGGCGGGCGGCGGTGCGCCTGGCGGACGCGGTGGCGGGCGGCAAGTCGTTCGCCGAGGCCCTCGAGCAGGAGGGCGGCGTGTTCCCCGCGCCGGTACGGATGATGCTACGGTCCGGGCACCAAGCAGGGAACCTGGAGCTGGTGATCCCGGCCTGCCGCAGCCACCTGGAGGATGCGTTGGGAGAGGTGCGATCGGCGCACGATTACCTGATGGTGCTGGCGCTGGGAGTGTCGCCGTTCTGGGTGCTGATCTTCCTGCTGCTGTCGGTGTTCGTGTTTCCGAAGTTCGCGCAGATCGCCACCGACATGGGGGGACCTCCGCCGGGCTTGTTCACCTTCATGATGCAGCACCACGGGTGGCTGGTGTGGTACCAGGCGATCCTGATGACGGTGTGCTACGCAGGGGCGACGTTGTACCTGGGCGGGCCGAAGCTGCATGCGTGGCTGGATCGCCGGCTCCCCGGGCTGAACGACTGGCTGGCCTCGGTGGTGCCGTGGCGGCGGCTGCGCATGACGCGGGATTTCTCGAGCATGCTGGGCATCCTGCTGGATGCGGGCGTGCCGGAGCCGCGGGCGCTGCAACTGGCGGCGGAAAGCACGGCGAACCGGCCGTTCGAGCGGCGGGCGCACAAGGCGCTGGAAGCGCTGGCGCAGGGAACCAAGTTGCCGGACGCGCTCCGGATGCTGGACAAGTCCGGGCAACTGGCGTGGCGACTGAGGGCGGCGGCCAGCACGCGGGAGCGGTTCATGACGTCCCTGGCCGGCTGGCACGACGCGCTGGACGCGGAAGCGTTCCAGCGGGAGCAGACGGCGTCACAGTGCATTACGGTGGCGTTGGTGGTGCTCAACGGGTTTTTCGTGGGCCTGCTGGCGGTGTCGGTGTTTGGCTGGCTGATCCACCTCATTCAGATTGCCCCGCTATGGTAACGACACGACCAACACCGAGGGAACGTTCCCGGCGCGGCAGCCTGGTGTTCGAGATGCTGATCGCGCTGGGATTGGTGGCGGCCCTGGCCCTGCCGCTGGGGCTGGCGATCCACCGGGACCATCAGATGTGCCGGGCGTACTACTTCCGGACGGTGGCGATGGAGATCGTGGATGGGGAGCTGGAGGTTTTAGCGGCGGGCGCGGCGCAGGCGCTGCCGGCCGGCATGCAACCTTACACGGTGCGGGCGGAGGCGGCGCGGAACCTGCC
>CAYYMW010000684.1:0-1832 GCA_964472515.1 uncultured Verrucomicrobiota bacterium | reverse complement strand
CTCGCGGGTCCAGACCTCGGGGGAAAACTGGGCGGGGCGGGCGATGCCCCCGGCCAGATAGCGGCGCGGCCCGGCGGCGCGGATGCCGAACGCCATGTCGGCGTCCTTGGCGTCGGCGAGGATGAACGCCCGGGAGGAACGGTTCGCCTTGATCTCCGCCAGTTTCGCGTCGAGGGACTTGAGCATGTCAGACCTTCACTTTCGAGCGGGTCTCTTCCAGCGTCCTGGCCGAGTTGACCAGGGCGGTGCGTTCCTTGGGCCAGAGTTCGAATTCCACGTGCCGCAGCACGCCGCCGCGTCCGACCACACTGGGAACGCTCAGGCAGACGTTGCGCAGGCCGTAGGCGCCCTGTTGGACGGAGCAGACCGGCAGCATGCGCTGCTGGTTGAGTGCCACGGAGTTGATCACCTCGCGGATGCCCAAGGCCACGGCCCAACCGGCGCCGCCCTTCTGGCGAATCACCTCTGCCCCGCCGCCGCGCGTGCGCTCCACGATGGCGTTCTGGAAGGCGTGGGTGCAACCGGAGATGGCCGCCAACGCCACGCCATTCACGGTGGCGGTGGACCACACGGGCACCATGGTGTCGCCGTGCTCGCCCAGGATGAGCGCCTTGACCTGGGTGGGGGCGAGCTTCAGATCGCGGGCGATGAGGGAGGAAAAACGGGCGGTGTCGAGCACCGTACCCAGGCCGAAGACCTGCTGCCAGGGCAGCCCCAGGCGCTCGGTGGCCAGTTGGGTCAGGATGTCGACCGGATTCGACACCACGAAGACCAGGGCGTCGCGGCGCAGGCCGGCGGAGCGGATCTGGTCGAGAATCTGGACGAACAGCGCGACGTTCCGGTTGACCAAGTCCAGGCGCGACTCGTCGGGTTTGCGGCGCAGGCCGGCGGTGATGAGAAAGAGGTCGCTATCGGCCGCCGCCTGGTAGTCGCCGGCGGAGATGCGTTGATCGCCGGCGATCGACGCGCCATGGAGCAGATCCAGCGCCTCGCCCTCGGCGACCGTGGGGTTGGCGTCGAGCAGGAGAAGCTCGGCAACGACCGGCTGACACTGCAGCGCGAACGCCGCGCAGGAACCCACGCGTCCGCCGCCACCAATAATGGCTACCTTCATCGCCTAATTGCCCTTGTTGAGCCGCTCCATGAGCATGTCCGTCACGGCCTGGACCACCTTCTCCGCTTCACCGTCCGGCTTGACCGTGGTCTCGGGGGCGGTGGCGGTGCAGGTGACGCCCGGGCGCCATTCGGGATTGTCGCACAGCTCGCATTCCTTGAGGCCAATGCGGCGATCCACGATGCCGAGGGAATCCTTGATCTTGAGCAGGTCGCGGAGCTGGGGTGTGGAGAACGTCTTGAGCTCGGTGCCGAGCTGCGCGGCCACCACGACCGTGCGGCAGTAAGCCTCGATGATCTCCATCTTCCAATAGGCGTCCTCGACGCCGAGATGGCTCCAGGCCACGACGCCGTGATTGGCCATGAGGATGGTGTTGTGCTCCATCGCAAGGTCCGCGATGCGCTTGCCCAACTCCGGCGTGCCCGGCGTGGCGTACTCGGCAATGGGAATCTCGCCCACGAAGACCTCCAGCTCGGGGATCATGCAGTTCGGCGGGCGCACCCCGGCCACGGCGAAGGCGGTGGCGTGGGGCGGGTGGCAATGGACGACGGACTTGGCCCGCGCCTGGCGCTTCATGATCTGGAGGTGCATGAGCACCTCGCTGGTGCGCTTCTTGGTGCCGGCCTTCTGGTTGCCGTCCATGTCGGTAAAGCACATGTCCTCGGGCTTCATGAAGCCCTTCGAAATGAGTGTCGGGGTGCAAAGGACCAGCTCGTCG
>CAYYMW010000683.1:0-1835 GCA_964472515.1 uncultured Verrucomicrobiota bacterium | reverse complement strand
GCTATGGAGTGCGGTGGCAAGCGCAGCGCGACACCGCTTTGGGCCTCCCGGGCAATGGCACCGACGTGGCTGCGTCTTGCCGGCGCACTCCACCTGCGGAGACTCACCCGGACGTCCGCAGGACCGCCCGCCGCAGGTGCAACCAACCGCAATATTCGCAAACCCCGCCCCACGCCACGACCACCACCAACCAGCGCCATCCCCCCGGCCTGTGAACCCTGCTCCGCCTGTGTTGTCAGAACGCCGCAGTGCAAACAGGCGGGATAACCCGGAATCCTGCGGTTCCACCCCAGTCCTGCCTGACCCCACTACCCCGCCGCCAAGTGGTTATGTCACCTCGTACACCCCCTTGCGGTCAACCCGAGCTCAGTCGTCGCGCCTGGCGCCCCACGGCTCACCCATTACGTATTACGCCTCACGCTTTACGCCTCACCCCACCCCTCCCGAGGTGCAAATAGCAGCAAAATCAGCGCACCATCGCTCCGAACACCCCCATTTTTCTGGTTCCGAGCCTGCCTGTTGAACACCGCGCTGCAAGAACCCGGCACAACCCGCAAACCTCTTCTCCGACGGGCCGCACCACTCCGCCCCCGGCTCGTTACGCTTTGCGTCCTTACGCATGACGTCCACCTGCGCCCGGTGCAAGAAACCGGGATGCGCCGCAAATCGTTTTCCAGCCAGCCGTCCCCCCACCCCGGCCAGCCGGAATTTGCAGTCGCCATTTCGGCGCGGTTGGCCTATGCAACACCCCGTGGCCGATCGCCTGCCCATTTCCAACCTCGAAGCGGAGCTCATTCAACGGCTCCGGATGCGCCGCCGTCCGGTGCTCCTGGCGCCCACCGGCGCAGACGGTCGCACCCCTGCAGCGCGGGAGTCCTGCGGGCTTGCGACCCCGTCGCCACAAGGTATGCTTCCGTAGGCCCGAGCGCGCCGCAACGAAGCAGATGAGCACACCCAAAGCCACCCCCCAAGGTTGGTCCGACGAGCAGACCGCCCGGGCCAGATCCTGGATAAGTGCTTGGGCCATCGCCGGGCCGGAACTGGAACGTCTGCGACGCCAGGAGCTACGCCAAATCGACACCGTCCATGCCATCTCGTTGCTTTGCGGTCCCGCCGATTACCACACCGGCCCGCGGAGGCCCCGCCCCACCTCGGGCTTGATCGAGCAGCAGCGCTGGTTCAAGAAAGCCGCCCATCGTGAATGAGGTTCTACGCGCCGCCGCCGCTCTCCAGTCGTTCTGCGAACAACAGGACTGGAGCTTCTGTTTCATCGGAGGCCTCGCGTTGCTCCGCTGGGGCGAACCCCGCGAGACGGTGGACGCCGACCTGACGCTGCTCACCGGCTTCGGAGGTGAGGAGCCGTTCGTTCGCGCGCTCTTGTCCAAGTACGAGGCGCGGGTTGCCGATCCGCTCGAGTTCGCCTTGAATCTGCGCGTCGTCCTGCTGCGCGATCCCTCCGGGGTCGGGCTCGACATTGCGTTGGGCGCTCTGCCCTTCGAGGCATCGGCGGTGCACCGCGCCACTCGCTTCGAGCTTCAGCCGGGCCTCGCCTTGCGAACCTGTTCGGCCGAGGACCTCATCGTCATGAAGACGTTCGCCTCCCGAACCAGAGACTGGGCGGATCTCGAGGGCGTGCTTATCCGCCAGGCCGGGCGCTTGGACTGGGCCTACGTCCTCGATCATCTCACCCCCTTGCTGGAGCTCAAAGGAGAACCGGGCATCCTTGACCGGCTCGCACATCTGCGAGCGCAACTCGGTGCCTGAGTTCGGCGGGCACGTCCGCCATCGCTCCCGCCAACCCCGGCCCCGCCGCCCCGGGGCCGTTTGGCTACCTC
>CAYYMW010000682.1:0-1835 GCA_964472515.1 uncultured Verrucomicrobiota bacterium | reverse complement strand
GGGCGGGTGTGGCCGTTCTTTTCGCCTTCGAAGTGGAGAATTTCCTCACCGGCAGCGCGGGAGCCGGCGGCGGCCAGCGTGCCGGCGCTCACCGGCGGGCGCTTGTCGATCTGGGTGGCGACGGCGGCGGTGAGTTCGGGCAGCTTGCCCTGGTCAGCCGCCACCGCGGCGTCTTCCAACCAGGGAGTGGATTCGACGGCGGAGATGCAGCACTGCTGGAGCAGGACCGCGAGTTCGCGCACGCGGGCATCCGAGCTTTGCTTGAGATGGGTGAAGAGTTCGGATTGCTGGGTATTGCGGAAATCGGCGGCGGAAAACAGCAGGTTGTCACCGGTGTAGTACTTGGCCCACAGGTCCGGTTCCTCCGCCACCGCCAGGAGGCTCAGGTAGATGACCAGCGCCGCGAAGTTATCGAGCCGCTCCTCGTAAAAATCGGGCGTGCGCCGGGGGTGCTGGAAATTGGCGTGGCCGAGCTCCGGGCTGCGCACCCGCCCGAAGGCGGGGCAGAACATGCCGTCATAGTCCACCAGCCGCAGGTCGCCCTGGGGTGTGACCATGATATTGCCATGCTGGAAGTCGCCGTGGGCAATGCGATTCTGGCGCAGTTGGCCAACCATGGCGCGCCAGTTCCGGGCCATCAGGCGCAGTACCTGGGGCTCGCGGACGTGCTCGTCGAGGTAGGCGTTCAACTGCAACCCCTCGACCCACCGCATGCGGACGATGGGATACCATTCGCCGTGGACCAGGATGCCCTTGGCCACGTACTCGAAATCGACCAGGCAGGGGAGGTTGACGGTCGCGAGATGCTGGCTGAGCCGGGCGTACCGGGCCTGCTGGCCCGGGACTTGGCGGACGAAACAGCGGATGGCGAAGCGCCCCGCCGGGCAGGTCAGCTCGTACACGCTGGCGAAATTGCCCGACAACACCCGGGGCAGGCCCAGCGCATCGCTCTTGATCGCGCCGGCCTTCAGGTCGGGTTCGCTAAAGCAGGCTCGAGGGTCCTGGATCGAGTCCTGGTAATCGGCATGGGCGGGCCATTTCATGTGACAGAGAGAGTGGTTGGCGGCGGATCATGAGGCCAGCACAAACGCAGCAAAGTGGCATCGTCGTTCTTGAGCGCCTGCGTGGCACGAAGGCGTTCCACCAGGCTGGCAAAGTCGGCCTGCGTTTGGAGCTCGGCCAGCGGACGCCAGGGCTCGCTCCCGGCTTCGTGTTCGCGCAGAAACCACTGGCCCAGCGCGTCGGTCACCAGCAGGAACCAGTCGCCGGGTTCGCAGGCGCCCGAGGCGGTGCGGATGGCCTTCCAGACCGGTTGGTTGCGGGCGGGGTTGCTGCACAGGAGCAGGGGACGCGAGTTGAACTCGGCTGCTTGCCGCATGGGGAACGCCGCCAGCAAGCGATCCTGCCGGACTTGGAAGAGACAACTGTCCCCCACTGCCAGCGCCTGCCAGCGCCAAACGCGATTGCCCGGTGGCGCCGAGCGCGCCGGGCGGCCCCACAACCAGTTCCAGAAGGAGAACGGCCGGTGCGCGTGGGCTTCCCGGTCGATGCTCAAGCCCAAGAAGGAGGCGAAGGCGCCGTCCCGGGCCTTTTCCTCGGCGTACCAGGGAAGGGTGGCCCATGGGATCCCGCTTTGCCAGGCTTGCTGGAGCGGCACCAACCATTGGGCCAGGGCCGGGCCAGCGTCCGGGGAAGGGGGTGGGTCCTCGGTGAAGTGCTGCACCAGCGAGCGAGCCCAGCGGTCGGCGAACGAAGACTCGGTGGCACCGTCGGAGATGGCAAAGCGGCCGGCGGACGCGGAGACATCCGTGGCGTCCCACTCGGTGGCCGCCGCC
>CAYYMW010000681.1:0-1839 GCA_964472515.1 uncultured Verrucomicrobiota bacterium | reverse complement strand
TGGCTAATAAATATATACCACATCTATTAGACCCAAGTCCGACAGGCTGCTAGCACCAGGACTGCCTGAGTAAAGCTGTTTGGAGGGAATCGCCTCACGGGTGCCTTGGTGCGGCCGTTTCTTGCAGATCGGTGGTCCCCAGCTTTCCCTTCGAGGACCGCTTTGCCTCGTGGCGTCACGGCGTCGCCTTTTGACTCGCCAATGGGGGTCGATTGCGCTATGGTAGCATACGGAATGAAAAGGAACGTCGTGAAGACTACAGTTGCCAAGACCCCAAAAACCAAAGCTCGTCCTACCAAGCAGTCCGCTCCGGCCCAGGTTGCCGCCTCGACTCTGCCGGTCACTCTGGCGGTCAAGGGTCTGTCCGCTCGCCAGGTGAGCGTGGCGGGCAGCTTCAACGACTGGAGTCCGGAAGCCGCGCCCATGAGTTGCCGGGACGACGGCACGTGGGGGGTTGAGCTCCGTCTCGCACCCGGTTGCTACGAATACCTGCTGGTGGCGGACGGGAGCTGGATTCCGGATCCCAGTTGCCCCGAATCCGTGCCCAATCCTTACGGTGGCGTAAATAACGTGCTCCGTGTCGGTTAAGCCGTGCCTCCGAGCCGTCGGGGCGTTCCCTTGCCCCTCGTGCCTCCCGCGGTGCGGGGCGCCCGGGGTGTCAGGTTTTGCTTCCCTCGGACGGAGGGCGTGATAGATAAAGGGCTGTGTACCTGGATTACTACGGGCTGACCGAAGCGCCATTCGATATCACACCGAACCCGCGCTTCCTTTTCTTCAGTCCGAAGCACCGGGAGGCTTTTAATCACGTCCTTTACGGGATCCGCGAGCGCAAGGGCTTCGTCCAGTTGACGGGGGAAGTAGGGGCTGGGAAGACCACCATTTGCCGGGCCATTCTCGAAGCGCTGGGAGATCGCTTCGCTACGGCGGTCATCTTGAATCCGTTGCTCGATACGGATCATCTCATCAAGGCCATCGCGATGGAGTTCGGCTTGCAGGTCAAGGGCTTGGACCGGCTGGAGACCTTGTCCCTTCTCAACCAACATCTCCTCCGCTTGGTCGAGGAGCATCGTGATGCCGTGCTGATCATCGACGAGGCTCAGGACCTGAGCGACGAATTGCTGGAGCAGGTGAGGCTGCTGTCGAATCTGGAAACTGAGACACGCAAGTTGTTGCAGATCGTCCTTTTGGGCCAACCGGAGCTGCGTGATCGCCTGAACAAACACCGGATGCGCCAGCTTCGCCAGCGCATTACTATCCGCTACCACTTGCGGCCGTTGCGTTTCCGTGAGCTGGGGCAGTACATCCAGCATCGTCTGCAAGTGGCGGGTGCCAAGGGGGCCCCCTATTTCAGCGCGCCCGCGGTTTGGCGCATTCAGCGATACAGCCAAGGTGTTCCACGCGTCATCAACGCCGTCTGCGACAAGTGTCTCCTGGCGGGTTTTGTGCAACAACGTGACCGGATCGACTACCGTATGGTAGGGCTCGCGATCCAGGAACTGGAAGGCAGGATCTCCGTATGAGTTTGATCAACGACGCCCTGAAACGGGCCAACGAAGCGGACCATCACCGCCCCGCCGATCCTCCCATCACGGTCGGGCTCAAGCCCGTCGAGGGTGGCAGCCCGAAGGGAAGCGTTTTCGCTTCCGTCTTCGTCCTGCTTGTGGCCCTCGGGATACTGACTGGCGCGGTCTGGTTCATATGGCGGGCCTTCAATCCTCCGCCTCCCCCGGCCTTGGTTGCCGGTGCCGCCAAGCCCGGCACTCCGCCGGTCTCACCTTCCGCCGTAACCCCGCCTCCGGTCGTCCCGGTCACTTCCGCAGTGCCTCCGGGCAAACCTGC
>CAYYMW010000680.1:0-1851 GCA_964472515.1 uncultured Verrucomicrobiota bacterium | reverse complement strand
CTGGACGAACTGGCCAGGCAAGGGTTGTTCCGCCCCCCTGCCCTGGCCACCTTGGAACAGGCCGTTGACGGCGCCCTCGCGCTGGGCCGCGGCATCATCCTGACCGACGTCTGGGACTTGGAACGTTTTGCGGCGTGCCCCCGGTGTTTTCCCGCCCGGCGGAGGCGGTTGCAGGCCATGAACCTGGGGCAACAGGCGCTGCCTCGCGAACGATGCCCAGCCTGCGCCTCCATCGCGTAGTCACGGCCTTTTCGCCCTCCCCCTCCCCACCTCCGGGCAACAGCAAATCTGCCGCCATCCGGGCCGGGACCGGATCGCGAAAAGAGCTTGTGCCGACATGGGGGCGTCCTCTACATTCTCCCCGCTGGCCCGCGCCAGCTGCACGGTACTCCACCGTGCTCCCAACCTCTGTGCCAGAGTAGCTCAGCGGTAGAGCAGGGGACTCATAAGCCCTTGGTCGGGGGTTCGATTCCCTCCTCTGGCACCAACTCTACCAAGGACTTGCAGGCATCGCCCCGCCCCAGGTGGCTGCACGATCCACCCTGTGGTCCAACCACGCCGGATGTGAACGAACTCCGGCAGATATCCTCTGCTGGAATACCAAGTCTGCGGGATACCCGTCGTACCCGTCGCCACGGACCCGAGCTCGCCACCACCCTGACGCGAGGCACGGCGCGGAGCCATCCAACCCGCCAGTGCCGCCCCAGCCCGCAACCGGTGCCCCAAGGCGGCACACGCACGGCGGACGGTGGGCGCGGATCGGCCCAAGCCGCGGGCTTGGGCGGGGTGTCAAGGCGTCAAGACGCCAACGATCGCCGCCGTGAGGTAGCAGGCCAGCAGACCCGCGAGCATGGCCTTGAAGCCCAGGCGGGCGAAATCCGCCCGGCGCTCCGGCACCAGCGCGCCGATACCGCCAATCTGGATGGCGATGCTGCCGATGTTGGCAAAGCCGCACAGGGCATAGGTGGCGAGCGTGACGGTGCGCGGGTCGAGGGTGGCCGCCTGTTCGAGGCGCACGAGCGAGAGATAACCGATGAACTCGTTGAGCACGATCCGCTCTCCCAAGACCTGGCCGAAGGCCGCGCAGTCTTTCGGCGCCACCCCCATCAGGAAGGCAAACGGGGCGTTCACCCACCCCAGCACGCTTTGCAGGCTCAGCGGGGTGGCGGCTCCCAGCCAGCGCTGAGGCAGGGCGAACAGGTAGTTCGCCATGGCCACCAGGGCCACGAACGCAATGAGCATCGCGGCTACGTTGAGGGATAACATCATGCCGTCGCTGGCTCCGCGGCAAAGGGCGTCCAAGCCGTTCACCGTCTCGCGGGGGACCTCGGCAAGGCATCCGCCGGCGGTGGGGCTGGGTTCCTTGGGCGGGAAGATGATCTTCGCCAGCAGAAGCGAGGCGGGGGCGCTCATCACGCTGGCGGTAAGGAGGTGTCCCGCGCTGACGCCAAAGCCCACGTAGGCGGCCAGCACGCCGCCCGCGATGGTGGCCATGCCGCCGGTCATCAGCGCCAGCAGCTCGCTGTTGGTCATGCCGCGCAGGTAGGGCCGGATGACCAGGGGCGCCTCCGTCTGGCCCATGAAGATGTTGGCGGCGGCGGCGAGGCTCTCGCTGCCGCTGGTGCCCATGCTGCGCTGCATCACCCAGGCCATGGCCCGCACCATCCGCTGGAGAATGCCCCAATGGTAGAGTAACGAGGAAACAGAGGAAACCAAGACGATGGTGGCGGTCACGGTCACGCACAGGATGACGGCGTTTTCGGCCCCCCAGGAACGGGTGAGCACGTCGGCATTGGCCAGCGCGCCGAAGGCCATGCGCGACCCCTCATTGGCAAAGCCGATCAGCCGCGT
>CAYYMW010000679.1:0-1853 GCA_964472515.1 uncultured Verrucomicrobiota bacterium | reverse complement strand
GGGTCAGCTAAGGACAATTTCAGTGGAGTCCTTGGCTGAATGGCTGCTTATACTCTAAGCGTCGCAACGGGCTCGCCGGGTTGCGGTGGGGCCCTCTGATGGCGTTCTAAATCATTGCTATGCAGACCACTGCCGAGCCTCCCGAGGCGCCGAAGACCAAGGTTTCGCCCGCGCACCCCAGCGGGGACAAGCGGTTCAAGATCCTGGAGACCTTCATGAAGCGGCATCAGCAGAAGCAGGATGCCCTAATCGAGGTGCTCCACAAGGCCCAGGAGTTGTTCGGGTACCTGGAGAACGACCTGCTGCTCTTTGTGGCCCGCGGCCTGCGGCTGCCGCCGAGCCGGGTTTACGGGGTGGCGACGTTCTACCACTATTTCACGCTGAAGCCGAAGGGGGCGCACAGTTGCGTGGTCTGCATGGGCACGGCCTGTTACGTGAAGGGGGCGGACCGAGTCCTGCAAGCGATCGAGGAGGTGGCCGGCATCAAGCCCGGCGAGACGACGAAGGACGGCCAGATTTCGTTGCTGACGGCCCGGTGCATTGGCGCGTGCGGCATCGCTCCCGCCGTGGTGTACGACGGCATGGTGACCCCGCGGCAGACGCCGGAAACCGCTCTGAACCACGTGAAAGGATGGGTGCAACATGGTTCTTGATGACCTGCTCAAGATTAAGGACAAGGAAATTGCCGGCCGGAAGAAGTTCTGTTTCCGGGTGTGCATGGCGGCGGGCTGCGTCTCCGCCAACTCCGAGGCGGTGAAGCAGAGCTTGGAGAGCGCCGTCAAGGCGGCCGGGTTGGAGCAGGAGGTGGAGGTGCGCGGCGTGGGGTGCATCCGGTTGTGCTGCCAGGGGCCGCTGGTGGCGGTGGACCCCTCGGGGGAGGTCTTCGAGAAGGTGACGCCGGAGAACGCGCCGTCGCTGTTGAACCTGGTGAAGGGGGAGGTTCCGAATGTCCAGCGCGGCGATCCGAATCACGCGTTCTTCACCAAGCAGGTTTCGATCGTGTTGGAGAACAGCGGGGTGGTGGATCCGGAACGGATCGAATCCTACATTGCGGCGGACGGTTACCAGGCGTTGCGACACGTGCTGCGCGAGGTGTCGCCGCCCGAGGTGGTGACGGCGATGGTGAAGAGCGGGTTGCGGGGGCGCGGCGGGGCGGGCTATCCCACCGGGCTGAAGTGGACGACAGTGGCGAAGACCCAGAGCACCCGGAAGTTCGTGATCTGCAACGCGGATGAAGGCGACCCCGGCGCCTTCATGGACCGCAGCGTGCTGGAGAGCGATCCGCACCGGGTGTTGGAAGGCATGGCGATCGCGGGCTATGCCGTGGGCGCCGACCAAGGCTTCATCTACGTGCGCGCGGAGTATCCGCTGGCGATCGCGCGGCTCCAGACGGCGATCCGCCAGGCCAAGCAGTACGGTCTGCTGGGCAGCGGCATTTTCGAGTCGCCCTTCACCTTTAATATCGATATCCGGATCGGCGCGGGGGCGTTCGTCTGCGGCGAGGAGACCGCGCTGATGGCTTCGGTGGAAGGCCGGCGTGGGTCGCCCCGGCCCCGCCCGCCGTTCCCGGCGGAGAGCGGGTTGTTCGGTCATCCCACGCTGATCAACAACGTGGAGACGTTTGCGAACGTTCCGCCCATTGTGCGGAACGGCGCCGAGTGGTTCGCCAGCATCGGCACCGAGAAGAGCAAGGGCACGAAGGTCTTTGCCCTGGCGGGCAAGATCAACAACACCGGGCTCATCGAGGTCCCCATGGGCACGCCCCTCCGGCAAATCGTCGAGGAAATGGGTGGGGGCGCGCCGGAGGGGGGCATCAAGGCGGTGCAGACGGGCGGGCCTTCGGGCGGGTGCAT
>CAYYMW010000678.1:0-1912 GCA_964472515.1 uncultured Verrucomicrobiota bacterium | reverse complement strand
CATCGGTTTGGGGACACGGGGGGGCGATTTGATCAACGGGGTGGTGCCCATCCCCGGGGTCAAGGTGGTGGCGGTCTGCGATGTTTACGGGCCGCACCGCCAGAAGGGGATCGAGCGGAGCCAGAACCCCGAGGTGAAGGCTTACGTGGACTACCGCGAGTTGCTGGCCGACCCCCGGGTTGACGCGGTGGTGATCGGCGCGCCAGACCACTGGCACTGCCAGATGGTGTTGGATGCCGTGAAAGCGGGGAAGGACATCTACTGCGAGAAGGGTTTCTCGCGCACCTTGGAGGAAGCCAAGCGGATGCGGAAGGCGATCAAGGAGAGCAAGATCGTCTTCCAGTTGGGGCATCAGGCGCGGCAGATTACGGCGGCGTTGCAGGCGAAGGAGATCATCGCCCAAGGGTTGCTGGGGCCCATTACCCTGGTCCGTACCGGCCGGTTCATGAGCAGCGATCCGTCGCACCCGATGTGGCGATGGTACGGCTATTACAGCCAGTGGAACCGGCCCGATCCGGCGCAGGTGGTCAAGGACGTCAACTGGGAGCTGTGGCTGGGATCGGCGCCGCGCATCCCTTGGAATGAACGTCACTTCTGGCACTGGCGGTGCTACTGGGCCTACGGCACGGGACAGGCCGGGGATCTGCTTTCCCACGAGATGGACTTTCTCCAGTACGTGCTGGGCCACGGCATTCCGGACACCTGTTCCTGCCTGGGCCTGAATGCGCTACTGCAGGATGATCGGGACATCCCCGACACCTGGGCCGCCACCTACCAGTTCGAGAAGTTGGGACGGACGGTGACCTTCACGGGGAGCATGAACACCAACATCGGGCAGCCAGTCGAGATCTGCGGCAAGGAGGCGACCCTGCGCTTCGACGGCATCGCGCACGATGTCAACGGCTTTGACATCATTCGCGAGGGCTACGCCAAGCGCGAGCTGCCCGAGGGCTATGCGCGGGGCAAAACCCTGCCCCAGCCCAACCACATGCAGGACTTCTTCAACTGTGTGCGGAGCCGGGCGCTGCCGAAATGCCACGTGGACGAGGCGTTCGTCGAGACGGCGACCTACCTGATGTCGGTGGAGTCGTACCAGCGGAAGGCGCTGGTTCGTTGGGACCCGGCCAGAGAGGAGATCGTCTAGTCCGGAGCCACGAAGCCGTGTTTGGAGGCGGTTTGGTTCAGGAGGGCGATCTTCTGCCAGACTTTGCGGGAGAGGCCGACGGTGAGGTCTTCGATGTTATCGACGGCCTCGAGGGCGGCGGAGTCATCGAACGCCTGGATGTGCAGAGCGGCGAGTTTGCCGATAAGGGAGAACATCTCCGAGCAGTAATCGAGGTACCGGGCCATCTCGGACGGCCCCAGCAGGCGTTTGGGGGAGGAGGCGGTGTCGCTGGCGGGGTTGATGAACCGGTCGGGGTCCTTGGTCAATTGATGGGTATCGACGATGTGGGCCAGGGAGCGCAGTTCGTGCATGGCCTTGAGGACGACCTTGCGCTTGAGTCGCTCCTCGAGGGTGACCAGGAAATAGATGGCCGCGCCCACGAGCACGACGTCGTTGATGCCGGCTTCGAATGCCTGGAGCAGACTGCCGATGTCGTGGACACGGGCCTCGACGTTCACCTTGAGGATGGCGGTCAACAACGCCCAGAACAGCACCAGCACCAGCGCGGTGGCGGCGAGCCGGAACCACTTTTGCGGCTGGGCGATCCACCGGGAGCGCTCCACCGATTCCCGGGCCACCCCCAGGAGTTCCTCCGCCACCCGGCACAGGCCCGAGCCGGGGAAACGCTCGTGGATGCGGTTGCGCAGTTGGATGACCGTTTCGACGATCTTCTCCGGGTCCAGGTTCCGATAGGGCGCCGGCGAACGCTCGCGGAGTCTCAGGAAGGTGCGGATCACAGAATGGGTG
>CAYYMW010000677.1:0-1912 GCA_964472515.1 uncultured Verrucomicrobiota bacterium | reverse complement strand
ATTTCAACGGCCACCCCCCCAGCGCTTTACACGCAACCTTGTCAGCAGCCTTGGGCGACCATCCGGAGAATGGCCAATGCCGCAAGGCGAGCGCCAGGAGTTGGAAAATCCTTCGCCCGACCGCCTGACTTGCCTATCATGCCGCCATGTTGACTGGATCGACACGCCAACTTCAGGCCCGACGTGACGGGGGCAAAAGGAGCCTGCCGTGAACGTGAATGACGCCTTTGCCGGCGAGGTGGTGGTGACCGGCGGCGCGGGATTCATCGGGTCACATCTTGTGGAACGGCTCCTCTCCGAAGGCAACCGTGTCACGGTCATTGACGACTACTCGACCGGCGTTCCCGCAAACCTGGACGCCGTCGCGGGCCATCCCCGGTTACGGACCATCGAGGCCAAGGTGTCCGAATGCACACTCCTTGAGGAGGTTGTAACGCAAGCCCGATTCGTTTTCCATCTGGCGGCGGCGGTAGGAGTGGAACTGGTCGTCAAGTCTCCGGTACGCACGATCGAAACCAACCTGCGGGAGACCGAAGCCCTGCTCCAATGCGCTGCTTTGCGCCAGACGCCGGTACTCCTGACCTCAACCTCCGAAGTTTACGGTAAGAGCCAGAAAGACGAGTTTTCCGAGGAGGACGATCTTCTGATCGGGCCGCCGCATCTGGGCCGGTGGAGCTACGCCTGCTCCAAACTCATGGATGAGTTTCTGGCCCTAGCCTATTACCGCGAGCGGGGGCTCCCGGTCACCATCGCGCGCCTGTTCAACACCGTGGGGCCGCGCCAGACCGGGCAGTACGGCATGGTGCTGCCCCGCTTCATCGCCGCCGCCAAGGAGGGGCGCCCACTTCGCATCCATGGCGATGGCCTCCAGACCCGTTGCTTCTGTTACGTGGCGGACACTGTGGAAGCGCTCATGCGCCTGTCCCGCTGCCCAGAGGCGCGCGGCGAGGTCTTTAATGTCGGCGGCACCGCTGAGTTGACCATGCGCGAACTCGCGGCCACCGTGGTCCGCCTGCTGGGCTCGAAGTCACCGCTGGAAATGATCCCCTACGACCAAGCCTACGCCCCCGGCTTTGAAGACATGCGGCGGCGCCGCCCCTCCGTGGCGAAACTGGAGCGCGCGATTAGCTTCCGTCCGATGACCCCGCTGGACGAGATCATTCATCGAACCGCCGAGACCATCCAAGGTTAAGGTGGGGACGTGCCAACACCCCGTACGGCGCCGGGACGGAGGGTGGCGGTCGGATTGGAGGTGGACGTTTGGCGGTCGCAGCGCGTCTCGAAGCGAGTAGTGGGTTAGCGTAGAAGGGTTTGGCGCGATTCGGAAAAGCGTTTTTTGCCTCGTTTGCGGGTTGACAGCCTCAAGCGCAAGCCCTTACATTCTCCCCCCGCGACCTGAGGGAGCCTGTGTCCGCCCCGCGGCCGGGTTCCGGGTCAGAGAGAGGAAGTGAACGAATGTGACTGAGATCAGACTCAAGAAAGGCGAATCAGTGGACAAGGCGTTGCGACGCCTGAAGAAGCGCGTGGACCGCGAAGGCACGCTGCGCACCGTCCGCAATCACCGTCATTACGAGAAGCCGAGCGAAAAGCGTCGGCGGAAGATGAAAGTGGCACGGTTCTCAGCGATGCTGAGCGCCCGGTACGCGGACATGTAATTTCGCCGCGGGGCAGTAGCTTTGGGCCGGGTGCGGAGCCGTTCTGGCGCGCACTCGGCCCTTTCAATTATGTATTCTCTTTCGACCTGTTGGAATTCCGGCCGCCACATCGACGGCCGGCAGATGCTGCGGGAGATCCGGGATCTCGGCTTCGAGTACGCCGAGTTGAGTCACGGCATCCGCCTCAGCCTGGTGCCGGGAATCTTGGAAGCCGTGGAGGGCGGGGACATCAAGATCTCCACCCTGCACAACTTCTG
>CAYYMW010000676.1:0-1935 GCA_964472515.1 uncultured Verrucomicrobiota bacterium | reverse complement strand
GTCGCGCTCAAGCAGATGGGTGGAGACAGCTTCAGGCCGCCCTCCCGCCCGTTCGTTGGGGGACGGGCGGGCTAGGCGCTTTCCTGGTTGCCGCTGAGCAATTTAGGAATCGGCAAAACATGGAGAACCCCGAGCTGTACGCGGTTTTTCCCTACCGGCTTTTCGGCTTGGGCAAACCGGACTTGTCCGTCGCCCGGCTTGCTTTCGAACGGCGCCAGTTCTCCGGCAACCGTGGCTGGCAGCAGGACGAAATCCAAGCCGCCTGGCTCGGCTTGGCTCAGACCGCCCGAACTCAGTTGGTGGAGCGGGCTGGAGCAAGGCACGAAGGCAGCCGGTTTCCGGCGTTTTATGGCCCCAATTTCGACTGGGTCCCCGATCAGGATCATGGCGGCAACCTCCTCATGGCGCTGCAAACCATGCTGCTACAGTGGGATGGCGACCGGATTCTGCTCTTTCCCGCTTGGCCCAAAGAGTGGGACGTGGAGTTCCAGCTCGCGGCCCCGCATCGAACCACCGTCCGGGGAAGCCTGCGCGCGGGTCGGCTGGAATCGTTCCAGATCGATCCCCCGGCGCGCCGGGTCGCCGCCGAGTTCTGGCTTGGCGGCAATCGCGAGCCGGTGCCTGTTGGCCCCTAAAGCAACCCATTTCGCCACAAGCGTTTTGTGCGTGCGCTAAGGTTCGTGATAAGCCATCATCAACCAGACAAACGATCGAACCGATGGAAGCCATCAAATGCATCCGGGAACGCCTGCCGGGCTTGGAGGTCTGCCGATTCCCCAACGGTAGACTCACAGAAGTGTTCGTTACGGTGCCCGCCGCCGAACGCGAGGAGCCGGTGGCCCTGCTGCAACGCCTTTACGGCTATTTGGAGCAGCAAACCGCGCTTTGCTTGGTGCGTCAGGATGTCTTTGGGGTGGTGGCCGAGAATGGAACCGCGAAATCGGGCACCTATCGCTTGGATGGCTGCGAATGGCCCACGACCTGGGTCAAAGAGGGCACCGGCGGCGGCACGCCGCTCTCAGGTATTCTTGCCCACGCGGTCTCCGGTGTTGAAGTCCACCCGTTGCGCGTGGATGGCCGCGTCGTCGGCACGGTGTACGAAGACAACTACGCGCGCTACTGCATCCTGGCGGGACTGCGCCCCGAGCTCCCCGGCACCTCCCGCGTGTTTCAGGCCCGCGACATCTTCGCCCGCATGGAGCAGGCGCTCACCCTCGCGGGCATGGACTTCTCCCACGTGTTCCGCACTTGGTTCTACCTCGACAATATCCTCGACTGGTATGGCGAGTTCAATCAGGTCCGCAACCGCTTTTTCCAAGAGCGGGGCGTCTACGACCGGTTGGTTCCCGCCAGTACGGGCGTGGGCGGCAGCAACGCGGCCGGGACCGCAGTGGTGGCCGATTTGGCCGCTGTGCAACTGAAAGACCCGCGCGCCCGCTTGTTCGCGGTGCCCTCGCCGCTGCAATGCCCGGCCTTGGACTACGGCAGTTCCTTCAGCCGGGCGGTCGAACTCCAGCTCCCCAACCAGCGGCGGCTTACGGTCTCGGGCACGGCCAGCATCGCCCCCGGCGGTCAGACCCTCAACGTGAACGACATCGACGGCCAGGTTTCGCTGAGCATGGAAGTCGTTGAGGCTATCCTCAAATCCCGCGGCATGGGCTGGCAAGACTTGGTTCGAGGCATTGCCTACTTCCGGCACACGGAGGACATCCCCGCATTCCACCGTTACGTCCGTGAGCGCGGCCTTAAGTCTCTTCCTTGCGTCCTTGTGAAGAACGATATCTGCCGCGACGATCTGCTCTTCGAGGTCGAGATCGACGCTATCAGCCTCACTCCGCCGCCGCAGTAGCCAGCCTATTTTGCCACGGCGACTGACAAAGTCGCGGCGGAGGCGAGAGGGGTGAGGTTGCCGAGCTTGGGCGAGTGCTGGACGGG
>CAYYMW010000675.1:0-1952 GCA_964472515.1 uncultured Verrucomicrobiota bacterium | reverse complement strand
GACGTTCAGTTTCCAGGTGTCGAAGAACATGACGGCGGGGGAAGGGGGGATCATGGTGACGGACGACGAGGAGCTGGCGGACTTGTGCCGAAGCTACACGCATTGCGGGCGGCGGAAGGACGGGGCGTGGTACGATCACGACTACCTGGGGAGCAACCTGCGATTGACGGAGTTCCAGGCGGCGTTGCTCCAGGCCCAGTTGGGCAGGCTGCCCGGGCAGTTGGCGATGCGGGAGGCGTCGGCAAGGTTGTTGGACCGGGCGTTGGCGGGGGTGCCGGGCATCCGCTTGTTGCGGCCGGAACCGGGGATGACCCGCCGGAGCTATCACATGTATATCTTCCGCGTGGACGAGGCGGCGATCGGGTTGTCGCGTGACCGGTTCCTGGAGGCGCTGGCGGCGGAAGGGGTGCCGGCCTCGAAAGGCTGGTACCGACCGTTGTACCAGAACGGAGTGTTTCAGCGGGCGCATAACGGGCCGCGTCACGGCATCAGCGCGCCGCTGGCGGGCAAAGGGGCGGACTACAGCCAGGTCCAATGCCCGGTGTGCGAACAGGTTTGCCGGGATGCGGTGTGGATTCCCCAGAATGTCCTGCTGGCGGAGGAAGCGGCCATCCGCGACGCGGGGAACGCCGTGGCGAAAGTGGTGGCCAACGCCAAGGCGCTGGCGTGAAGGGCGCCGGCAAGGGGAAAGCGATGGCCGTGGGCATTTTTTGCTTCATGAGGGGCCGTGGCTGACGCATGCTGAGCCGGTGAGCGCGCTACTACAGAGTCAGCTGGAAGAACTCGTCAACCGGGCGTTGGCGGAAGACTTGGGCACGGGCGACGCAACGACGCTGGCGACCATCCCGGCCGAGGCGACGGCGCAAGCCGACTTGGTGGCGCGGGAGCCGTTGGTGGTGTGCGGGCTGGAGGTGGCGGAGGCAGCCTTCCGGGCCTTGGACGGCCGGGTGGTGCGCCGGCGGTAGGCGCAGGATGGGGAGAGGGTGGAAGCCCGTGCGGGGTTGATGCGGATCGAAGGGCCGGCGCGGGCGTTGTTGAGCGCGGAGCGGGTGGCCTTGAACTTCGTTCAGCGGTTGTCCGGAGTGGCGACGTTGACCGCGCGGTACGTGCAGGCGGTGGCGGGGACCGGGGCGCGCATTCTGGACACGCGCAAGACCACGCCGGGATGGCGGGCCCTGGAGAAATACGCGGTGCGGTGCGGCGGGGGCCAGAACCACCGGGTGGGGCTGTTCGACTTGGTGCTCATCAAGGACAACCACCTGGCGGCGCTGCGCCACGAGCAACCGAACGCCGTGGCGGCGGCGGTGAGCCGGGCGCGGGCCAAGTATCCTTACCTGAAGGTGGAGGTGGAGGCGGACAACCTGGCGCAGGTGCGGCAGGCGGTGGAGGCGGGGGCGGACATCATTTTGTTGGATAACATGAACCCGGCCCAGTTGCGGGAGGCGGTGGCGTTGGTGGCCCGGCGCGCGCTGACCGAGGCGAGCGGGGGGGTCAACCTGTCGACCGTGCGGGGGATCGCGGAGACGGGAGTGGATTTCATCTCGGTGGGGGCGCTGACGCACTCGGCCGGGTCGGTCGATGTGGCGCTCGATTTTGTCTGAGCAGTTAATGGCGCCCTGATGAGAAGAATGTGAGCCTGGACGCGAGAATCCTAGCCGCCCTGCGCGCCGCCGGAACCACGGCGGTATCGGGGGCGGAGTTGGCGCAACAAGCCGGGGTGACGCGGGCGGCGATCTGGTCGCGCATCCAGGAGTTGCGGGTGCTGGGCTACGACATTTCGGCGAGCCCGCATTTGGGGTACCGGCTGATCAGTACGCCGGATGTGCTGCATGCGGACGACCTGCTGGCGCGGTTGGGGCAGACGCGGGTGATCGGGCGGGATATCCGGGTTTTCCGGGAGACCACGTCGACGAACGACGTGGTGGAGAAGCTGGCGGCGGACGGGGTGAAGG
>CAYYMW010000674.1:0-1971 GCA_964472515.1 uncultured Verrucomicrobiota bacterium | reverse complement strand
AATCCCCACCCGCACCAGCCCGGCCTCCAACACCGGGGACGGGATTTCCTCGACGCGCACCGTTTCTTTGCCGTGCAGGACCAACGCTTGCATGGCGGCAACTTAGCCCGAGCGGGCAGCCAGCTTCAACGGAATACCACCGGGATCGGTTGGCCGCGCTTACCACTCGGAGGGTGGGAGACTCGACCCGGCGGGGCGAGGGATTGGGCCGGGCGGCGAGGCGCGGTGGAGGCCATCCTGCCGTCCGAACAGTAACGGGGGGAGACGCAACTACTCGCCCGAGAAGGCCTTCCGCTCGATCTTCTCCATCACCTTCTTCATCGGCTTGTAATGCGCCGTCTTCGGCATGAAGTAGCTCGCCCAGGCGGGGCGGACGGGCATCTTGTCGATTGCCTCGAACAGCGCCTTGACCCCCTCAATGCCCAAACCCGTCTTGACCGCATGGTCCACCCCGGCCTGAAACGCCGCGTCCCACTCCTGCGGCGTCAGCAGATCGTTGATCGGCGTCCGTTTGCCGGACGCATCGTCCAACCGGTCTTTGTACTTTGCGTAGTGGCCCAGGTAGTGATTGGCCAGCTTGATCGCCACCACGTTCGCGATCAACTGCCGGAGGTTGTTGACGTGCTCGCGCATCACGTCTTCGGACCAGTATTTCGGATTGTCCAGGTCCGGCAGGCTCTTGAGCTCCATCTCACCGCTCTCTTGGGCCAGCAGTGCCAGGTAGCGCTCGAAATACCCCTTGCTGGCCATCGCATCGATCGCCTTGGCATGGGCAATGTTGTTCACCAAATCCACAAACCCCACGCTCACAAACACAAAACCCAGACTCTTGCCATCCTCCGTCAGGTCCGCCAGCTTCACCGTCGGCGTCACCTCCGTCTCCATCGACACCGGCTCGGAATTGATAAAAGGCAGGTACTTCTTGGGGCAACTCCGGTACAGGTCGATCCCCATCTCCCGCATGGTCTTGAAGTAGCTGATCTTGTACCGGCTGGCGGAAGTATCGGCTCCATGCCCTTGCGGCAGGACGCCTGCCAGCGCCAGGAGCATTCCCACCCAACAAGCCATGGTTCTCATAAGTCCATCTCAGCGAGACCGATAAACCGACTCAAGCCACGTGCCGGCACCACCCTTCACCCCGCGCGCCCGCGCCTGCGTCAATCCCGGTGGCCCGCAGCATACCTGCCCTCACCGCCCCATTGCAACCCTTCGGTCGTCGATCCATGGACGCCGCCACCCTTTGCCTCATTCATCCACCCCTCCGTCCGGTCGCGCCCGCTTTTCGGTTCGCAGTCCACCATAGGGCGGCCTACAATCCACCCTCGATGCATCTATTCGATCTGCGCAACGAAGTGGCGGTGGTCATCGGGGCTACCGGCGTGCTCGGCGGCGCCCTGGCGGAGGGCCTCGCGGCCGCCGGCGCCAAGGTCGCCGTGGCCGGCCGCAACGCCGAACGCGGCCACGCCCGAACCCAGGCCATCCGCGCCCATGGCGGCCAGGCCGAGTTCGTCGCGGTCGACGCCCAGCACCGCGAAAGCCTCAGCACCGCCCATCGCGAGATCGAGCACCGCCTCGGCGCGCCCACCATCCTGGTCAACGCCGCCGGCGGCAACGACCCCAAGGTCACCGTCACCGCCGAGCGCCCCTTCGAGCAGATCGCCACCGCCGATTGGCTCGCCAACTTCGACCTCAACCTCGTCGGCGGCGTCCTCCTCCCCTGCCAGGAATTCGGCGCCGGCATGGCCCGCCGGGGACGCGGCAGCATCATCAACATCGCCAGCGTCTCCGCCCACCTGCCGCTCTCCCGCGTGGTCGCCTACTCCGCCGCCAAGGCCGCCGTCCTCAGCCTCACCCAGTTCCTCGCCCGCGAATGGGCGCCCCGCGGCGTCCGCGTCAACTCCATCACTCCCGGCTTCTTCCCCGCCGAACAGAACCGTCGCCTCCTCTTCAACCCGGACGGCTCCCCCACCC
>CAYYMW010000673.1:0-1986 GCA_964472515.1 uncultured Verrucomicrobiota bacterium | reverse complement strand
GCGCGGCGGGGGTGCGAGGCGGCCTTGACCGGCTCGGCAGGCGCGGCCTCACGATTGCCATGGCCTTTGAATCCTATCGTGATTTTGTCGCCGCGCTGGCGGCGGCGGGTGAGTTGAAGCGTGTCCCGCAACCGCTGGATACCAACCTGGAAATTACCGTCGCGGCTGACCGGGAGATGAAACAGCCCGGTGGCGGCAGCGCGCTGTTGATCGAGCGCCCGGTGGTCAATGGACAGGTGTCGCCGTTCCCGGTGGCGATCAACACGCTGGGTTCATGGCGGCGTATGGCGCTGAGCCTGGGGGCGGAGAGCATTGAGCAAGCGGCCGCCGAGTTGGAGTCGCTGGTGAAGGCCAAGCCGCCGGCGAGCTTCTCCGAAGCGATCAAGCTGCTGGGCACCGCCTTGGAGTTGCGCCATGCCCGGCCGCGCACGGTGAAGGACGGACCCTGCAAGGAGGTGGTGCATAGGTTCGAGCCCGCCCCGACCACCACTTCGTGGCCTGCGCCCGTGCCGTCCGTGGATACCCTCTTAAACCTGCCGATCCTGAGGTGCTGGCCGCAGGACGGCGGACGGTTCATCACCCTGCCTTGCGTGGTCACCCAGGATCCCGACACCGGGGCGCGCAACGTGGGCATGTACCGCATCCAGATCTACGACGACCGAACGACGGGCATGCACTGGCAGTTGCAGAAGGTGGGGGCGCGGCACGGCCGCCGGTACTATGAAACGGGCACCCGGATGCCCGTGGCGATCTTCCTGGGGGGCGACCCGGCCTTTACGTTCTGCGCCACGGCGCCGCTGCCCGATGGGGTGGACGAGTTCCTGCTGGCAGGTTACCTCCGGCGCAAGTCCGTGGATCTGGTCCGCTGCGAGACGCAGGACTTGTTGGTCCCGGCCAACGCGGACTTTGTCATCGAGGGCTATGTGGACCCGCGCGAACCGTTGCGGATGGAGGGGCCGTTTGGCGACCACACCGGGTTTTACACCCTGCCGGAACCCTATCCGGCGTTCCACGTGACCGCCATTACGCACCGAAAGGACGCGGTGTATCCCGCGACCATCGTGGGTCGGCCGCCGATGGAAGATTTCTACATCGGTGGGGCGAGCGTGAAGCTGTTCCTGCCGGTGATCCGGATGAACTTCCCGGAGATCGTGGACATCGCCTTGCCGGCGGAGGGGGTCTTTCACAACCTGGTGTTCGTTTCGATCCGGAAGACCTATCCCATGCAGGCGTACAAGGTGATCTACGGCCTGTGGGGCATGGGGCAGATGATGTTCACCAAGTACCTGGTGGTGGTGGACGACGATGTGGATGTACACAACACCAGCGAAGTGCTGTTCCGGATTGGCGCAAACACCGATCCGCAGCGTGACCTGGTGTTCGCGCGCGGCCCGGCGGACGTGCTGGACCACGCGACGAGCCAGATCGGGGTTGGGTCAAAACTGGGGATCGACGCGACCAGGAAGCTGGCGGGCGAGGGATTCAACCGTCCCTGGCCGCCGATCATCCAGATGAACCCGGCGGTGCAGGCGAAGGTGGACGCCCTGCTGGGCGCGCCACCCCGGAAGTGAGTGGGGCTCATTCCAATTCCCACTCAAGATGAGCCTAATACGCTGGTCTGACAGGCGTCTGGCGTTGTTGCTCGCTCGTTACAGCCCGCTGCGGGGATGCGCCTCGCTCGCGCCTCGCCAGCCACCGGCCATCCTTCGCGCCTTAGTCTCACCTTGATCGATCATCGGAATCAGTTGAGCACCATGCCGCGCCGGAGAAACGTCGGGGTATCCAGATCCTCGCCGCGGTAAATGGTGGCTTCCGTGCGGGCGAAGCGGTTCTTGGAGACCACTTCAAGCGGGAGCATCCCCTGGCGCATGCGCTGCGCCTTCTTGCGCTGGCGCGGGGAACTGCCGTTTTCCTGGCGGAGGAGGAGTTCCTCGACCCTTTGGGGCGGAAGCTCGGGAGCCGGGGGCGTGATGCGCGGTTCGGGGC
>CAYYMW010000672.1:0-1998 GCA_964472515.1 uncultured Verrucomicrobiota bacterium | reverse complement strand
GGGTGGGAAAGCGGGTGCTCCGCCGGGTGGCGGGGCGCTACCTTCCTCCCGAATTGCTGTCCCGCCAGAAGCGCGGTTTCGCCGTGCCCATCGGTGCGTGGCTCCGTGGTCCCCTGCGTGGGTGGGCCGAGGATTTGGTCGCGCCGGACCGGCTTCGCCGCGAAGGCTATTTTCGCGCGGAGGAGGTGCGGCGGCGTTGGGAGGCGTTCCTGCGCGGGGTTCCCCTGGACTACGAAGTATGGAACGTGGTGGCATTTCAAGCGTGGCTTGACGCGCGCACATCCGGCCCTTCCCCCTCATGTTCGACCGCCAGCAATTGAAGCAGCTGCTGATCGGCTTGCGCAGCCGGATCCACTCGCCGAAGCCGCGCCCAGGCTCGGCCAGTGGAACGGGAGGAGCGACGGCTTCGGCCCGTTACTGCTATTCAGTTTGGGCGCGCCACCTGGTCATGGCCGCGCGGCATGGGTTGCCCACGCAGCCGGGGGTGGTGGCCGAATTGGGGCCGGGAGATTCGCTGGGGGTTGGCTTGGCGGCGTTGATCTCCGGGACGGAGCAGTACTACGCCCTGGATGTGGTGGCGGATGCCCAACCGGCCCGCAATCTGGCGGTCTTCGAGGAGTTGGTGCTGCTCTTTCGCGCGCGCGCGGCGGTTCCCGGCGACGACGAGTTGCCCCAAACCCGGCCCCGTTTGCCGGACTATCGATTTCCCGAAGGAGTGTTCACGCCGGCCCGGCTGGCTGCCGGGATGCAGCCGGCCCGGTTGGATCGAATCCGAGCCTCACTGCGGGAGCCGGGGGCTGCTCAGGCCATGCTCCAGTATCGGGTTCCTTGGTCGGACCCGGCGGTCGTCGCGCCAGGGACGGTGGATATGGTGTTGTCCCAGGCGGTCCTGCAGCATGTGGACGACCTGAAGGGAGCCTACGCCGCCATGGGGCAATGGGTCAGGCTGGGGGGGCTCGCGTCGCATCAAATCAACTTCGGGTGCCACGGCCTCACCAGCGAGTGGAACGGTCATTGGACCTGCCCCTCCTGGCGCTGGCGGCTGATGCGGGGCAAGCGCGCCTATTTCATCAACCGCGAACCCCACTCGCGTCACCGGCGGCTGCTGTCCGAGGCCGGATTCGATTTGGTCTGTGACGAAGCGTCGCGATCCGGCACGCGAATCACGCGCCGCGATTTGGCGGCGGAGTGCCGGTGTCTTGCCGACGAGGACCTGACCACCAGCGGCGCATTCATTCAGGCGGTCAGGAAGCCTGCCGCATGACGGCGTATCGTTTTTACTTATGTTATTAGCATTCACATCGTTCTCCTGCCATCCGAGACCGGGATTCGCCGTTCAAAGCTACCGTTCCTTGCGACACGCGGTGGAGCGCTGCCTGCCCGCGGTGTCGGGTTTGGCCTCGCTGGCGGGGCTCGGGGTGGTCCTGGCCATGAGCGCGCAGGGAGAGTCCGAGATCAGATTGTACAACAGCGCGCCGGCGCGGGTCGCCGTGCAGGCGGCGGCAGGAACGAGCCTGCTCGTCGAGGTGGCTACGAATCTGCCGGGGTGGACCCCGCATGCGGCACTACACCTGACCGGCGGGAGCACCGCCCAGGAGGTGGACTTGCCGACGGAGGGGGTGGCCCAGGTGTTTGCCCGCGCCCGGCAGTTTGGCACCGTGGGGGGGACAGTGGCCACGGTGCGTTCGCTGGCGGATCTTCGCTTTGCCGAGACCACGACGGAGAGGCTGGTCTATGTGCTGGGGTACTACCAACCCGGCGACGGCGGGGAAGGCGCGTTTCGGTGGGACTCGGCGTCCACGCTGCCGGAGGATGGCGGGCTGGTGGTTGCCTCGGCGGCCACCCCGACCGCAGGTCGATGGCTGCGCGCCACCACGGATAGTGTGAGTGTGAAATGGTTCGGCGCTCGAGGCGATGGGGCGACCGAGGACTCGGCGGCGCTCCAAGCCGCGATCGACGCGGTCGTTGCCGCCGGGGGCGGGCGGGTGACGGTGCCCG
>CAYYMW010000671.1:0-2018 GCA_964472515.1 uncultured Verrucomicrobiota bacterium | reverse complement strand
AGCGAGGCGGTCGTGCTCGTCCACATCAGGCTGCTCAGCGCCACGCCATTCAACGCGTACGCCAGGCCCGCCAACCCGGCTCCCCAACCGGACCCGCCGCACCACCGTCCCGCCAGCCGGTACATCCCCCAGCCGCCCAGAAACAGATGCGCCAGACTGAACAGGTTCAACGACCACGGGAACGGCAGCAGCAGGTAGATGAGCGACGGCGGGTAGAGCGTCAGCGTGTTCCACTGGGCCAGAAACGGCAGGCCGCAGTTCAACATGGGGTTCCACAGGGGCAACTCGCCCCGCCAGAACGCCTCGCGGTGGTAATAGGCCAGAGGATGCGCGTAGGTGCCGAAATCGCGGTACGCCATGCTCTCCGTGCCCAGCAGCAAGCCGGGGAACGTCGCCGCCAGCACCCCGAGCAACAGCCATCCGAACACACGCGGTTTCATGCCTCGATCATCGATCCTTCACCCGGATTGTCCTCGATCCCCGACTGGGTGGCGAGCCGGTTTTCCGCCCTCTCCACCAAAGCCCCCGCCCGGGCGTCCCGGCGTCGCTTCACTTCGGCGGCTGTTTCGGACAGAGGGCCTAGGCCGCCCCGGCCGGGAAGAGTTCGCGCAGGTACTTCAGGTTGCGGCGGTGGGTCTCGTCGAAGCCCAGCGGCTTGTCGCCCTTCACCTCGGCCCATTGCTCCACCACGAGCCAGCCCCGGTAACCGATGGCGTCCATGCCGCGGCGGACCTTGCGGAAGTCGATCTGGCCCTGCCCGAGCAGCACCTGGCCGCAATCCTTGGCGTGGAACTCGCAAATGCGGCCGGCCAGCGACTTGATCTCCTCCTCGATATCCCCGCCGCCAATGTGCGCGTGGACGGTATCGAAATAGACCTGCACCGCCGGCGAGCCCACCTTGTCCACCAACTCCCGGTAGCGGGCCACCGGGATTTCCGTTTCGATGCCCAGCACCACTCCGGCCTTTTCCGCCTTGGGGGCGATCTCCTTCAGGCTGGCGATCAACGGCTCGAACTTGTTCTCGGGCCGGCCGAGGTCAGCCTTGCCAAAGAAAGCCAGCAGGATCACGCGTTGCCGCATGGCCTGCGCGATGTCGATCGCGGCATCGAGCAACGGCAGGGCCTTCGGGTCCCGCCCCAGCGGGTGCTCGCTCAGGATGCCCAGGGCCAGCGAAGCGATGGCGATCTGGTGCCGGGCGGCGGCGTCCAGGTGGCGTTGCCGGTGCGCGGGATCGCGGAACGAAAACACGTCGCCCAGGTCGACCTGCAGGCCGTCGAACCCAAGCCGAGCAGCCACGGCCAACGTCTCCGGATCGGCCGCCTTCCCCAGCTCCCAGTCCACCCCGCCGAGCTTGAAGCCACGCGGCGTCGGCGGGTTGGCTGGTTGTGCCGGGTCGGCGGCCAAGGCAGGTGCCAGCGCGGCCCCGAGGCCCAGGGCAGTCCGTTGGAGCATCTGGCGGCGGGAAAGGTGGGTCGGTTTCATGGCGGTCTTGCGGTTTGCGTTGTTCACGCTGCTCTACCGATGCGCGGAATGGGTGTCGAGCGAAAAGGCGGGGGTCGTTAAATCGAAGCAACCTCACCTGGCTCGACCGACCGGCTACGGTCTGCGATCCCGTCCGGGATCGTGTGCGCGCGGAATGGGCAGGCACGAAACGGCGCGCGGCGGGCCGCCGCAGGGAGGGAACCCGAAGGGTTCCAAGAACGTAGCCGGAGTGTCGGAGCGCAGCGAAGACCTCCGGAAAGCGGTGGCGAATGGGGTGGCATGCTGGAGGGACGCCAGAAGCCGGTTCGGTCAGACAAGGGGAGAGCGGGCGGGTGAATGCGGCGAGGTCGCGGTTGGACGGAGTGGTTTCCAAGCCCGTGCGGGTTGATGCCGAGGTGCGGACCCTCACCCGCCCTGCGGGCACCCTCTCCCATCGGATGGGAGAGGGTGGATTCATCAGGGGCCCCAGTACCCTGGGCGACCGGCCCGCTTCGGGTGCCCGCCTGCGGCGGGCGGGATGGCGGGCCTTTGCCCAG
>CAYYMW010000670.1:0-2020 GCA_964472515.1 uncultured Verrucomicrobiota bacterium | reverse complement strand
GACGGCGCTTTTCCCTGGGAGGCCGAAAGCGGTGTCGCGCTACGCTTGCCACCGCAGTCCATAGTGCGGGCCGTCAGGGAGTGCCGTGAAGCACCAACACCGAGCGGTGCTGCGGATGGCCTCGGTGGGCAAGTCCCGTCAGGGACGGTCGGGAATAGCCCGGTCTTTCAAGACTGGGTGGCGTGGGTTTGATCTCCGGTCGAGTCCCGCTGTGCGGGACGACAGAGGCGAGGCGCGGCGCACAAGATGACGGAGGTGGAGCGGGGCAGGATGCCCCGCACACCAGGAGGCTGGAAGCCTGCGTTACGGGATGGTGCGGCGCACGGTCCTGCGGACGGCGGGATTGGGGAGGCACCACAAAGATACGAGGGCACCAAGCTGTCCTGCGGTGGACGGGATGGCGGACTCCATTTCGCGCGGTGTCGCCGTGATGCGCATTCACGGGGGCACCATAGCCTGGGAGGCCTGGCGGGTCGCAATATCCGTAGACCCGGGGGATTGGGTGCAGCGAAAAGTAACGAAGAGCATCCGCTGGGGGCGTAGATGGGGCGAAGCCGGAATCCGGGAACCGGCACGGCGGTTGTGAGCCGCTTGACAGCCGGGCAGGATGGGAGGAAGTTGGCGCTGTCCGCCATGAGTCCCAAGCCGCACAGTTACAGACGGTTGCACGAAGAGATCGTGCCGCGGGCAAGATCATGGCCGACGCCCAGCGAAGCAGGCAGGGACCGGGAGGGCTTGAAACGCGAACCGGCTGGCGACGGGCACCCCCGGCTACCGGAACAACCAGCTCTACCGCTGGCCGAAGGGACCGCTCCGCTGAGTATACCATACCATGAACCGACCCCTTAACATTCCTTGGTTCTATGATGGATGGGACCCTCATGACTCACCAGGTGATATGGCAGCCAATGCCGAAGGTCGGCGTGTCGCTAAATGGAGGAGGTCCTGTGTGGATGCCTGCCGGGATCGCATGGGTATAGGGTGTCCATTGGGGCCGTCCTAGCCATGATGATACCGTTAGTAACATCTAAGCGTAGGAGCTGTTTTTATGTCCTCTACAGTCACTGCCCGCCTGCGGATGTTTGTAACGGCATCCTTTGTCCTGCTAAGCCTTGTCTTGCTTGCGTTCAGCCTCTGGGTCGGGTACAATGAACTGCAGTATGGGCCCTTAGGCCCCCATCGAGCCAAGCAAGCAGAGAAACAAGGCATCTTTGTGGCACGCAAGAGCTCATTCCAAGAGATCACGAACGCATTTGGCAGCCCGACTGTTTATCAAGGGGCTGAAGCGGAGAGAGTTGCGCGCGGGTTGGCCCTAGATAAGGAGGACGCGGTAGCCAAGGCACGCAGATGTCACTACACCGTGTTGTTTCACCTAGACGCAAACTCAACCGCCTTTTTCTTCTTTGACGCGCAAACGAACGTTGTAGCGTTTGCACTGGGCGGGCAGTAATGTGAGAAGGTTTCGGTTCATGGTATCGGAACTTTGTCGGCACTCGGCTGATTGTCCGTCCGAGTGACGGAAAAGGGGCCGGTTCGTGGTATTGGCATATTCACGACTCCTCGCGGAGGGTGTGGACCGGACATTTGGCACAGTGTCGGGAGAGAGCGGCCATGGCTAACAGCTAGACACCACCTTGGACTGCGAAGGAGCGTGCGCTCCTCGGCACCATGCCCGATCCCGAACTGGCCCGCCGACTGGGGCGCACCCGCAGCGCCGTCCAACTCAAGCGTCATCGGCGGGGCATCCGGATGCTCCATTACGTCCCGCGCTGGAAGCCCGAAGAACTCGCCTTGATCGGAAAAGTCGACGACGAGGAAGTGGCCCGGCAGACTGGACGCTCCCTCGTGGCCATCAAAGCCAAGCGGCTGAAAGACACGAATGTTCGCTTTCCCACCCACACCCCGAGCTGGCCTCTGACCCGCTGGACCGAGGTGGACAAAGCCCTCCTGCGCGAGGGCAGCAATCGGGAAGTCATGGCCCGATTGGGTTGTCCGAAGTACGCGGTTGAACAGGCCCGCA
>CAYYMW010000669.1:0-2035 GCA_964472515.1 uncultured Verrucomicrobiota bacterium | reverse complement strand
TCGTCTGCTCTACACGCATCCGGCGCATTGGACCGAAGAACTGATCCAGACCATCGCCGAATGCCGCAAGGTGGCGCGATACATCGATATCCCGCTCCAGCATATCCACGACGACATGTTGCAGAAGATGCGCCGGGAAACCTCGCGCGCGTTCATTGAGGATCTCCTGCGTCGCCTGCGGGCGGGTATCCCGGGCGTGGCTTTGCGGACGACCTTTATCGTCGGCTTCCCCGGTGAGACGCCGGCTCACTTTGCCTCGTTGGCGGAGTTCATTGATCGGACCCGGTTCGAGCGGTTGGGCGTGTTCAAGTATTCGCGGGAGGACGGCACGGTGGCGGCGGGCATGTCGCGCCACGTGGGCGAACGGATCAAAGAAGCCCGCCGCCAACAGGTGATGGCGTTGCAGCGCGGCGTGTCGCGGGAATGGGCGGCGGCGCAGGTGGGAAAGACCCTCAAAGTGTTGGTGGAGCGGCCCGCGAGTGAGCGCGATCTGGCCCAGGCCCAGGTGAGTTCTTGGGAGCATGGTTTGGTGCGGGGAGAGGGCGGCAAGGCACCCGCCCTGAAAGGACGATACGCGGTGGCCCGGGGCGAGGCCGACGCGCCCGACATTGACGGCCGCGTCTACGTTCGCGGCGCCTCGACCTCGGGACGGTTCGCCAAGGTGCGCATCGTTGGCCATACCGACTACGATTTGATCGCTGAGCCCGCATGAACCTGCCCAATAAGCTGACCCTCTCCCGTTTCGTGCTCACCGGAGCCTTCCTGGTGGTCTTGCTCGCCGAGTTCCGCTACAGCGAGACGCTGGCGCTGGTTCTCTTCGTCGCGGCGAGCATCACCGATTGGATGGATGGTTCCATCGCCCGCAGTCGCAACCTTGTCACCAATTTCGGCATCCTGATGGACCCCATGGCCGACAAGGTGTTGACCTGCTCGGCCTTCATCGCCTTTGTGGGACGCGGTTTCCTCCCGGCCTGGATGGTGGTGATCATCGTGGCGCGCGAGTTGGCCATCACCGGGTTGCGGTTGCTCGCCGCCTCGCAGCAGGTGGTGCTGGCGGCCGAGCGATTGGGCAAGCACAAGACCATTTCCCAGATCGTTACCATCATCTCGATCTTGGTGCTCGTGAGCTACCAGGAGTGGGGCCCGGTGGGGCGCGCGATCTTCGGATTTCACCTCTTTGGACGGCCTTGGGTCACCGAGTTCACCCAGGTTTCGATCTGGATGACGGTGGTGCTCACGTTCGCTTCGGGCTTCCTCTATCTCTGGCGCAACCGTCACCTCTACGCCAAGGACCTCTAGGCGCGGCACGGCCGTGCTTCCTCACGATGGCGAGTTCCCAACAGCCTCCCTCCGGGGACACCAAGGGCGCCAGCTTCAGGGGCAGCCGTTGGCTGCTTTGGCTGGCCCAAGGCTGCGGCAGCGGCAGCGCTCCGTTTGCCCCGGGAACCTTCGGCTCGCTGGCCGGAGTGCTGTGGATGCTGGTGCTGAGTGCCTCGGGGAGCCTCTGGGCTTATGGACTGGGCTGCCTGGTGACCATCGCCCTGAGCGTGTGGGCCTGTGGCGTGGCCGAGCGGATGTTGCACCAAACCGACCCCGGTTCGGTGGTACTTGATGAGATTTGTGCCATCCCGCTCACCTTCCTGGGCTGGGTGCTCTGGGCTACCTTGGGGCAAGGGCAGCGACTGTCGCCGGCACTCTTCTACGGCGGCCGTCACTGGTTCATCCTCCTCGCCGGCTTCGCTGCCTTCCGCTTCTTCGATATCCTCAAGCCCTGGCCGGTGGGGCGCAGTCAGGCCCTGCCCGGCGGTTGGGGCATCACGGTGGATGATGTGCTCGCCGCCGTCTACGCCAATGCCGTAGTGCTCGGCGTGGCCGCTTGGGTGGGGTAACACGCCAAGCGATGGGCTATATCCGGTGGCCGCGGTAGGGAAGACAGGGAAATCCACAGAAGACCATGCGACGCCGGAAATGAGGTGGCGCGGGTGCACGAGATAAAAAGGGGGGGCTACGAGGTACGCGCCGCCCAGAAATCCTC
>CAYYMW010000668.1:0-2041 GCA_964472515.1 uncultured Verrucomicrobiota bacterium | reverse complement strand
GGGGCTGGGGCAAGCCCTTCTGGAAAACGCAACAAGCCAGGAAGGGGGCGAGGGGAAACCAACCCCCAAAGGGGACATTCTGTCGTGAGTTAAACAGGGGACATTTCTAAAGAGTTTTGACATCGCCCGAAAACAGGCCGTGCACGATGACTCCGTCTTTGCGGCGCAACTGGAGTTCGAGATCCGCCACGCGCCCGCTTGCGCCGAGTTGTTCCGCAACGGCCGCCTGCTGCTCCAAGTCCGGCAACAGCCCCAGCTCGGAGGCGGTCTGGCCAAGGACCTCCTCCCGGGAATACCCCAGGCTCTTCAGGAAGGCGTTGTTGACGTCGAAGAACCGGCCGTCCGGCACCGTGGTCAGGGCCATGAGGGCCGGGTTGTTGCGAAAGAGGTGCTCGAAGCGCGCCTGGGCTTCCTGCTCGACGGTCAGGTTCTTGGAAACGCCAAAGATGCAGTCGATGCCGTTCCATCGCCCGAACCATACCCGGGTTTCCACCGGCACCTCGCTGCCATTCCGGTGGGCCAGGGGCAGGGGACAGCTCTGCCGCTCGCCCCGGAACATCTCGGCGAGGCTCTGTTGGGCCTCCTGCCGCCGGCCTGGTGGATGAAGATCGAGGACATGGAGCGAGGCCAGTTCCAACGCCGTGTAGCCCAGCGTCTGCGTGACGGCCGCGTTGGTGTGCAGAATGTGACCATCGTGCCCCCCCACGATGATCATGTCGGTCATCGAATCGAAGAAGGTGCGGAAGTTCTCCTCACTCAAGCGCAACTGCTCCTCCAGCTGCTTCTGCGCGGTGATGTCCCAACTGGTGCCGACCAGATGGAGGATTTGCCCGGCAGCATCGCACCGCAGCGTCGCCACCGAGCGGAGGCTGTGAGTGGTGCCATCGGGCCAAACGATGCGGTAGTCGGTGTCCACCCGCTCTCCGCGAAGCGCCCGCTGGACCTCCACATGGCAGCGTTGACGGTCATCCGGATGAAGGCCTGCGTCCCAAGCCGGCGAAGCGTTGTCCTGGGGTTTTGGCGCCAGGCCGTACAGGCGGTACATCTGCTCATCCCACACCAACTGCTGATTCACCGCGTCATAATCCCAGATGCCCACCCCTCCCGCATTGGTGGCCAGGATCAGCCGGTCGGTTACCTGCCGCAAGGACTCCTCCGTGCGTTTTCGCTGGGTGATGTCGCGCGCCACGCCCAGCACACACGGCTGTCCACCGATCACCGAACTGCGCAGCGCCACCTCCGTCCAGAAGTCCTCCCCGCTCTGATGGCGGGCCTGCCACTCGAACAGTTGTGGTCCCTCGGCGAGGGCGCGGCGAATATGGTCCAGTCCCGCTTGGCTGCTGTAGGGGGTATTGGGAACGCCGAGCCGGCCTGGGGGGTGGCCGATCAGGTCCTCAATGCCACAAGCGTACATCTCAAGGGCGGCCCGGTTGGCGTCCCGAATGGCGCCGGTAACCGCGTTGGAACTCATCCGGCAAGGGCGGTGGGACCTGGTTCTGCTGGATCTTGGGCTGCCGGATCGGAGCGGGCTTGACGTGCTGACCGAGATGCGGCAGGCGGACCCGAAGCTGCGCGCGCTGATGGTGAGCGGTTGCGTCGATGAGGCGTTGGTGCGACGCGCCCTGCAGAGCGGAGCGTCCGGTTTCGTCGAGAAGGGCGCCCCCCTCGACGAGCTGCGCAAGGCCATGCAAACGGTGATGGCCGGGGAGCGCTACATCAGCCACGAGATGTCCTCCCGGCTCGCCCTCCTCTCCGTGGACAACGCCGGTCGTCCCTCGGCGGAATCGCTTTCGAACCGCGAGTTTCTAGTGCTCCGCCAACTGGGGACGGGGAAGACCGTTTCGGAGGTGGCTGCTGAGCTGTGCCGGAGCGTCAAGACCGTCAGCACCTATCGGACGCGTCTGCTGCGCAAATTGAATCTGCATTCCACCGCCGAGTTGGTGCGCTATGCCATCAAGGGAGGATGGGCCTGAAGGGTTGGCCCGTCCGGTTGCGGCACCTCGGCCACGGGCAGGACGTGCGGGCGCGGGATGCTCCAAGC
>CAYYMW010000667.1:0-2062 GCA_964472515.1 uncultured Verrucomicrobiota bacterium | reverse complement strand
TTCTGCGCGGGCAGTTTTCCGCTAGACTGGCCACGGTTTTGGTCAGGTTGGAACGGGCACAAGGCGGAGATTAGCCATGGATGGCAAGACAGCAGCACTTCGGGCACGGTGGAAGCAGCGGACAGAGTCGGCGTTTGAGCGGATGTTCGGGGGAAAGAGCGAGGAGGAATTGGTGACGTTTACCGAGCGGGAGGATATGGCGGTCCTGATCGGCAAAGAACTGGCGGCGTTCCTGTTGGAGGAAAATGTGGCCCGGGACGCGGCCGTCGAACCGGCGGAAGCGTCAACAACGTGCTGTCCCAAATGCGGCCAACCGGGAGAACCAGCGGTCCGCAAGGGCGAGAAGTTGGTCGAGCGCACGGTCGCGACGCGCGCGGGGGAAGTTCACATGCGTCGTCAACGCTGGCGCTGCGCAAAGTGCCGGATCATTTTTTTTTCCACTGGACGTGCGATTGCGTCTGGGAACGGAAGATTTTAGTCCTAAGGTGCTCGCCATGGGAGTTCGCCAGTCGAGCAAGGCCGCGTCCTTCGCCGAGGCGAGCGACGACCTTCGGGAATTGGCCGAGGTGAAGATCAGCGCGACGCATTTGCAGCGGCTGAGCCAGCGGATCGGCGACGAGTGGGCCGAGTTTCGCGACGCCGAGGTGGAGAAGTTTCGCGAGCGGAAGCTGGAGCGAACCTACAAGGAGCCGCCGCGTGGAGCAGCGGCGGTGATGCTCGATGGCGGCCGCTTGCAGACGCGCGCCGAAGACAGCGGGCGGGGCGTGAAGGAGGCGAGTTGGCGGGAATCGAAGGTGGCGTGCTGCCTGACGCTTTCGACCAAGGCGCAGGACACGGACCCGCAGCCCGAACCGCCGTCCAAGTTCTTGGAGCCCACGGAAGCGGCCCGTTTGGCATCGGACGTCAAACGCCGCAGTCGTCCTGCGCTGGAACGAGCTGAAGAGGAGCGAAACAGGGGCAGGAAGAAGCGACGCGGCAAACGCCCCAAGCGCTGTAGGACATCCAAAGCCAAGCGGATGCAGGTGCGGACGGTGGTGGCCACAATGGAGAACAGCGACGTGTTCGGCTGGCAAGTGGCGGCCGAAGTGCATCGCCGCGGACTGGACCGCGCGGCACGCAAAGGCTGCATCTGCGACGGCCAAGCGTACAACTGGTCCATCCACGAAATGCACCTGCTGCCCGCGGGATTTGTGGCGATTCTCGACTTCCTGCATCTGCTGGCCTACCTCTATGACGCGGCGCATGCCTATCGCGGCGTGGATGCGGCGCAGGGTTGGAAGACCTATGAGCAGTGGCTCCGCTGGGCGTGGTCGGGAAAGGTTGGCACGCTGTTGGCTGGCCTACGCGCCGCGAAGGCGGAGTTGGCGAAGAAAGGCGCGGCTGCCGCGGCCAGAAAGCAAACCGTCGACGAGACGCTCACCTACGTAACGAACAACCGCGAACGGATGAAGTATCCGGAGTACCGTCGCCTGGGCCTGCCGGTCAGTAGCGCTCCGGTCGAGTCCACGATCAAGCAGATTAACCGTCGCGTCAAAGGGACGGAGAAGTTCTGGCTCGAAGGCGGCGCCGAAGCGATGCTTCAACTGCGCGCCGCACAATTGAGCCACGACGACCGCTGGAACCGCAACTGGCAGCGTCCTCGCCCGCACCGCCGCGCGGCAGGATCAGGACGGCTTGTCCAGGCGACTTAAGGCCCACAGAAACGGAAATGCACCCACAGGCCCGCCGCGCTTGACAACACCGCGCGCCAGGCACTAGGCTCGGATCGCAATCTCAGGATCGCCTCTCGGACCGGCTTCACTCTGGAGGAGGAGACAATGACGCCATCGGCCAACGGCCTCTCGCGACGAACCCTCTTGACCGCGGCGACCGGCGCGGCCGCGGTCACGGTGCTTCCGCGCCGCGCGCTCGGCCGGGGAGTGGCCGGCCCCAACGACCGTCTGGCTTTGGCGGGCGTCGGCGTCGGCGGAGTCGGTTACGGCCAGCTCCAGGGGTGCGAAAAGGCGGGCTTCCAGATCACGGCCCTGTGCGACGTCGACTACGAGTACGCCCGGCGGGCCTT
>CAYYMW010000666.1:0-2079 GCA_964472515.1 uncultured Verrucomicrobiota bacterium | reverse complement strand
GGCCGGGCACACTCATGCTTCTGTGTGCCCTCGGATGGCTTTGGATTACCGGTGCCCTGGGCTCTGCCACCGCCCTCCGGCTCCTTTTCCCAGGTGGGCTGGCAGGCTGGAGCGGCTTGGCCTACGGCCGCCTCCTGCCCGCGACCACCAGCGCCTTTCTCTACGGCTTTGCCTCCCAGGCCAGCTTCGCCTTGGGGCTGTGGATCACCGCCCGGCTCTGCCGCAGCCGGGTGGCCCTTCCAGCGGCTGCCATGGCTTGCGCGCTGGTCTGGAACGGCGCGCTCGTCTTGGGCATCATCGGCATCCTGAGCGGCGACGCCACCGGCAACGCGTGGCTCGAACTCCCTCGCTACGCGGCCCTGCCCCTGATGATCGCTGGCTTCGGACTGGCTGGGCTCGCCCTCCAGACGGTCGCTGGCCGGGCGGTTTCGGCCCTCGGCGTCGAACAGTGGTTTCTCCTCACCGGCATGGTGGTGTTCCCCATGCTGTTGCTCGCCGCTTCACTCCTGGCGGAAATGGGCTCCCTGCGCGGCGTGCTTCAGGCGGTGGCCGCCACATGGCTCGGGCAGAACCTGCGGGTGTTCTGGATCGACTTCATGGGTTTGGGCGTCCTCCTCTACCTGATGCCCCAACTGACCCATAAGCCCCTGCCCAGCCACGGGCTGGCGTGGTTCTCGTTCTGGACCCTGGGACTCTTCGGCGCGCTGGGCGGGATGCATCGCCACTTTGGCGGCCCCTTTCCCGCCTGGATGCCCAGCCTCGGCGTGGTGGGCACGGTTCTGACCCTCCTGCCGTTGCTCATCTTGCGACTCCTCTTCCGCGTGGGCCTCTGGCGGCAGAAGGCCCACCTGAGCCCCCGCGCCGCCCACCTGGCGATGCGCCACGCCCTGCTGTTCTTCTTTGCGGGCGGCTTACTCGAAATTGCCAACAGCTTCGCCAGTGTCAGCCAGATCACCCAACTCACCCTTGTGCAACCCGGCATAGACTGCCTCTCCATCGCTGGCTTTGCCACGGCCGCCCTGCTCGCCGGCCTCCTGCCTGCGCTCTCGAGCTTTGCTGGAGACGACGCCGAAGCGGCCCCGGGCTGCAAAGGCTCGCTACGCTGGTTGTTTGGCGGGCTCTTGCTCGTTTCGGTGGTTTTGATCTCCGGCGGCATCGTACAAGGCCTGGCCTTGTACGATCCCCACCAGGCTCTCAAAGTGGTTGCCGGCCAACTGCGCCCCTTCCTGTGGCTGGCCGCCGTCGGCTGCCTTCTCTCCTGGCTCGGCGCGACCCTTCTGCTCCACCATCTGCGGCGGTGGTTCTGGCAGATCATCCGGGAACGGCACCTCCCCCGGTGGCGGCAATTCTGCGGTGCCACCTCCAGCCAACCGGAGGCACGCCCATGAACCGGCACCTCCCCACCGCTTTGGGCATCCTGCTGATGGTGCTTCTCCCATCGTTGGTGACCCTGTATCTGCCCGCGGTCCAACTGGGGAACCTCCCCATGGCCGTCATCCAGCAGACCGGACAGAACTACCCGCTTGCCCGTTCCGGAGAAGCCGCGCGGGGAGCCCGGGCCTGTCTCGCCCAAGGCTGTCAGCACTGCCACACGCGCCAAGTCCGTGCGTTGAACGAGGCGGCGGACCTCGAACGCGGCTGGGGCTCCCGTCGCACGGTCGCTCGCGATTACCTCCAGGACCAACCCCTCTTGCTCGGCTCGCTTCGCCTGGGCCCCGACCTCGCCAACCTCGGCCTCCGCGCCACCAACGACACCGCCTTGCTCCTGCGCCTCTTCGACCCGCGCGTGTCGGATCCCGAAGCCCTGATGCCCGCCCATGCCCAGCTCTTCGAGCGCCGCCGTCTGGCCACCGGCCAAGGACCGTCTCCCAACGCACTGGTCCTGCCGGATTCGCACGCGCCGTCACCCGGCTGGGAGATTCTCCCCAAGCCCGCCGCCCTGGAAATCGTGGCCTACCTGCGCAGCCTCCAGGCCACCGATCTCTTCTTCGAGGTCTATCCGCCACTCCCCCTCGCGGCCGTTACCAACGCCGACCCGGCCATGGCCCGCAAGGTGGCCCAGGCGCGGGTGGGGCAGTC
>CAYYMW010000665.1:0-2080 GCA_964472515.1 uncultured Verrucomicrobiota bacterium | reverse complement strand
CGTCGGCCGATCCCTCGGCGGTCCTGGTCTCCCCCGATGGGCAGGCGTTGCCGTTTTCCCTGACGCAGCCAGCGAGGCCCTTCCGGGACACCCTGGGCGAGGTGCTGGACACGATTGCAGACTCCCCGGCCCGGACGGCCCTCGGCCAGGCGGCCGCCGAGGCCTTTGGCGTCGTGCTGCTGGTCGAAAGCAACGACCCGGACAAGAACACCCGCGCCCGCCAGGCAATCGCGGACGCCATCGCCGACATCACCGGGCAAATGAAAGCCATGCCCAAAGCGATCGCCAAGCCACCGGTCCTCCAGGTCCTCGCCCGGAGCGCGTTCGAGCGGGAAAAGGTGCTGCTCTGGAGCCTCGGCCTTGGAACCAACGAGACGGGCGGACCGCATGCGGCGGTGATCTACGGCCGGTCGCGGTGGATCGGGCCCTTGATGAAGGACGAGGAGATCACCTCGCGCAATCTCAGCCGGATTCTCTCGTTCATCGGCGCGGACTGCGAGTGTGGGCTGGACATCGCGTGGACCCTGGGCACCCGCCTCCCGGTGCGGTGGGATGAAGGACTCCAGACGCAACTGGTGAAGAATCTCGGCTTTGACCCCGAAAACCCCCTCGTAAAGCTGGAGGTCGGCCGGATCGTGGCCCGGGGAGGCGCCGCGCGGCCGACGGGCCCCGCGGCGGACGTTGCGGTTGGTCGGCCGCAATCCGCCTCACCGCCAAACACCCTGCTCACCAACCACGCCGCGGCCCAACCGCCGGCAGGCAAGCCGCACATCGGCTCCCTTCCAGCCGCGGGCGCGCTGGCGGAGAGCCTGCCCCTTTGGCAACAACCGCGTTATGTCGTCGGCACGCTGGCCGTCGCCATTCTCGGCGCGGGATGGTTCATCCGGCGGCGCGCCAACCGGGGGCAGTGAGCGCTTCCGGTATCCGTGGGGCGTGGCAGCCCGGCCGTCGAGCCCTTACCTGGTCGTCGTTCCGCTTGGGGCCAGACCCGCCGCCAACCGGCTCCGCAATTGGTCCGCTGTCTGCCCCCCGACGATGACCTCGCGCACCTGGCCTTGCGCGTGCCAGACCAGGGTGGGCACGGCTTGCACCTCGAAGCGTTGCGCCAACTTCGGGGCCTCGTCGATATTCACCTTCACGAACTTGATCCGCCCCTCGAACTCCCTGGCCACGGCATCCAACTGCGGCGCCATCCGGCGACAGGGTCCGCACCACGTGGCGTAGAAGTCGATCAACACCGGCAGTTTTGCCTGCTGCACCTCCGCCTCGAAATCCTGCTCGCCGATCGCTTTCACCGGGCTGTTGGGATCGTGAAACACCTCCTTGCCCCGGCCTCCCAGCCCCTCCCCCGAACTCAGGAAGAACAGCAGGCCGGTCAACCCGCCAAACAGCGCGCCGCGATGCCACGTCGCCGTCAGCGGACACGCCCCGGAGGAACAGCGCCCGAAATAGCCCATCGCCGCGCCGATTCCGGCGCCGATGCCCACACTGAGTATCAGATAAATCATGAGTTCAACCGTGCCTCAACTGGCCGCCGCACCGGACCCACCCCCCGCTGCCCTTCACCGCCAGCGGTGGCTCAGCCGATCCGGGCTGCCTGGCCACGGGCGCCACACTGGCCCCGCGACTCTCTGTCCAGAGCCGCAAAGCCGTCGGAAGTTACAGCCATCCTGACGAAAGGACGGCAGAACCCTGTTGGAAAGGAAGGCCGCGGAGAAACCCGCCCGGCTTGGGGAACGGCGCGGCGGCGGTGGGGCACACCGGCAATCCAGACAAGCGGCTCCGCCGCCGGCGGAAGGGGCCGCTCCAGCAAGTGTACCTTGCCAAGCACCGTCCGCGCTTCCGCGACTATCGCCCGAGTCGATAGAAGCGGGCGCCTTCCTCCAATGGGATGGTGACCACGCGTTGCCCGTCCGCGTCTACCGGTTGGATAGCCACCGGCGACCATTCCGTGGCGGGCAAGGCCGCGCTGCTTACCAAGGTGTAGCCAGCGACGGTTGGCCAGGAGACGCGCAAGAGACCTCCCTCGAGCGCGACGCTGAGCTTGGGCGGTTGGGAGTCCTCACCCAGGCGGAGCACG
>CAYYMW010000664.1:0-2080 GCA_964472515.1 uncultured Verrucomicrobiota bacterium | reverse complement strand
AAACTCCGCATCACCGACGTGGCCTATGCGGCGGGCTTTCAGTCGATCTGGCAGTTCAACCACCTCTTCAAGCGTCACACAGGTCTAAGTCCTTCGGAATACAGAGCTTCAGGCTCGTCGATGGCAGCGGAGGTGGTTTCCCCCACGCCCGCCAGAAGCGGTCCCGAAGACCTCCGGCGGTAAGTCCGAATCCCATGGTTTCGGCGCCTTTTGCGGCGCGGGAACAACGATTCGGTTACACGCGGGATAAGATCAAAATCGCACCAATACCCGTCAACGGTTCACTAGCGCTTCCACACCTCTCCATGGCCCCATAGGCACGCGTGCAGGGGCTGGAGTGCCGGATGGCATGCCAGCCCGCCGACTGCGGATAGGGTCGCGCCGCCGCCAGCGGCGCGACTTGTGCAACCAAACCTAACGTCAAGATTATCAACATGAAACCCGCGAAGAAACGTCTCGTCGCCCACTTGGGTGCCATGGCGGGTGCTATGGCCGTAAGCGTCCCTTCCTTGTTTGGATCCGTCTATGTCCCCCAACCTGGCTGGGTGACAGGCGACTTCCACCAGCACTCCACGTATACCGATGGCTCGTACAGCATCTCCCGAGTCCTACAGTCGAACGTCGATTTCGGCCTCGATTGGTGGGCCAATTCCGAACATGGCGGCGGCTTCAACCGGGACGGGCGGTTCTCCGGCAACGATCTGGGCACCACAGTGTATTGGGATTCGTACACGCCCAATCCGATCCTGGGTACGGTCTCCAGCTCCGGCGGCCATCGGAACATGTGGCGCTGGCAGAGCATTCGCGACTTCTCCTTCCTGGACGTCTTGGACGCGCGTCAGCACTACCCGCAGAAGACGGTCTTCCAAGCCTTCGAGTGGAATGTCCCGGGTCACGAACACTGCAGCGTGGGCATCATCGGCAACCAGTTCCAGTCCAATCCCGACGTCGTGGATGTCGCGGCCTTCGAGTACATGTTCGACAACGGCGACGCCGACACGATCGGCGGCGCCGCGCAAGGCTGGACGAAGAGCGTCCTCTCCGGACATGCCAAAGCTGTTCAAGCCGTCTCCTGGCTCGGAGCCAACCATCCCAACGACAGTTGGGTCGTCTTTGCCCACCCCGAGCGGAAGAGCCAGAACTCGATCGGTGCCTTCCGGGACTTCAACAACGCCGCGCCGACCGTAGCGTTCGGTTTCGAGAGCATGCCGGGGCACCAACGGTCCAACAATCGCGGTGAGTATGGCAACGGAACCCCCGGACAGAACAACTCCGTGGGAGGGGGCACCTTTGGCGGCTGCGGCGCCTATGCTGCCCAGATCGGCGGCCTTTGGGATGCCATGCTGGGCGAGGGGCGCGCGTGGTGGCTGTTTGCCAGTTCCGACTTCCATAACGATGCTGGCGCCGATTACTGGCCCGGGGAATACCAGAAGACGCACACCTACGTTTCCGACAGAAACGACCCTCAGGCAATTCTGGACGGCCTCCGCTCGGGCAACAGCTTCGTGGTGGAAGGCGATCTGATCGACGGCCTTGACTTCACCGTGCAGGCCCCGCCTCCGGGACAGAACCTCTGGCGCAAGGCGACCATGGGCGAGACGCTGAACGGGCGCCCCGGCAAGATGGCGGTGGTCGTCCGCTTTCACAGCCCCGATATGAACAACAATGGCGACGTGCCGGTGCTTGATCACATCGACATCATCCAAGGCGACGTGACCGGCCTGGTTCCTCCGGCCGACCCCAACTACAACGTGCCGAGCAATCCTTCCGCCAAGAAGGTGGCGACCATCGCCAACGTGCAGCAACTGCCGGTGGACGCCCAAGGCTGGCGCACCGCCAAGGTCTTCCTCACGGTGACCAAGGACAGCTACTTCCGCCTGCGCGGCACCAACCAACCCTACGGCGTGGACAACGCTGACATCTACGCCAACGGCGATCCGAAACGCGACGATGCGAACCCGCTGACGGGCGACGCCGAGGCTTGGACGGACCTCTGGTTCTACTCGAACCCGGTGTTTGTGAACGTGCCCTAGCAAGATCTCCCAAGGAGTGCCGGAACCTCTCCGGCACTCTCAGTGAA
>CAYYMW010000663.1:0-2092 GCA_964472515.1 uncultured Verrucomicrobiota bacterium | reverse complement strand
GTTGGGGGGTGGTTTTGGCCGGGGCGGCTTTCTCGCCGGCGGTCGCGGCGCAGGCCAGCAGGCCTGCCAGGAGGCTCTGCGCGGCCCGCGCGCAAGCATGGTCAGACAGAAGCGATCTCATAAGCGGTCTCATCGGATACTGGGCGTCGGGATTCGGCGAGTCTGGAAAAGCCGATGCGCCGGGCAGACGCCGGACCAGCGCGGGAGTCAACCGCGCGCTGAGGGGCAGCAACCGGAAACTGAAGGCGTGCCGTTGCATGGCTTTGGCGCGGCCCAGCCAACCAGATTCACGCCCCGGCGACAACCCCGGATTCACGCCGATCCGTCGTTCATGCCCCGCCGAGGGCCGCCGGTTCGGCCCCGCAAGCCGCCGCGCCTCGGCGAATTGCCTTGCGGCAGAGGCCAAAAACAAGGAGATTCCATCCGTGATATTCGGAACCCTGAAGCATCCAGACGCGCCCCCAGAACACCGGTTCGGATTGCGCGTGCCGCCGTGTTTGGCAGGGGCCGGAGGCAGCCTCCCCGGACGGTTCGCGAACGCTCCCTTGCTCCCACCCTCCACCAGGGCGTTGGTCTCATGACGGTCTTTCTCGTCTTCGTTCAGGACAAGGACTACTACCGTCTGCTGCCTGAGGACCTCGTCCGCTCCTGCCCCGACAACGGCCGGCTCAAGATCATGGCCTTCCCGCCGTTGGGCATCCAGACGCTCGCCCCGGTCTTGCGCCAGCACGGGCACACGGTGCGGATGTTCGATACCTGCCACCCCGAGATGCAGACGGCGGACATCGCCGCCGCCGCCCAACGCGAGAAGCCGGACCTCATCGCCCTTTCCTTCCTCTCCACCACCACCTATCCGGTTACCAAGGCCATGGCCGCTGCCCTCAAGGCCGCGGCCCCCAACATCCCCATCATCGTGGGTGGGCCGTTCGCCACCTTCAACGGCGACCGCATCCTCCAGGATTGCCCCGCCATCGACTGCGTCGGCGCCGGCGAGGGCGAGGAGCTTCTGCCCGACTACCTCGCGCACCTGGACCGTCCCGCCGCCGTGGCCGGCTTGGTCTGGCGCGACGGCACGCGGGTGGTGGTCAATGAGGCCCGCCCGCTCATTCGCGACCTTAACCAATTCCCCTACCCCGACCGCACCACGCTGCCCATCGATTACATCGAGTCCCTCCCGCTCGATGTTCCCGCCGTCCTCTCGCTCGACCGCTTCTGCACCGTCCAAACCACCCGCGGCTGCCCCTATACCTGCGTCTACTGCGACATCCCCTCGCTCTCCGAAGGCAAATGGCGGGCCCGCTCCCCGGAGCACGTCCTGGGGGAACTGCAGCAACTCAGCGATGCCGGTTACCGCTCCATCTACCTCACCGACGACCATTTCCTCGTCAAACGGCAGCGCATCGAGGCCATCTGCGACGGCATCATCCAGCGCGGGCTGAAGTTCAAGTGGGGCTGCGAGGGCCGCGTCGATTCCGCCGCCATCGACCAGTTGCCCAAAATGGTCAAGTCCGGCTGCAACTTCCTGGCCTACGGCGTCGAGGCCGGCACCCAGAAGGTCCTCGACCGCCTCGGCAAACGCCAGACCCTCGCCCAGATCGACCGCGCGGTGGACGAATCCAAGCGCCAGGGCATCGAGCGCGTTCACGGCTTCTTCCTCATCGGCACACCAGGCGAAACCGCCGCCGATATCATGGAGAGCTTCCGCTTCGCCGCCCGGCTCAAGCTCGATACCTACGGCTTCAACCGCCTCTGCGTCTACCGCGGCACCCCCTTGTGGGACGAATATGTCCAGCGCGGCATCATCGACGACACCCGCGACTGGCACAAATGGTTCAAGTGCTCGGACATCGACCCCACCGTCCTCCCCAGCGAGGTCTTGAACCAGGTCCGCATGAAGGGTTACGGCCTGCTGTTCGGACGCCGCCTGGCGTGCCGTCCCCTGCAGACTTGGAAGCTCTTGCGCACGTTCAGCCGGCACATGAAGAAGCGGGACATCCTCAAGCTGCTCACCAGCCCGTTCCGCCGCCGCGCCTTGACCCGCAAGCCCGAACTTCCCGCCCGCATGCTCGACCAGGGCCTCACCGCCCCGATC
>CAYYMW010000662.1:0-2094 GCA_964472515.1 uncultured Verrucomicrobiota bacterium | reverse complement strand
GGAACATCCGGATGCCCCGCCGATGACGCTTGAGTTGGACGGCGCTGCGGGTGCGCCCCAGTCGGCGGGCCAGCTCGGGATCGGGCATGGTGCCAAGGAGCGCAAGCTCCTTCGCGGTCCAGGGTGGTGACTTCTTGTCAGCCATGGGTCGTCTCTTTCAGGACTGGTACGCGACGGGGTGCTGGTGCTGCCAGCGAGACCGGAGATCCCGGCACTCGGAGCAGACCACAGTCCCCTGACATTGCCACCTTGCGATGTACGCAGGGCTGCTTGGCTATAAGTAACTACCTCAGCCCGGCCACAGATCAGATATGCCTGCGACGCCCGCTCGTTCGGCCACGCCCCCTCAAGCTGACCCGCTCCCGCTGTGCAGCATTGACAATCTCGCTGGCTTGGCACACACACGATACCGACATAGCTGGCACAGTCGCATCCATGACCGAAGGCGAACCGGGCGTGCCGAGTGAAAAAGCTCCCAACCACGCCCCTGTGTAACCGGGACAGTCCCGATTCCGAATCGGGGTTAGGATGTTCAGTCTGATGTAGGTGAACTTTCCTTCGCTTTGCGAAGGGTTCCTAACCGAGACCACGTTTCGCGACAGCGAACGTCCTAACTTGGGGCAGCCATCTCGTGGCGGGCTTGGGAAGCCTCACCTGTTCCAGCGCCCAATCGGTTTTCCCCGGCACGTTTCTTGTAATGGTTGGCGTGTGAGGTTCACTTGTAGTTCTCAGTCATTTCCAGTAAAGAAATCATACTTCTCCCTCATATCCTCGATCCACTTTTCGACTTGTAGCTCGTCATCGTTTGCTGCTTCAACCTCCAAGAGCTCAGAAAACATCTGTGGTGCTGACACTAAGCACCACAGCGCCCACTTTGCAGCTTCGTAATCCTCCTCCGAAAGCCCCTCGAAGCTCTCAAGCATGTAACGTTGCATGCCTGGCATTTCAAACATCGTCTCCAAGAAATCGGAGAGAAGTAATCGCCCGCTCTGCGTCGCAAGCCCCTGACGCTCAACCACGCCATTGCCTGGCGAATTCGCCCATCGGAGGACCCGTGCGCGCCTAAAGTTGTCCTCTGAACTGGAACCATGCCAGAGCAGCGCGGCGCGAATCCGGCTGGTGGCCTTGTCCAATTCCGTGTCGGGAACTCGTCTGGTGGAGAGTTCCTTCAAGACGCTCATCAGTATCTGCTTTCCGCTGCCCTTCATTGGACATTAGCACTCATGACTTTTCCGTTGAACTGCTGCAATACATCCTTGCCTATTCCGAACGCGCCTGGCTCGTTTCCCTTCGTCAAGACGCCGCCTGGCAGCGCAGCCTCCCCTTTGACCTTCGAAAAATCGACCGACAGGCTTCTTAACCAATCCGTTGTTCCCGCCTCAACTTGCATGCTTACCGTAACTTCGTGCCCGGCCTTTGGCAAGCTCCTTTGGGCAGCACCGGCCGACACCCACTTCGCGGCGCTGCTACCGGCTTTGGGGACTAGACCACGTGCGGCAACGGTAGCCTCCGCTTCAACGGCACTCATCCTCCGCACAATAGTCTCAGTGCTCCTTGCAGCGCGAGTTCCGAGCTTGGCCAGCGCTCCCAGTCCAACGGTGGCCAGGGCGGCGCCGACCCCGTTGACAAGGCCCGCGATAGTCCCCACGGGCCCAGGCACCATCGACAGCCAGCCGGCCGCGTTGGTGATGCCCGCCAGATAACCTCCGCTGGGCGGGGGCGGGGCGACCCAGTTGCCGCCGGACTCGGCGAACTGCATCGCATTCCATTCTCCCGGCTGCCACCTTCCGTCGTCCCATGAGCCTGGCTGATAATAGTTGTACTGCCCAACACTGGCGTACCCGGTGGAGGAGGCGAACGTTCACTCGCACGGCCAGCACCGCCGCCCAGGCCCCCAGGCACACCGTCCAGGGACCACGGCCATAAAGGGGTCGGTTCATGGTATTGTATACTCATCGGAGCAGTCCCTTCCGCCAGCGGTAGAGCCGGTTGTTCAGGTAGCCGGGGGTGCCCATCGCCAGCCGGGCCGCGCCTGCTTCGCTGGGCGTCGGCCACGATCCTGCCCTCGGCACGATCTCTTCGTGCAACCATCTG
>CAYYMW010000661.1:0-2112 GCA_964472515.1 uncultured Verrucomicrobiota bacterium | reverse complement strand
CCTCCAACACCAAGATCAGGATCACCGGCACCGTGTTAGCCCAGGGTGGCCCTTGGAGAGGGAGTTCCCACAACGGTGGGAGCGGCGGGGCGGTTCGGCTGCTGGCGCCCCGTGTTGAGGGGCAGGGCTCCGTCAACGTGAACGGGGGCGGCAGCGGTGGCGGGGACGGCCGCATCCGGATCGATTGCCTCGACAAGACGGCGCTGCAACTGGGTTTTCAGGGTCCGACGACCGTCGGCGCCAACATGTTCGTGGAGCCTTCCGTGGTTCCCCGACTCGACATTGTCGAGGCGGCCGGCCAGCCGATCGCAGTGGGCACGGGCAACCCGGTGCGCTTCCAATTACCCTTCGGCTCCGATACCAACCGCACGATCAAGGTGCAGGCAAGAGACTTTGGCGCGGATGTGCCCATTCGGCTCACCCTGACCCCGGACAGCGGCCGGAGAATCAGCATCGAGACGAACATCAATAATTCGGTTTCGAATCCGGCCAGCGTGGTGATCCCGGTGGGCTTGCCCGCCAACACCCTGATCACGGTACATGCCTGGACCAGGTAGCCACGCCCTCCGGTATCGGGATGCGCCAACCCGCTGCCTCACCACATAGTCGCCGTCGGCGTAGTCGTGCGTGCGGACGATGAGGCGCTGGGCGGTGGGTGTCCCACCGGGCAACTCCCTTGTCGCCTTGTCGACTCGCCTCCCCGGGCTATGCCCGTCCCACCAGACAAGCTGCTGGGCGCAAAGCGCCTTTTCGCAATCAGACGATCTGCCGGCGCAATGGCGCAGGAGGGCAGGGCACTTCAAGGCTTCGCCGCCGCCCGGTTGGTGGCGCCGGCGGCGGCTGCCAGCGGCTTGAGCCACTCTTCGCGTCGGAGCACGCGATACCGGCTTTCCACTTGGTCGCTGAACCAGTTGCCGCGCCGGACGAACTCGGGGTCCACCGCCTTGAGCGTGTCGGTCAGCTTGGCGATGGTGTTGGTCATGCGTTCCAGGCGAAAGACGTTCGTGAACACCTGGCGGCACCGCTCCTGGTAGAGTTTCTGGCCTTGGGGCGTGTCGAACAAGCCCCACGCCACGCACCCGTTCCAGTTGGCGTCGAGTTCGAGATAAGAACGCTGAAAGAGCTGATCCATGCCATGGGGCATGAAGACGGCCCGGCCATCCTCGGGGCGGAAGTAGATGCGGTAGTTGTTGCGGTTGAGGGGATACCCATCCCAGTCCACCACCATGACCGAAAGCGCCGCGTAGGTCGCAAACCGGTCCACATCGAGCACCTTCTGCAGGCGTTCCCACCGGTTGGTCAAGTCCGGTTCGCGCACCGCCGCCAGCAGTCGCTTGAGATCGGCATGGTCGTTGGGTCCCGTCCCGGAGTCGCGCTCCAATTCCTGATCGATATCCCTCACAAAGCCGCCGTCGTAGAGGTTTCCGGAACTTGAGCCAAAGGAGAACCGAAGAAACTCGGTCTCGAACGCCTCCTTGAGCACGTAGACGCCCAGGTCGCGGTCGTTGATGTGTACCGTGGCCCAGGCGACCCGGGGGGTCGGCACTCCGGCGGCGCGGAACATTTCGCTCGCGAGGTATTCGTTCATCCGGGATTCGTCCTGCACCGAGTTGTTCAAGTGCAGGCGGCGCAGCCCGAACAAACGGCGGCCGGCGGCCCATTTGCTGAAGTGCAGGGTCAGGGCCGGGTGGTCGTCCACCGAGCGGTAACTCCCCGCCGCCCCCTTCAACTTGACTCCGACATTCGTGAAGGTCTGTCCGTTGACCACGACGGTCACGGGGGCGTATTCGCGCGGGTGGTTTCGCAACGCCGTCAGGTTGGTCTTGGCCAGCAGGAAGCGAAAATCGAGCACCGTGGGCTCCTCGAAAATCTCCCCTCCCGGCACATTGGCGGGCTTGCGCGGCGCCGACGCCCCTCCGCCCGCCGGTTCGGCGCACCGGGGCTGCAGGGACGCTCCGAAAAGCGCCAGAATGGCCCAAAAAGCCAGCCGCAGGACCGCCGGCAATCGATGCGTTCGCTTCACTTCTGGCGCAGCATAACAACGCCCCACCGGCGACACAAGCGGGGCAAACACGCGTGTCATGCCCCGATGGGGCAAGCACCTTGCATGCC
>CAYYMW010000660.1:0-2132 GCA_964472515.1 uncultured Verrucomicrobiota bacterium | reverse complement strand
GCGCAGCATCCGGTCGATATCGAATATTGCGGCCAGGTATTGATGCAGCCAAGGCCGACCAGACCCCCGGGCGCGCCGGGCGCCGGGCCAAGCGGCTCCCCGCCCTGCCGCCTTTCGACGGCGGTGCTCTCCGCCTCACCGCGGGAAGCCCCGAACGGGGAGGCGTCGGCGGCGCCGCCCGCCCCCCTTGCCTGCGGCCAGGAACCTGAAGGCGGCGGCCACCTGCGGGAGGGATTAATGTACCACCAACCGTGGGAGACGGCCTTCGGCTACACCCGCAACTTTCTCAAAAACCGGTTTGTTTACACCGTAGTGTCGCCGCGGGCGCACGGGCTGGCCGTGGGCATCAACATGAGCCCGGAACGGCAGTGCAACTTCGATTGCGTCTATTGCGAGGTGAACCGCCTGATCCCGCCGCGAGACCGGATGATCGATGTCGGAGTCATGGTGGCGGAGCTGGAGCACACCATGGAGCTGGCGTTGGAGGGGCGTCTGCGGGGGCTGCCCGCATTTCAGATGATGCCGCCGGAGCTGTTGACCCTGCGGCACGTGGTGCTGAGCGGCGATGGCGAGCCGACGCTCTGTCCGAATTTCTGCGAGGTCGTGCAGGCGGTGGTGCATCTGCGCGCCTTGGGCAAGTTTCCCTTTTTCAAGCTCGTGTTGGTGACGAACTCCACCGGGTTCGAGAATCCCAGCATCGAGGCGGGGCTGAGCAGCTTCACCCCGCAGGACGAGATTTGGGCCAAATTGGACGCCGGCACGCCGGAGTACTTCGCCAAAATCAACCGCTCCCGCACGGTCCCTTTCAGCCAGGTGCTGGCGAACATCCTGATGCTGGGGCGGCAACGGTCCATTGTCATCCAGAGCCTCTTCTGCCGGTGCAATGGCGAAGAGCCGCCAGCAGAGGAAATCGAGCAGTACGTGAACCGGCTCAGCGAACTGAAGGAACAAGGCGCCCGGATCGGGATGATTCAGGTCTACTCGGCCTTGCGGCCCACGATGCAGCCGGACTGCGGACATCTCTCCCTGAAAGCCCTCTCCCGCATCGCGCAGGCCGTGCGCGCGGGCACCGGCTTGCCCGTGGAGGTCTTCTGAACGGCGCGGCCGGACGGCGTCAAAGCCCGCCCGGCAGGAACAGGTAGTACATCAGCCCCGCCTGCAACCGCGGCAGTTCCACCCCGAGGTCGAGCTTGAGCTTGCCGGCCTCCGTTTTGCCCAGCAGCCGGAACAGGCTGCCCAGATGGAAGGGTTCCTGATACTGGATCAGATCGGCCTGGTCGAGGCCGGCGAGTTTTTGGGCGCGCTCGACGGCCTGCTTGAAGTTGCCCAATTCGTCCACGAAGCCGGCCTCGTAAGCCTCCTTGCCGGAGAGCACGCGTCCATCGGCCAGGCTTTCCCAGTCGCCGGCCAGGGCGCGTCCCGCGCCGTCGTTGCGCTTCCGGGCCGCGGCTCGTCCCTCGGCGACGACCTCCTTGAAGCGCCGAAAGGTATTGTCCACCAACGATTGTACCATCTGGCGTTCCTCGGGGAGGATCTCCCCGGGGGCCTTGTCGCCGCTCATCATGTCCTTGAAGCGTCCGCTCTTATACACTTCCGGCCGGACGCCGACCTTGTCCATCAAGCCCCGGTAGTTGTACCCGTGCATGATGACGCCGATGCTGCCGGTGATCGTCAACTCGTTCGCCACAATCCAGGTGCAGGGCGCGGAAACGTAGTACCCGCCGGACGCGGCCACGCTGCCCATCACGGCCACGACGGGTTTTTCGGTCTTGCGCTGAAACTCGTCGATCATCCGGTAGATGTCATCCGAGGCCAGCACTTCCCCGCCGGGAGAGTTGACGCGCAAGATCACGGCCTTGACGTCATGCGCGCGCGCGGCGCGTTTGAACTGATGCTCGATCCGGGCCACCATGTTGCCCTCGCCGTCGAACAACCCGCTGCTGATGATGCCGACGATGTCGATCACCAGAATCTGGTCGTCGCCGCCACGTTCTTCGAGCACCACTTCTTCGAGCAGCGGGCCGCTGCTTCGGGAGGCGATGGCGGGCGCGCCCGCCAGGCTCCGAAACGCCTGCCGCACCTGCCCGAACAAGCCCCAGAGCAGCATCCCCAGCAGCACCAAACCCAAGGCC
>CAYYMW010000659.1:0-2149 GCA_964472515.1 uncultured Verrucomicrobiota bacterium | reverse complement strand
ACTCTGGGTGTGGGGAGGGACCGGCGCCCTCGCCGTCATGGTGCTCGGAACCGTCCTCGTCAGGCCTCCGGCCATGGACCACTCCCCCGAAGCCCTGCGCCCCCGCCACAGTGAGGCCTATGCCGCGATGGAGGAGATTGGCCGCCGCCTGTTGAAAGGGACCGAGCCCCTCTGGCTCGTCGTGGAAGGCCACCACCCGGCTGAAGTACGACAACGCCTGGTCGCAGCGGAAGCCGTCCTCGCCTCGGCCAAGAGCGCGGGGCTCGTCAGCCGATATTTCGCGGGCACCTTCTTTTGGCCCGGTTCGGAGTGGGTGCAAACCAATGCCGCCACCGGCCGGCTCCTGGCTGGTCAAAGCGACGCCCTTCGCGCCGAACTCGAACGCGCCGGCTTCAAGCCCGAAGCGTTCGGCTTGGCGGAGCGGGTCTTGGCGGCTTGGGCACCTCCGGCCAGCGTGGAGTCGGACCTGCCCACCAATCGGGCCAGTCAATGGGTGATCGAGAAGCTGGTGGCACGGCATGGGGACGACTGGCTGGCCACCGCTGCGGTGTATCCCTCGCTCACCCCGGATGCATCGGGCCGTCTGCGTCAACTTGCGTGGCCCGAAGGCAGCCATCTGTCCGGATGGAGTCTGCTTGCCGACAGCCTCCTGGCGCGGGTCCAGGCCCGGATTCCCTGGCTGGCGGGAGCTTTATTGGGACTGCTGTTACTCTGCCTGGCACTGGCCTTCGGCAACTGGCGGGAGACGCTGCTGAGTCTGTCGGTTCTGGCCCTAGGTGGAGGGTTGATGCTGATGTTAATGTCCCTGTTCGGGTGGACCTGGAACCTGATGAACCTGGTGGCCCTGCCGCTGGTGTTGGGCGCGGGTATCGACTACCCCATCCTGGTCCAACTGTCGTTGCGACGCCACGCAGGGGACGCCCGCGCCATGTGGCGGTCCACCGGGCGGGCGATCCTGCTCTGCGCGGGCACGACGATCATCGGTTTCGGTTCGCTGGCCTTCGCGAACAACGCCGGGCTGGCGAGCCTGGGGCAGATGTGCGCCCTGGGAGTTGGTTGCGTGCTGGCTGTCACCCTGGGTCTGCTGCCGGCCTGGTGGCTTGGTTGGGTCGGCCCGACCCGCCTGGATCCAGCCGCCCGGGGCCCCTCCCGGCTCTACCAAGCCGGACTCTGGCGGTTCGGGGTTTGGGTCGCGGGCCGCATCCCCCGCCCCGTTGCCGTGGCGATCTCGAATGTGGTCATGACCCTCTACGCGACGCTCCACCGGCAACGCCGAGCGTGCGTCCAAGCCAATCTCCGGCCCGTCTTGAACGGCGAAGCCAAGGCCTTGGAGCAGAACACCTTGGCATGGTTCCGCAACCTGGGCGTGAAAATGGTGGACCTGTGGCGCTTCGAAGCGGGTGTCCCGCTGGAACAACTCGCCCTCACTTGGACCGGATGGGACACCTTCCAAGCCCTCCGCCAGAGCTCGGAGAGTCGGAAGGGAATCCTCTTGGTCACGCCGCACCTCGGCAATTGGGAGCTGGGCGGGCCATTGCTCGCCAGTCACGGTGTGAACCTGGTGGTCGTCACCCAACCCGAGCCGGGCGAAGGCTTCACCGAGCTGCGACGCTCCTCCCGGGCGCGCTGGGGCATCGAGACGGTGGTGATTGGGGAAGACCCGTTTGCGTTTGTGCAGATCATCCAGCGGTTGGAAGCCGGCGCCACCGTAGCCCTGCTGGTGGACCGCCCCCAAGCAGGAAGCGCCGCCACCGTCGAGTTGTTCGGCCGGCCTTTCCAAGCCTCCGTCGCCCCCGCCGAACTCGCCAGGGCTTCCGGGTGCGCGTTGGTGGCCGTCTGCGTCATCCGCAACGGCCCGGGCTACCAAGCCTCGCTGCTCGCGCAACTCGCCTATGACCGCGCCGCCTTGGGCACGCGCGAAGCGCGCCGGCGACTCACCCAGCAAATCATGACGGCATTCGAGCCCGCGCTGCGAGCCCATTGCGACCAATGGTTCCATTGCAGTCCCGTCTGGAATCATTCCCAACCTACTGATTCCGTGGCCATTGCCAACGTTGGGGACCATGCGCATCCGGGCTCCCCAACACCTCGTCGACATCGGTTTCGCATGAGTTTGTGGGGAACGCGGCTGTCGCGCTTGGCTACAAGG
>CAYYMW010000658.1:0-2153 GCA_964472515.1 uncultured Verrucomicrobiota bacterium | reverse complement strand
CTGGATGACGATTGTCGTGGTGGGGGGCGGGCCAACCGGGGTGGAATTGGCAGGCGCCTTTGCGGAATTGACGCGGACGGTGTTGCGGAAGGACTTCCGGCGGATCGATCCCTCCCAAGCGCGCGTGGTAATGATCGAGGCGCAATCCCACGTGCTGGGGCAGTTCTCCACCGGACTCTCCGTCAGCGCCGAGCGGCAACTACGGGCCATGGGGGTGGAAATCCGCACCGCCACCAAGGTCAGGAACATCAGCCAGGGGCGCGTGGACCTTGAGGACGGTGAGACGATCTTCGCGGACAACCTCATCTGGGCGGCCGGGGTCTCGGCTTCACCGTTGACGCAGAAGCTGGGCGTGGAACTCGACCGCGCGGGCCGCATCAAGGTCAATCCCGACCTCAGCGTGCCTGGCCACCCGGAGGTGTTTGCCATCGGAGACCTGGCCTTGGTGCTGGGGAAGGACGGCCGGCCGGTGCCCGGCGTCTCACCCGCCGCCATGCAGATGGCCCGGCACGTCGCGTGGATACTCGAACGCGAGGCCGGATTGGACGGAGTGTCACCGCGCCCCCCTTTCCGCTATCGGGACAAGGGTTCCATGGCCACCATCGGCCGCTCCGCCGCGGTGGCGAAGCTGGGGCGCTTCGAGTTCTCGGGTTTTCCCGCCTGGCTGGCGTGGCTGGGAGTGCATTTGATCTTCCTCATTGGTTTCCGTAACCGGCTGGCCGTGCTGCTCCAGTGGGCTTACTCGTATTTCACATACCGGCGCGGCGCCCGTATTATCACCGGGCTCCCGGAGGAAGCGTCGCGCTGAGCGCCCCCTCGCCACAAGTGGCTCGTTTCCCCCCCGTGCGCCCGCCGCCCGTCAGCGCCCCGTGCCAACGCGGGCTGCTGCATGACCCAACTCCTTAACTCCTTACCACCCTCCTTTTCGGTATTGATTTTTCCCAGCGGCTTTCTGGATGATCGGGGAGTATCGTGAACATACTAGCTTCCAAGCGGTACGTGGCGCTCCGAGCGGTCAGTCTGGTGGTGTTATACTCCACCATTCTGCTCGTCAGCCATTGGCTCGCCTACCAGTTGCGCTTTGATTTCCTGGTCCCGTCCGACCACGCCGGCGGCCTCCGCTACAATTGGCATTGGGAACTGCCGCTCAAGCTCCTTGCGCTGCTGATCTTCGGCCAGTTTTCCGGGCTGCTGACCTACTTCAGCGTCCCGGATCTGCGCCGCCTGATCCTGGCGGTCGGCACTTCTTCCGCCATCCTGATGATGATGCGTTACGCCCCGCAGGGTTTCACCCCGACGCCCCGCGGCGTGGTGTTGAGCGACTTCGTGCTGTCGGTCGTAGGCTTGGCTGGGCTGCGGTTGGGGATGCGGCTGGTGCGGGAGCGCCTGAATGCCTCCGTTGGCCGCGTTTCCCATCGCATGCGCCGCGTGGGGATCGTCGGCGCGGGGGATGTGGGTGCCAGTCTGGTGCGCGATCTGCAGGTGAAGCGTGGTTTGGGGCTGCAACCGGTGGCGTTTTTCGATGACGATCGCACCAAGTGGGGATCGAGCGTGCACGGCATCCCAGTGGTGGGGAGTCCCGAGCGAATGCGGGATGGACGCCTCAATCTGGAGTTGGAAGAGGCGATCATCGCCATGCCGGGCGCGTCGCCCAAACGCGTGGGTGAGGTGGTGAAGATTCTCCAGGAGGCACACCTTCGATTCGAGACCGTGCCCTCGATGGACCAACTGGCGACGGGCCAGGTCAAGGTCAGCCAGTTGCGGTCGGTGGAGATTCAGGACTTGCTGGGGCGCGACCCAGTGAAGTTGGAGACCGAGAACATCAAGCAGATTTTGAAGGGCAAGGTGGTGTTGGTGACGGGGGCCGGGGGCAGCATCGGCTCGGAACTGTGCCGGCAGATCGCTTCGTTTACTCCGCAGCGGCTCCTCCTCGTCGAACAATCCGAAGTACAGCTTTTCCAGATCGAGCAGGAGATGATCGAGCGCGGTTTTGGCGGCATCGCCTTGCCCCTCATCGCCGACATCCTGGACGAAGCGCGCATGCGCCATCTATTCGAGCGTTTCAGCCCGCAGGTGGTCTTCCACGCCGCCGCCCACAAGCACGTGCCGATGATGGAGAGCCAGCCCAGCGAGGCCATCAAGAACAATGCGTT
>CAYYMW010000657.1:0-2185 GCA_964472515.1 uncultured Verrucomicrobiota bacterium | reverse complement strand
TGCAAATAGCAGCAAAAAGCGGCAAAATCACGATGCACGATGGTCTTGTTTCCGACGCCCGACTCGTTCGCCGCGAGGGAAATCGTCGCTTGACGAGGCGCGCGGTTTTCGGAGGATGGAGGCATCGTCAATTCCGAGCCATGCCGCCAGCCTTGGGCGCACCGGGTGCCCTGGCCGGCGGAGGGTTCGTTGAAGGGGTTCTATGAGCATATGTCCTCGATGCGGTGCGGAGTTGGGGTCGGAGTCCAGCGTCTGCGGGGCATGCGCGGGCCAGCCCAAGCCGGCGGGGCCGCCGCCAGAAGCGCCCGGCGGTTGGAGGATGGCCATTCAGTGCGGCCTTGCATTCGAGTTGGGCTTGGTGGCGCTGTGGATGTTCGCCCCGTACCTGCCGAAGGCTTTGGGGTTCCTGGCCGGGCTCGCCGAACACGTGCGGGGGTGCCATTACCCGGCGATGCGGTTTTTGGCCTACGCTTCCCGGGTAGATGGCTCAGGGATCGCGGTGCTGATTGGGTTTCTCCTGGTTTGGGCGGCCATGGGGCTGCTCTGGGCCGGTGTCTTCCGGGGAGCGAGGTGGTTGGCCACCGACTTGTTGGAAGGGCTTGGGCTCGCCCCAAGAGCGCGCCGCCGCGTCGCCTGGGCTGCGGGTGCATTGGGCGCTGGGGGAATGCTGACGTGGGCCGTGGCGGACAGCTTCGACAGCCAGCCGAGACCGTTCTCGCCCGCGCCGGCGGTGCGCGCCGTCGTGGCCGGCAATACGGCGCTGGCCCTGGAGGTGTACGGCAAGCTCAAGGACCAACCCGGGAACGTCTTCTTCTCGCCGCTGGGCCTCTCCACCGGGTTGGGCCTGGTGCATGCCGGGGCGCGCGGACAAACGGAGCGCGAACTGGCCCGCGCGGCCCATTTCACCCTGCCGCAGGCCGAGCTGCACCCGGGCTTTCGGGTACTCACGGAACGCCTGGCGAACCTGCAACGCGGGAGCCGCTTGACACTGCATTCCGTCAACGCGCTCTGGGGCCAGCAGGGGCATCGGTTTCTGGCCCCGTTTCTGGACGTTGTCCGCCAAGACTACCGTGCGCAGGCCGAAGAGGTGGACTTCCAGGCCGCTCCCAGGGAGGCGGCCACCCGCATCAACGGGTGGATCGAGCGCTCCACGCGAGGGAAGATCCCAGCCATGGTAAGCGCACAGGATTTTGGCAGCCTGACCAAGTTGGTGCTGGCGAATGCGGTGTACTTCAAGGGCAACTGGAAGTACCAGTTCGAGCGAGGCAACACCCGGGAGGGGCGGTTTCATGTGTCGGAGGACAAAACTGTACCGGCGAGCTTCATGTCGCAGACGGAGGAATTCCGGGCGGCGGCGATTCAGGAACCGGCGGTCAGGTTGCTGGAAATGCCTTACTACGGCGGGGATCTGGCGATGGTGATCATCCTGCCGGAGAGGAGGGATGGCCTGCCGGACCTGGAGGCGGCCTTGACCGTGGAGAACCTGGGGCTTTGGCTGGAACGGTTGGATGGGACCGCCCCACACAAGCTCGCGGTCAGTCTGCCCCGGTTCACCACCCGGCAGCGGATGGACTTGGCGCCGATTCTGAAGGCGTTGGGGGCACCTTCGGTGTTCGGCGGTGGCGCGGACCTTTCCGGGATGGATGCCACGACCAACTTGTTTCTATCCGCCGCACTCCAGGAGACCTTCGTGGAAGTGAACGAGGAAGGGACGGAAGCGGCGGCGGTGACCCTTTTCGTGGCAAAGAGCAAGGGCCAGCCCCACTCGTTCAATGCCGATCATCCGTTCCTGTTTCTCATCCGCGACCGGGCCAGCGGCGCAATCCTGTTCCTCGGCCGACTGGCCGAACCGGGGGCGTGAGGGCACCGGCGGGGACGCGGGCGCGGCACCAGTTTGGAGAAGAACGCCGGACAAGCGGCGGGTGGGTTGGCAGCCCGCATGGGGTGCGGAGGACAGAGTCGCCCCAGCGTCACCGCGGCGGTTGGGGTCGAGTTGGAGGCCCTCACCCGCCCTGCGGGCACCCTCTCCCATCGGATGGGAGAGGGAGATTCCAATACGGGCGCAGGTACCCAGGGCGTTCGGCCCGCTACGGGTGCCCGCCATGGGCGGGCAGAGGAGTTGCGGGCCTATGCCCTTATATGTTCTCCGTGCTCTGTTTTGATCGATGTTTCCAGCGTTTGCTTG
>CAYYMW010000656.1:0-2188 GCA_964472515.1 uncultured Verrucomicrobiota bacterium | reverse complement strand
GGCGGGGATAGTCAGCGGGGTGGTGGCCTTGGCGGGTATGTTCGCTTTTCGCGGCAAGAAGGTACTGCCCGGCTGGTTCATCTGCCTCGCGTTGTTACTCACATTGGTCACCGGCCTGTTGATGGGCTGGACCTCGAACCTCGGGGGCAAGGTGCGGCATACGGAAATCCGCGAGGCCGCCCCCGGCGCCACCGGCCATTAAGACCGCGAGACCGGCTTCAGCCGGGTTCGCCTGACACGCAAGTCCCATCCCTATGGTTGGCGAGGCACAACCTTTCTTGGTCGCCGGCGAATGGCGGCGAAGCGACCGCGTGCTCGAGACGCGCAATCCGGCCGACGGCGCCGTGCTCGAATCCGTCTGCCAAGCCGGCCCCGGCGATGTGGAGGAGGCCATCGACCACGCCGCCGCCGCCTTCGAAGAAGCGCGGCTCGATTCCGCCGCCGACCGCGTCGAGCTTCTGGAGCGCGTGTTGCAGGGCTTGGAGGCTCATCGCGAACCGCTGGCCCGGGTGGTCATGCAGGAGGTTGGCAAGCCGATTAAGCTGGCCCGGGTGGAAGTGGGGCGCACGATTGCCACCTTTCGCGAAGCCTGCGAGGAGGCCAAGCGCCTGCGCGGCGAGTGGCTCCCGCTGGATTTGGACCATGCCTCCACCGGCCGGCAGGCCATCGTCCGGTGGTTTCCGGTGGGACCGGTCGCCGCCATCACCCCGTTCAACTTCCCCCTCAACCTGGTGGCGCACAAGGTGGCCCCCGCCCTGGCCTGCGGCAATCCCGTCCTGCTCAAGCCCGCCCCGCAGGCCGCCCTGAGCGCGCTGCGGCTCGCTCGCATCCTGGACGCCGCCGGGCTTCCCACCGGCGCTCTGAGTGTGCTGCCCTGCCCGGTCGAGACCGCCCGCCCGCTGGTGGCCGACTCCCGGATCAAGCTGCTCAGTTTCACCGGCAGCGCCACCGTGGGCTGGCAGCTCAAGGCCCTCGCCGGCCGGAAGCGGGTGGTCCTCGAACTGGGCGGCAACGCCGCCGTGGCGGTGCATGAGGACGCGAACCTCGACTACGCGGCCCAGCGTTGCGCCGTTGGCGGCTTTGCGTACGCCGGCCAGATCTGCATCTCCGTGCAGCGCATCTACGTTCACCGGCCGGTGTTCCCGGCGTTCTGCGAGCGGTTTCTGGCCGCCGTGGCGAAGCTCCACCTGGGCAACCCGGCGGACGAAACCGTCGATGTCGGTCCGATGATCTCGGTGCGCGAAGCCGAGCGGGCCGAGGCCTGGGTGCGCGAGGCCCTCGAACAGGGCGCGCAATTGCTCGCCGGGGGCGGACGCGACGGCGCTTTCCTCCAGCCCACCGTGCTGGCCCAGGCGCCTCCGCACCTGCGCGTCTGCCGGGAGGAGGTCTTCGCGCCCGTGGTGGTGCTCGAAACTTACGAAGACTGGAACGAGGCGCTCGGGCGCATCAACGATTCGCCCTACGGCCTCCAATGCGGCCTCTTCACCCGCGATCTCCAGCGCGCCTTTGCGGCCTACGAGGCCGCCGAGGTGGGCGGCGTGCTCTGGAACGACGTGCCCACGTATCGTTCCGACGTGATGCCCTACGGCGGGGTGAAAGACTCCGGCCTGGGCCGGGAGGGCGTGCGCTATGCCCTTGAGGAAATGACCGAACGAAAGGTCTTGGTGCTCAACCTGCACGGTGGCTAGAATCCGAGACCTCTTATGGCGGGCGACGAACGTGATGAGGCCTTGGTCAAGCGCGCGCAAGCGGGAGAACTCGCCGCCTTCGAGACGCTGGTCACGCGCCACGAGCAGGCCGTCTTCCGCCTCGCCCTCCGGCTGCTGCGCCAGGAACACGACGCCGAGGATGTCACCCAGACCACCTTCCTCAGCGCGTTGGAGCACCTCAACAGCTTCCGCGGCGAGGCCAGCTTCGCCACCTGGCTGCACCGCATCGCCACCCACGCCGCCCTCAAGGTCATTCGCAAGCGCAAAGGCCTGGAGACCGTCTCCCTCGAGGCCGCCACGGAACCCACCGAAGGCTACGACAGCGTGCCGCACCCGGAGTACATCGCCGACTGGCGGGAGTCGCCCGAAGCCCTGCTCCACCGGCGCGAAACGGGGCGGTTGATCGAGGAGGCGCTGGCAGGACTGGACGAGAAACACCGCGTGGTTTTCATCCTCCGTGACGTGGAAGGGTTGTCGAT
>CAYYMW010000655.1:0-2188 GCA_964472515.1 uncultured Verrucomicrobiota bacterium | reverse complement strand
TCCGAGAAGCGCTTCTACGGGCATGGCATCCCCGGCGTCGATCTCTCGAAGCTCACCGGCAAGCTCATTGTGGTGGAAGGCGCGGACGGATCCGGGCGTTCGACGCAGATTGCCCATCTGGTTTCCTGGCTCGAGAGCCGTGGTCACGCCACCGTCCAGGTCGGCCTCAAGCGTTCCACCCTCGTCAGCGAGGAGTTGGACCGGGCACAGGAAGGCAACATCCTCAGCCGCACCACGTTCAGTTTGTTCTACGCCACCGATTTCGCCGACCAGATCGAGAACGTCATGCTCCCCGCGCTGCGCGCGGGCTTCATGGTGCTGGCCGACCGGTACATCTACACGCTCATGGCCCGGGACCTGGTTCGCGGCATGGAAATGGAGTGGGTGCAGAACCTGTACGGCATCGCCCTCGTGCCGGACGTGGTCTTTTACCTGCAGGTGGCGCCGGAAGCGCTGGTCCAGCGCAGTCTGGCCAAGAGCCACCAGCTCGATTATTGGGAAAGCGGCATGGACCTCGGCCTCTCCCGCGACCTGTTCGACAGCTTTCTCCAGTACCAGCGGAAGGTCGGCGAGATCTTCCAGACGCTGCACCAGATGTATGGGTTTACCTTGGTGGACGGGCACCGGCCTCCCGAGGTGACCAGCCGGGAGTTGCAGCACCAGATCGAGGCGGTCCTCGTGGCCAGATAGGCCGGCGACGACCCCGCAGGCAATCATGCGCGCCGCCCGGTGGCGGCCAACCCAGACAGCCCAACCGTATTATGGCGGACAGCAACAAATCCTACACTGTGGGAGTGGATCTAGGCGGCACGAAGATCCTTGCCGGGGTGTTCGACGACAAGCTCGAGTGCCTCGGGCGGGTGAAAGCCAGCACCAAGGCCCAGCGCGGCGGCAAGGCGGTCACCGAGCGGGTGGCCCGCACGATTCTGGACGCCATCGACGAGTGCGACCTCAAGCCCAGCCAGATACGGGCGGTGGGCATCGGCGCCCCGGGCGCGGTCAACCCGGAGACCGGCACCGTGATATTTGCCCCGAACCTCGAGTGGGAGAACATGCCGTTGAAGGAATTGCTCGAGAAGCACCTTGAGCTGCCCGTGGCGGTGGAAAACGACTGCAACCTGCAGACTCTCGGGGTCTACGAGAAGGAGCTCAAAGGCAAACCGCGCCACGTGGTCGGCATTTTTGTGGGCACGGGCATCGGCGCGGGCCTGATGCTCGACGGCAAGCTCTACTCGGGGTTCAACCGCACCGCCGGGGAGATCGGCCACATGGTGCTCGAGGTGGGCGGCCCCAAGTGCGGCTGCGGCAATTCCGGCTGCTTCGAGGCGCTGGCCAGCCGCTCCGCCATCTTCCGCCGCATCGCTGCCGAGGTCAAAGGCGGGCGCAAAACCATTCTCACCGACTGGCTGGGGGACAAACTCGACGATATGCGCAGCGGTGACCTGCGGAAGGCCATCCGCCGCGGCGACAAGTTCGTCGAGAAGGTGGTCGAGGAAGCCGCGGAGTACATTGGCATCGCGGTGGCCAACGTGATCAACCTGATCAACCCCGAGGTGGTGGTCATCGGCGGCGGCGTCATCGACGCCCTCGAGGACGAGATGCTCGCGATCATCGTCGAGACCGCCCAGGACAACGCGATGCAGGGGACCGCCAAGGGGATCGAGATCATCGCCACGAAACTGGCGGATGATGCCGGCATCACCGGCGGCGCCGTGCTGGCGCGCAAGGCCGCCCGCGGGTAGAGTCTCGCCCGGCGGCCACGGTCCAGCCTCGCGCCGGGATGCCCGTGCATCCCGGGGAGAGCCTTGAGCCAAGGCCGCCGCACACGACATGTCGCGCCGCGCGGTCATTGATGTTGGCACCAACTCGGTCAAGCTCCTGCTGGCCGAGGTGAAGGGGAGTGCCGTGGAGCCTCTGCTGGAAACCAGCCGTCAGACCCGGCTGGGGCGCGGCTTTTACGAAAGTCACCAACTTCAACCCGGCCCGGTGGCGGAGACCGCCAAGGCGGTGGCGGAGTTCGCCCGGCGCGCCCGCCAGGGCGGGGCGGAGAGCCTGCGGATCATCGCCACCAGCGCCGCCCGCGATGCGCGCAATCCCGAAGTGCTGCAGCAGGCCATCGAGACCGCCGCCGGTCAGCCGCTGGAGACCATCTCGGGCGAACAGGAGGCCTCCTGGGCCTTCCAAGGGG
>CAYYMW010000654.1:0-2207 GCA_964472515.1 uncultured Verrucomicrobiota bacterium | reverse complement strand
CGGGTCGAGGGTGGGTGTGAACGTGGCGAGCGGAGTGTGCGTTGGGGCGGGGAGCATGGTCAGGTCGGCGGGGACGAAACCCACCTCAGGTGTGGCACGTGGACTGGTCAGGCCGATCAGGATCAGGGTCAGGACCAGCAACAGGGCGGCGACTCCAATCGATCCCAGGATCACCCAACGGTTCAGGTAGTCAGATAATTTCATACGGGACTCTGCAACAGGTTCAAGGCTCCAGCGGGCATCAGGATTTTCAACGCGCGCGGACGGATATCGATCTCGGCGCGGACGCCGCCCAGCATCGGCTCGCCGTCCATTTGAATGGAGAAGGGCACGTCCGACTCGATGCGCGCGGACTCGAAGGGGATGCAGCGCGCCTGGTCGGAGGTGAGGTGACGGCCTGCCAGCATGTCGAAGAAATGGCGCAGGGCGTCGGCCACGGTGGCGCCGCTCAACAACCACAGGTCCATGCGACCGTCGTCGAGGTACGCGTTCGGTGAGAGGACCGCCATGCCGCCCACGTAGTGGCGGATGTTGGTGCTGACCGCCAGCAGGAAGTGGCCGTCCACTTCGTGGCCGTCGGCGGTCACGCGCAGGTCCATGCCGTTCCAGAAGGCGGCGCTCCACACGGTGGTGGCAAAGTAATGCGGCACCGAGATGTACTTGAAGAAGCGCGGACGCGGTTCCAGTTTTTGGATGGCGACCGCATCCAGGCCGATGCCCGCCCACAGGAGGAAGGGTTGGCCATTGCACAGACCGACGTCCATGCGCTGCGCGGACGCGTTCGCCAGCGCGCGGGCGTTGTCGTTGAGCGTCCACCAGCGATGCCACTCGAAGGAGGGCAGGCCCAGTTCGCGCGCGAGGACGTTGGTGGTGCCGGCCGGCAGGATGCCCAGCGCTGTGTCGGTGCCGACCAGGCCGCTGGTGACCTGTCCCACCGTGCCATCGCCGCCGACGGCGAAAACCGCCTCGTAGTTTTCCTCGGCGGCCTGATGCGCGGCCTGCGCGGCGTGACGCCCGTTGAGGGTCACGTCCACTTCCATCTTCCAGCCTGCCGCGCGCAGCGTACGCAAGACTCGCCCCAGATAGGGGCGCACGGAGAGCCGCCCCGCCGCAGGGTTGTAGAGCAACAGTCCACGCTGCATGGCGTGATTATACCTGCCTCTCCATATTTCCCCCAAACCCCGCATGTTATAATTTCTTTTAATGAACGAAGGGACCCTGCTCAACAACCGCTACCAACTGTTGGAGCGTCTCGGCACGGGCGGAATGGCGGAAGTCTTCCGCGCCCGCGACGTGATGCTCGATCGCTACGTGGCGATCAAGGTGTTGCGCAAGGATTACACCGAGAATCAGGCCTTCCAGGACCGCTTCCGTCAGGAGGCGCGTGCCGCGGCCAACCTCTCGCATCCCAACATCGTCACCGTGCACGATTTTGGCCTGGGCGAGGGACAACTCTACATCGTGATGGAGAACGTCCCGGGCACCGACCTCAAGACCCTGATCCGCAAACGCGGCCGCTTCCGCGTGGAAGAGGCCATTCCGCTCATGGTGCAGGCCTGCGCGGGGCTGGGCTACGCCCACCGCGCCGGGCTGGTCCACTGCGACGTCAAGCCGCACAACATGTTGGTCACGCCCGACCAGCGTCTCAAGGTCACCGATTTCGGCATCGCACGCGCGCTGGCCACCATCCTGCCGGGCGAGCGCACCGACGTGGTCTGGGGCTCGCCGCAATACTTTGCACCCGAGCAGGCCGCAGGCGAGGCGCCCTCGCCCGCTTCCGACGTCTACTCGCTGGGTGTGGTTCTATATGAAATGTTGAGCGGCACTCCGCCCTTCACCGCCACCTCCGCCGACGAACTGGCGCGCCTGCACATCGAGGCCGAGCCGATCCCCATCCGCGAGTACGTGCCCGACATCCCCTCCGCGCTGGAGGAGATCGTCAAGAAGGTGCTCTCGAAGGAGCCTTCCGCCCGTTACCGCACCGCCGATCAGTTGGGACGCGTGTTGCTGCGCTTTGGGAATCAGCGCGACGAGGGGCCGACGCCGCTCTCGCTGACCCCCGAGGTGGCGACGACCTATCAGCGGCCCGAGCCCGCCCCGTTGCCCCCATCCGCGCTGCCCACGGGACGGACGCATGTCCCCATTTCGGCGCCGCAGCCTCAGCCCGAACCTTTCAGCCTCGACCTGGATATCGACTGGGTCACCGT
>CAYYMW010000653.1:0-2209 GCA_964472515.1 uncultured Verrucomicrobiota bacterium | reverse complement strand
TTGGCAAGCGAAGAGGTGCTTGGCCAGGCGGCCCGGGCGCTTGCAGATGGGTGTGTAAGTCGCACGTGTCGAGACTCCCGCAGGCTGCGTCCGCGCTCCGCTCGGAGCCGTCGAGGTAGTGGAATCAGTGTCAATGGTGAAGACTGACCCCTGCATGGCGTCACGGCCGCTTCTCCGCGCCCCTCTCCCCTTGCGCGAGCGTCCATGCCCCCGAGCTGACCCGGTTGGAGGGTGCGTCAGGGGATGTCGTATGTGTATGACCCCCAACGGACCAAAGCTGTCACTCTGCTTCAGCTCGCCGGAAGGCTTGCATCATCTGTTCGGATGCCCTAAAGGTCCCCTCCTTCGCAGATGTGGAGGTGTAGTTCTCAAAGGCCGAGATAACAGCGTTTGTCTCTCCGCGGACAAGCAACCGCTGTGCTGCCTTGATCGAACTGCGGTGCCAACCGTTTTCATAGAAATGCTTCGTTTGGCAGAGACTAAGTGTCAAACCCGCGCTGGCAGCTATTCCGATCAGGCCAAATGCTATGCGGGCCACGCGGCCAAGCCTGCACTCGGCGTACACCCAACCAACCAGAGCGGCCAAGACGATCAGAGCCACAAGAATATGCATATCTGCCTCAGGGATGTCGGTCTTCTAACAGTCGCTCCAGGGTTGCATCTCTATTCAAGTTCCCTTGACATTTAATACACGCCGTTGATGGACCAAGGTTTTGGCCTTCTATTCTCGTCGGGTTCGAAAGAGAATGTGCTCGGCTAGTAGATCAGAAAGTCAGGAGTAGGGTCCATGAACCCGCACTTTTTGAAAGCGTTCCTTACGATCGAGCCGCAGTTGTGATCGAGTGACCAAGGCCCAATATCTTGCTGGACGGCTTTCCTTACACAGTCGTCGGGATTCTTTGGCCGACATTTTGCATCTGGGTCTGGTTTAGCTGGAAAGCACTTAGTTTTCGGGGTTGGGAAATCCGATTTATCCCCAGCGTTACTTACAGTAGTTCCATCAGGAAGGAGGACGTACGCATGCCAGAACAAGCCAAGCCAATCCATCGGTTGATAGCAGGCTTCCAACAAGCCCAGGGCGTCAGACTTCATCATCGGGGAATTCCCGACGTAGGCATAGAGGTTAACCTGCTCAGTTTGCCGAGAGCCGTAGAAGTGTGCCTGGCCTTGCAGATTATGGAGTGTAACAAATCCCCTTTCCTGAATCGGGTCCCTATTCACCCGCCGCTGCAAGTACGGATCGTAGAACCGGTAGCCATAGTAGTAGAGGCCGTCCGAAATGTTGGCGTTGAACGCCACCCAAGGCTTGCTGCTGAACCGCATCGTGTTCGCTCCGGCGATGGCCCCACCCGACGCCCGATAGCGCCCAAACGGATTGTGGCGGTAGTACGCCCGCAAGGAGCCGGAGGCGTTCGCCATGGCGGTGATGGAGACGCCGACACGGGCAGCGGTTGTCGCTTGCGGATGCGGCGTCTGGCGCAAAGCGCGACCCCGGCGGCAGGAGTGGCGTGCATTCACCTGCAACCCTCTGCAAATGTGCAGTTTGAAACCCATGGCAGACACGGCCAGCCTCCGCTCAACGGACTTCCGTGTCAAGGCGCGTGAGGAGCGAGGCCGCGATGGTGTGTGAGACCGGTTTCGGCCGCGGTCTTCGGCCCGGGGTGTCTTCTGACGTTGTGAGCGGTGTCGTCCAGTCAAGCGTCGCTCCGCGACGCGTTGGGAGGTGCAAGCCACAAACCCGTTAGGTTTGCAGGGGCGGCCCCGTCCCGGGGCGTACCGCAGGTTTCCAACCTGCTGACTTCTGCCGGTCGGGAACCGGCAGAAGGGATTCGCCGGAGGCGAAGGTCCGCAGGACCGAGGGAGCGGGCGCTCCCGAGCCAACCCCGACTTCCAGTCGGCAGAGGCTGACTTGGTGCCGCGACCACCGGTCGATCCGAAAACGTGGTCTTGCTGAGCAGTCTCAGCGAGGCGGGTGGGTTGGGTCTGGTGCAGGCTGGCAGCCTGCGGCACAGCAGGTTGGAAACCTGCGGTACGAGGGAGACGCGCTCTTTGGCACGGTCTGCGATTCGGGTTGGGATGGGGTGAGCGCGGAGGAGGGCGCGACGGCTACGAGGTCCCCACTCCGACGGGACGGCGTGGGATTGCGCCGGTGGCGGCTGGGACAGGCGGAGGGGTGGTTCGCGTAATGGGCTCCCGCCGCTGCCAGGGC
>CAYYMW010000652.1:0-2235 GCA_964472515.1 uncultured Verrucomicrobiota bacterium | reverse complement strand
GGCGGTAGATGAGTTCGAGTTTGAGGGTGCTCCAGAAGCTTTCCATGGCGGCGTTATCGTAGCAGTTGCCCCGGCGGCTCATGGAGGGGAGCAGGCCGGCGCGGGGCAGGGCAGGTGGATGGCGGGGAGGCGAACGATAACGCGTTGGTCTTGGACTATGGCACGAAGCTTGCTACCATCGTGCATCGATGGCGGGTCAGGCCCGCCCGTAGTGCATTTATTACATCTGAAGATGATTGCGGATTCCAAGCCATCTCGAACCGAGGGGGACTCGCGGCCAGGCGCAGGCCTTGGGTCGGATCGTCCGGGCAGCTTTCGGAGAGTCTTCTGCGCTTGGTTTGGGTGTCCCTTGGAGGACTACGAGCGCAGGGCCTTCCGGTATGGCTTGCTTCGACACGCGGTCCCGCTGGCGGGGCTCATCTACCGGTTGCGTCCGGAGTTCTTTGTGGAGGACATGGATTTCATTCGCGAGATTGGCCGGACCACCGACCCGAAGATGTTCATCAATGAACTCAATTACTTCTACGGCAGAAATGTCAGGGAGAAGAGTTGGTTGAGAAAGTACTTCGGCATCCGGGTGTCGAGCGACCGCTTGTTGAAGCTCAGACGGAAGATGCTCGCTTGAACCTGAGTCCCGCCATCCGGACCGTCAGCCGACCGAATCCAGTCGGGCGGGAGGGGTGGAACCGGTAGGGCCTGCGTCGGCGCACCGCCACGGCAACACATCAGACTGGACTTCCGGCCACTGATGGAACAACTTGTCCGCCGCGCGCTTTAGTTCCCACAGCATTGGATTTGGCCGGGCGCCCGGATTCTTGCTTCTCGTCCATCGGGCGTGACGGACTGGCCGAGCCCTGGCGGGTGTTGAACCCGCCGGGGCAAGCCAGAGCGACGATGCGGCGATCAAGCCGCGGTGAAAGGTCTTCATGAAGCCGAGCCGTCTGGCTGGCCGAGGCGGGAGCTTGCGGTGAAAGCAGGATGACCGACACGCCCTACGGCCTCTCCCCGCACGTGCAATCCGCGTTACCCCGCCGGCGTGAGCCGCCTCGCTTTTGGCAACCTTGCTTGGGCTCTGGTAGCCGGGCTAATCGCCTGAATCCGCCGGGGGGCGACGGCGATGATGGTGTGTGAAATTGCCGAGCAGCAAACGTGGTTGGTGCCGTGGGGTGGGCGAAGCCGGGGTGGATGGGAGCGTGCCGCGAATCCACGGTGCCTTCCGGCCATTCCTCCGTCACGCTCGGTTGGACCTTCAACGCGGGGATTGCATCCAGCGGCGCGATGTGTGAGAAAATGGGCGGACGTTCGTGATCGCTGCGAGCCACATAGCGGAATTGAAGCGGTTGGTGCCGCAATGCTGCCTGCCGGACCAGGTGAGAATCGGGTCCCGGATGACGGCGGCGTTGCGCCGCCTGCGGCAGGGGGAGGATCCGCGCGCGCCCTGGGAGCGGTGGCTGGCGGAGGCGCGAGTGTCGGTGGCGTTGCGCGAGCGACGGGGGCATCTGGTCAGCCAGGTGAGCTATCCCCCGGACCTGCCCATCAGCGCGCACCGGGAGGCCATCGTGGCAGCGCTGCGCCAGCATCAGGTGGTCGTCGTGGCGGGGGAGACGGGTTCGGGCAAGACGACGCAGTTGCCCAAGATGTGCCTCGAGGCCGGGTTCGGCGCCCGGGCGCGGATCGGTTGCACCCAACCGCGGCGCGTGGCGGCCATGTCGATCTCCGAGCGCATTGCCGAGGAACTGAATGTGGCCTGGGGCCACGAGGTCGGCTGCAAGATCCGCTTCTCGGATCATTCCCGGCCGGAGACCAGCCTCAAGGTGATGACCGATGGCATCTTGCTGGCGGAGGTTCAGGGCGACCCACTGCTTACCGAGTACGAGGTCATTCTGTTGGATGAGGCGCATGAACGGTCGCTGAACATCGATTTTCTCCTCGGCTACCTGCGGCAGTTGGTCAAGCAGCGCGATGACCTGAAGGTCGTGATTACTTCGGCCACCATCGACACAGAGCTGTTCTCCCGGGCCTTCGACGGTGCGCCGATCATCGAGGTTTCCGGCCGGCTCTATCCGGTTGAAACCCGCTACCAGCCCATCGACGAGGCCTCCGAGGAGGAAGGCGACGAAACCTACGTGGACGCGGCGGTGCGGGTGGTGGGCAACCTCCTGCAGGAGTCGGCGGCGGGGGATGTGCTGGTCTTCATGCCGGTAGAACGGGCCATCCGCGAGACGTGCGACGACC
>CAYYMW010000651.1:0-2235 GCA_964472515.1 uncultured Verrucomicrobiota bacterium | reverse complement strand
AAATAGCTGCAAATAGCAGCAAAATCGCGATCATCATCTTCTCCCCTGCCGGTCACCACGGCCTCTCGCCAGGCCGGGGCAGCCTGGGCTCCCGGCCTCGCCGCCGCCGACGAAGCCTCGACCTGCGAAGTCAGTCTGGCCGGCAGCCGGCCCAAAGAGGTCAGTTACCGCCCGGCCATCCCCATCGCCGCCCACGATCCCGCCCGCCGCAGGCGCGCGGTCGTACTCCGCAGATGAGGCATGGAAAGCCAACACAGTCGGGCGGCAAGTAGGCCGAAAGACCAGTAACTCCGCCCGCTGTACCTGCAACCCGGTCAACCCGGAGGCAACGTGTCGAGCAGCCGCTGCAACTCGTCGTCCGTGTTGTAGAAGTGCGGCGAAAGCCGCAGGTAGGCCTGGCCGGTGCGGTCCGTGCGCAGGGAAGTGACGATGCCCGCCTCAGTCAGCTTGCGGTGGGCCGCTGGCATATCGGTCCCCGCACGGTGGAAGGTGATGAGGCCGGTCGCGCGATGCGGAGGCAGATCGGCGCCCAGCACCCTCCAGCCTTGGGCCTGCAACGCGGGAATCAACCAAGCCCGCTTGCGCAGTAGTTCCTTCGCGATGGCGTCGATGCCCACCTCGAACAACAATTCCAGCGCCGCCTTGAAACCGATCAGGCCGATCAAGTTGGCGGTGCCGGGTTCATAGCGGCGTGCGCCGCGTCGCAACTCCAGGACCGGCTGGGCCACGAAGCCCGGGCACAGGACGTTGTGCCAGCCCAGCATCGAGGGGGCCAGTTTCTCCTGCTGCTCGCGCCGGACATAGAGCACGCCCGCCGCGCAGGGTCCCAGGAGCCACTTATGGGCGTCGGCGGCGAGGAAATCCACCCCGGCATTCTCCATAGGCAGCGCGCCCAGGGTTTGGATCGCATCGAGGCTGAACAGGACTCCCCGCTCACGCAGGGCGTTTCCAAGTTCCTGCCAGGGCAGCCGGCAGCCGGCGATGAAATGCGCGCTGGCCAAGGCGACCAACTTCGTGCGGCGGTCCACTTTCGCCAGCACGTCCTCCACCTCGATGACGCCGAATTGGCGGGGTTGAACGAAGCGCGGTTCCACGCCCCGCGCGGCCAGGCCGGTCCACGGGTAGACGTTGGAAGGGTAGTCCTCGAAGTAAAGAACGACGTTGTCACCGGCTCGGAACTCGAGTCCCGCCGCCACCGTCCCCAAGGCGTTGCTGGTAGGGCCGATGAAGGCGATCTCCTCGGGCGCGGCTTGGAGCAGGCGGGCAAGGAGGTCCCGGGTGGCGCTAAAGAAGGCGGGGGGCAGCATCTCCTCCTGGTCGCCGCGCGTGCAGGCCTCGGCATAGGCCGCCAGGGCGGCCTGCACCCGGCGGGGCAGCGGAGCCACGCCCGCATGGGCCAGGAAGACCCGGTCGCGGGTCACGGGGAACTCGTGGTGGCGCAGGGCCTCGTCGCGGTGGAGTTCGGCAATCGTCATACGCCGAGTGTAGCCGCAGCCAACCAAACCGGGCAACCCCGCAGCGGGGTTATGACGCGCCGGAAACACAGGCTCGCCTCGCGGCTCGGTTTGGTGCATCATCCACCCGTATGCACGCACTGAGATTGGCCTTCGCTGTGGTCGCGGCAGGCACACTGACACTTCCTGCTCCGACCCGCGCCGCCGAGGCGGTGGATTTCCGCTATGCGCCGCCCGAGTGGCAGACCTCGATTTGTTTGCCGGACGATCCGCAGAAGTCCCTGGTGGACCGCACTGGTGAGCTGCTTTACCACTACGGCCAAGGTGGCCGCGAGTTCGCCACGCGTGTCGGGGTGGAGGTGACCGGCGGGACGGTGTGGCAGCGGCAGGCGCTGCTTTCACCGCGGGTCCCCATCGTGCGGACCTTCCGCTCGGGGGACGGCCTGGAGGTGCTCGAAGAGGCCTTTGCCGTCACGGCGTTGCAGCAGACCAACGTGCCTGCACCGCTCTTGCGGCGGCTGGATGCCGGCGGTGTGGAGCGCAACTGGACCAAACCTCCCGCAGGCACGGACCCCTCGTTGCGGGATATCGCCGTCCACATGGGCGGCGACCTTCAGTACGAGCTCACCGTGCCGGCCGGAGCGGCCCGGCAGGTCGCCCTGGCCTTGTGCGAAGGCTGGTGGGGTGAGGCGGGCAAGCGCGTCCAGGTGCTCCGCGTCGAAGGGGCGGCGCCGGTCACCGTTGACGCCGTGGCCAGCTTCGGCAAGGACCGGCCCGGAGC
>CAYYMW010000650.1:0-2240 GCA_964472515.1 uncultured Verrucomicrobiota bacterium | reverse complement strand
GAAAAGAAATCTGCCTCCCCGCCTGAGAACTCCCCACCAGTCTGCGATGCACCCCATTCTTCGCCATCGGGATTTTTGAACTTGCGCCCTCCGGAGGCCAGAAGGTACATTCTCCGCGCCTTTTCGTTTGAGTGCGGATATGGTGGAATTGGCAGACACGCTACTTTGAGGTGGTAGTGCCGAAAGGCGTGCAGGTTCAAGTCCTGCTATCCGCACCATTTCTTTCTCGGGAAAATGAGGTCCCGAATGCCTTTTGCACAGAGTCTGCACCGCGTCCGGCCGCCCACTGTAGCCGCTTGGGCGGACGCGGGTTGCGCAACTCGGTGCCGTACCCCCCGCAGACGGGTGAAAGCGTGGCCCACCACTCCCGGCAGAGACCCCAACGCCTCCATCCTGATTCAGGAGGCGCACTCCATGGAAGCGGACTTCCGAGCTGGGAACCGCATCCTCTTCGAACCGAGCTCGCAACTTCGAAACCGGGACTGTTCCGCGGCGAAGTTCCGCGATGCCAACGTCCTGTTCAAACACTTGCGCTTCAACGACCCGACGGGCTCCAGCCTCCGCCTCGAGTCACCAAACCCGAACTACGCCACCTTTGAACGCCCCCGGACTGACCTGACTTTGAATTCACCTGCCCCACCGTTGACATGAGGCGAGGCATCCGGCGGAGGTAATCCCGCCCGGAAGTCAGGGAGAACATGATCCCAAGGACACAATGAACACCCCCCAGTCTGATAAGCTGGCACCAGCAGTGGAGCCGCCCATCGTCGTGCGGTATCGCCTGACCGTGGATGATTTGGTGTGCGCCGCCAAGTATCACTTCCGCCACGTCTGTCGGCCTGGTTTCCGGTTCGCGCTGCATGTCCTGTTCGCCATGATGATCGTCGCCGGCGGTGCAGCCATTCTGCGCCGCAATGGCGTGGACTTGGGTATTATGCTCCTGCTCGGGGGCATCTTCTGGTTCGCCTTCGTCCCCTTGTGTCGCCGCTGGACCATTCGGCGCCAGTTCCTCAAGCGTCCAGACCGCGACGTCATTGTTGAACGGCAGGTTGCCGACGACATGATCCGCTCCACGTGCAGTCTCGGTCAGTCGGAAGTGAAATGGGCGATTTTTCAGAAAGTGGTGCGGACCCCCGAGGGCATCATGCTCTACCAACTGGAGCGGTCCTTTCATTGGCTGCCGCGCACCGGCTTTGCGAGCGACGCGGAATTCGAGCGGTGCTTTGCTCTCGCCAAGAGCAAGATCCAGAAACACTTTGACGTGACCTGAGCCGGCCACCACATGAACACGCCGCATCAGGCATCGACTCGGGGACGCCTTCGCTGGCTTGCCACGGTTTCCGCCATCGCCCTTGTGTTCGCACTGGTGGTCACGGCTTGCGGTTGGCTCTGGGTCGGCAAAGATTCGCCAGTCAATCACGGGGTTGTGGCGGACGTCTCAAGGAACCCTTCGGTAACGATCTGGGTCCTGCTTACGCTCCCGGCGGCCTGCCTGTTCCTAGGTGTATTCGGGGCGCAGCGCGCTGAGTGGCAGTACTTCCTCTGCGTCTTCGTTCAGTGGTACGCAATTGGCTGGGGGCGGCGATCATGGCCATCCGCCGAGCCAGTCGGGACGCCCGCGAGTAAGATGAAGGGGGGCACCCCGTCCGCCACCCTGGGCTGCGCCGGGCTCACCTCGCTGGGATCATCGAAGGGGTCGTCATCGAAGGGGTCGGTTCGTGGTATTGGCATATGTCGAAGGGGTCGGTTCGTGTCGAAGGGGTCGGTTCGGGTTCGTGTCGAAGGGGTCGGTTCGTGGTATTGGCATATGAACCACCCTGTGCGGAGGTGTGAGTGCGTCAGTGGCTGTCCGGGCGCGCTGTGCGGCCGTACGATCAACCCCACTGCTCGGCCAGGAGGCATATATAGGCCACCGCCGCGAACCAGCCCCTTTTCCCACTCAGTCCATCCAGTCCATGGACGACTGGCATCCCGGGACGTCCCACCCCAAGGTGGGCGTCGATGAGCGCTGCCATCAGCGATTCAGGGTCTGGCGGGCCCGGCCATCCTGCGGTGCGCAACCCCGCAGGAGCGTCTTACGAATGCCGTCCTGACGCTCTACGCCGCCCCCCAGCCCCAATACCTGCAAATAGCAGCAAACAGCGGCAAAACCATGATGCGCAATGGTCTTTTTTACTCACGCCCGACTCGTTCGCCGCGCCCTTGCCGGCCTCCCTGGCCACGGTTTGCTCCCGCACTTC
>CAYYMW010000649.1:0-2276 GCA_964472515.1 uncultured Verrucomicrobiota bacterium | reverse complement strand
CCACCACCACATCGGCCTTCAATTCAGCGCCCTCCGCCGCCTTCGCCGCCCAGCAGGGAGCCAGGCCCAAGGCGGACAATCCCACTCCCGTTTGCCGCAAAAATCGCCGTCGATTCATGGCCGCACTCTAGCCGGACCGCTCTCTTGGGACAATCCCGTGATTGCGCGGCCCTTGCCCCAGCCGGCCGGTTCCTTCACGAGGTTGGTTTCCCTGTTGACCCAGGTCCGTGGTTGCGGGCATGGTAGCCGCAGAAGACTCGTCGAAACACGCATTATGCCCAACCGACGCACTTTCCTGCAATCGCTGGGCCTCGGCACCGCCGCCCTGGCTCTGGCTCAATCCGCCCAATCGCAGCAACAGCCCATCCAAGGCTTCGAGAAGGCCCCCACCGATCCAGACGCCTCCAAAGGCTGGCAACCGTTCAGCGACCGCCGCCTGCGGGTGGGGATCGTCGGCTACGGCGTGTGCCAGTTCGGTGCGGCCTTCAGCTTCCAAGACCATCCGAATGTCGAGATCGTGGCGGTGAGCGATCTGATCCCCGAGCGTTGCGCGGGATTGGCCAAGGCCTGCCGGTGTCAGAAGACGTACCCCTCGCTCGAGGAAATGGTCAAGGACGATAAGATCGAGGCCATCTTCCTGGCCACGGACGCCCCCAGCCACGCCCGGCATGCGGTGGAGGTGCTCAAGCACGGCAAGCACGTCGCCTCCGCGGTGCCGGCGGTCTTCGGTTCACTCGAAGATGCGGAGATGCTCTTCAAGGCGGTCAAGCAGAGCGGCCTCAAGTACATGATGTTCGAGACCTCCTGCTTCCATGAGGAGCTGCATGCCATGCGGGTCATTTACCAGCAAGGCGGGTTCGGCAAGCTGACCTATTGCGAAGGCGAGTACTTCCACTACATGGAGGAGCCGATCCCCTCCTACAAGGACTGGCGCGTCGGCCTGCCGCCGCAGTACTACCCCACGCACTCGAACGCCTACTGCCTCGGAGTCAACGCGGGCAGCTTCACGGAAGTCTCGTGCTTTGGCGTACCCAGCCTGATCAAGCAGTTCCAGCCGGGCAACAACGTCTACAAGAACCGCTTCGCCACCGAGATCGCCCTCTTCCGCACCAACGACGGCGGCACGGCCCGCATGGCGGTTAGTTGGGACACGCCCGGCGACGGGGGCGAACGCGGCCGCATCCGCGGCCAGCGCGGCTCCTACTACGGACGCTACGAGGGCTTGGAAAAGAACCTCCCCAACACCAAGCGTCCGCCCCTCCCGCCCAAGGTGGACGCAGGCGGACACGGCGGCTCGCACGGCTACCTCATGAACGACTTCGTCAGCGCCATCATCCAGAATCGCAAACCACTGGTGGACGTTGGCCTGGCGCTGAACATGACGGTCGGCGGCATCGTGGCCCACCAGTCCGCGCTGAAAGACGGCGAATTGCTGAAGATTCCGCAGTTCAAGCTCTAGCCGCCGGTCGGCCTTGGAAGAAGCGCCTTGATGGCGGTTGCGGCCCTCCCCGCCGCAGCCGCACGCAGCCGGACAGAGCCAAGGCCCCCGGGTTCGCCTTGGCTCCCGCCATTCCCCCTGTCTCTTCGGCTTTACGTCCTAGGTCCCCATCCCCGTGGCTTCTGTCGCCTTGGCGTCAGAAGCTGCCCCTCGCCTCACGCCGCTCCGGTCCCACTACGCATGACGCTTTACGTCTAACGTGCGCCACCTTCCCTCCACCCAGTCCACCGAGCCCACCCAGACCTACCGCCGCTCCCGGCCATGGCCCTAACCTGCGCCCGGGAGTATGAATATAACCGAACCACTCCAAGGCGGCACCCCCCGCCCCGCGCCGCGTTCCCGAGCTCAAGATCCCGGCGGGATCGAAAGCTCATAGCCGGTGGGAAGCGCAGCGCACCCACCGGTTAAACCGTCTCCTTGACTCCAACCGCGCCCCGACGGGGCGCGGGGAACCCACTCCGACTGCAAACTCCCGCAACCACCCGGAAACCAATCCTGCCGCGCGCAGCACCAAGCCCAAGGGGCTTGAGGCCTCTAGCCCAACGGTTGCCGCGTCGGCGCGGCTACCTTGGGTCCCCCCGCCGCCACCGGATCAACCCCGCAAGGGGTTGCGGCCTTCCAGCCCTCGCGTGACGATTCCGCCCGCAGCCACCACAAACCAAGGTGAGCCACAACCCGTTCCGGGTTGACAGTCATCGGAGGCCGTTGACCCAACGTAGGCTCGCTGTCGAGCCAACGTTGGGCTGGGTGCCGCAAGCCCCTTGGGCTTGGACAGTCC
>CAYYMW010000648.1:0-2284 GCA_964472515.1 uncultured Verrucomicrobiota bacterium | reverse complement strand
GTTGTGGGTCACTATCCTGGGGTGGGGGCAAATTTTGCCTGCTGGCGGGGCCGGTTTGGCCTGCACCTGCACGGCGCGATCCCGGTTGTCTTGTGGGGAGGCGCCGCCGCCCCGGAAAAAGGCGCAAATTTTTGTGGCCTTTTGAAGCCGCTCTGATACATTCTCCCGCCCTTGACTGGCACGCGGAACGCTGTCAGGGCTTGTGATCAGGCAGGTATTGGGCGCCCACCGGGGGACGCGCAGACGCTGTCTGGATATGGAAAAAGAACCGAACGTCATTGTGAAAAAGCCGCAGTCAACGACCACCGGCAAAGGAAAAGCGGTGGGGACCGCCACGGCCGCCGCCATTCTCGGCTCCCCCACAATCCCCAGCGCCAACGCCCATGCGCCGCGGCATTTCGAGCTGACCGCCGAGGTTCGCCCTGAATGGGCCAAATACTACAAGCACCTGTTGGAGCTGCGGGAGCGTCTGTTCAACCAACGCAGCGGGCTGGCCAAGGAATCGGCGGAGGAGATGGACAGTTACAGTCTGCACATGGCCGATTCCGGGACCGACAATTTCGACCGCGACTTCGCTCTCAGCCTCCTTTCGTCCGATCAGGACGCCATTTACGAGATCGAGGAGGCCCTCAAGCGCATCCAGAAAGGCACCTACGGCATCTGTGAGCTGACCGGCAAGCCCATCCCCAAAGCGCGCCTCGACGCCATCCCTTGGACCCGTTTCACGGTCGAGGCCCAGGCCCAGCTCGAGAAGGACGGCATTGTGCGGCAGCGCCGGCTTGGGCAGCTCGGCAGCGTCGACACGGTCGGCGCGCCCGAGGTGGAGGAAGAGGCGGAGGAAGAGGAACGGACTACCAAAGAGAAGGAATAACTATGGCTCGCGAACTGGTCATTATCGAATGCACCGAAGCGCGCAAGGAGGGCAAGACCCCCTCGCGCTACACCACCACGCGGAACAAGAAGACGCAGACCGAGAAGCTCGAGATCAAGAAGTTCAACCGCTTCCTGCGTCGGCACACGGTTCACCGCGAAATCAAGTAAGCCCACGCTTTTATGCCTCGCAAAACGCATCCTGACCGCAAAGACCATCGCAATGGCGGACGCGGTGGCCGGTCGTCGGAAACCCGCACTCCCCGGCCGAAGCCGAAGATCGATTTCACGGTGGACGCGCTGGATTTCAAGAATAACACCTTGCAGCGTCAGTTTGTGACCGACGCCGGCCGGATTCTGCCCCGCAAGTACACCGGGCTTCCGGCCCACTATCAACGGCGGCTGACCCGCGCCATCAAGCGCGCGCGCCAGGCTCTGTTGATGAAGTAGGGCCTTTCCCCAGCCAGCGAGCACACCCACCCGTCGAGGTGGGTGAGTTTGTTTGGGGCAAGCTAATTGCGAATCGTTTGCAATGAGATCTTCGTGGTCGGCTTCAGGCCGGCGCCTTTGGGCAGGCTGGCGCGCGGCGGCGCTCGGGCTATGGTTGGGAGGCGTGGTTCCGGCGTGGGGGGCTGAGCCGGTGCGGATCGTGGCCAGTTTTCTGCCGGCCTACTGTCTGGCGGCGCAGGTGGCCGGAGACGCCGTGGAAGTGGCGATGCTGGGGGCGCCGGGGGAGAATCCGCACGCCTTTCAGCTCAAGCCCAGCGAATTGCGCCGGCTGGGGCAGGCGCGCGCCGTGTGTGTCAACGGCCTGGGGTTGGAGCCCTGGCTGCCCAAAGTCCTTGCCCGGATGGAGCGGCCGCCCGCGGTCATTGAACTGGCCTCGGGATTGGAGGCTGAGTTGATCCGGACCGACCCCCAGGCGAAGCATCCCAATCCGCATTTTTGGCTGGATCCGCTGCTCGCCGCCCGCGCGGCGACGAACCTGGCGGAGAAGCTGGCGGCGCTGGAGCCGGCCCGGGCGGCGGAGTTCCGAGCCAACGCCGGGGTTTGCGCGGCCCGGTTGGGCGCGTTGCATCGCGAGCTGGCGGGGGTGCTCGGCCCGACGGAGGGGGCCGCCTACGTGGCGCTGCACGACGCCTTCCCCTATCTGGCCCGGCGGTACGGCTGGCGGCAGGTCGGGGTCATTCTGGCCACGCCGGAGAGCGAGGCCTCGCCGCGCCACATGAGCGAACTGCTGGCGGCCATGCGTCGGGAGGGGGCGCGGGTCGTGTTTTCGGAAAAAGGCGAATCGCCCCGCCTGGCGGAGCGGCTGGCGAAAGACGCGGGAGCGGCGGTGATCGAGTTGGAGACCATCGAAACCGGCGCCGTCAGGCCCGGCACCTCCCGCAGCGACGCCAGGTCCGCGGCCCGG
>CAYYMW010000647.1:0-2289 GCA_964472515.1 uncultured Verrucomicrobiota bacterium | reverse complement strand
ACCCCTCCCCGACCAACCCGACCCCGCAAAAGCCATGTTTGACGATCAATCGATTCTCGTTGGACTCGAGCTCGGCACCACCAAGATCTGCGCCGTCGTGGGCCAGGTGGGTGCCGGGGGCGCCCTGAACGTCATTGGCGTCGGCCAGGCCCGCTCGCGTGGCGTTCGCAAGGCTGAAATCGTGGATGCCGGCGCCGTGGCCGAGGACATTCGCGAGGCGATTGCCGAGGCCGAGCAGATGGCCGACGTCGAAATTCGGAGCGTCTACCTCGGCGTCACCGGCGGCCACATTGGCAGCTTCAACAACCGCGGCCGCCATGTGATCGCTTCAGCGGATCGCCTCATCGCCGAGGAAGACACCCAGGACGCCGTCAAGAACGCCAAGGCCTTCACGATTCCCAATGACCGGCTCGTGATCCACATGATCCGGCAACACTTCCGGGTCGATGGACGCGACAGCATCGCGAATCCCATCGGCATGAGCGGCGCCCAATTGGAGGTCGACGAGCACGTGGTCCATGGCCTGACCCATCGGCTCCAGAGCTCGATCCAGACTGTGCGCGGCCTTCAACTCGAAGTCGAGGATATCGTCTTCACGGGCATGGCCTCCGCCCTGGCGATCCTCACGCCCGAGGAGAAGCGCCTGGGCACGCTGGTGATTGACCTCGGCGCCGGCGCCACCGAGTACGTGGTCTATGCGGAAGATGTCGTCAAACACACCGGCGTGCTCGCCGTGGGCGGCGACCATGTGACCCAGGATCTGGCCTGCGGCCTCAACCAACCCCTCGGCCGTGCCGAACAGTTGAAGCTGGACCACGGCACCGCGATCCTCGAAACCGAAGCTCGCGGCCGCACCGCCACCCTCAGCGCCGAAAACGGCCTGCCCGAGCGCACGGTCAATCTGGAGCACCTGAGGCGGATCATGTCCCTGCGCCTCAGTGAGACCCTGGGCATCATTGCCGAGGAACTTCACACTGCCGGCGCGCTCGACGCCGTCCGGGGCGGAGTGCTGCTCTGCGGGGGCGGCGCGCGCGTTCCCGGCATCGACAAGCTGGCCACGCGGATCTTCGGCCTCCCCGCCGCGATGGGGCGCATGCGCTCGATCAGCGGCCTGGCGTCGGCCCTCGACCAGCCCGAGTTCGCCACCGGCATCGGCCTCGTCAAGTACGGCTGCTTCCAGAAGGACCCCCGGCGCAAGCGCACCTCGCTCAGCTCGCGGCTCAAGTCCACCTTCAGCCAGATGTTCCAACGCGCGTAACCTGCCACCCCTCCCTGCCATGCCCAGCGATACCGACGCCAGCCAGGCCGCTCCGACCGGCCCGATCTCCGGCCTTCATGTGTGCTTTGTAGGCGTGGGCCGGGCCGGCCTCCGCGCCCTCGAATTGGTCGCTCAAACCGGCTTGCCTGGCGCCGAGTACCTCGCCGTCGACACCGACGCCGCCGAACTCCGCCACGTCGAGCACGCCGAGTGTCTCCTCGTCGGCGCCCAACTGGCTCGCGGCCTGGGCTCCGGTGGCGACCCTGCCATGGGCCGCGCCGCCGGCGAGTCCGAGGCGGCGACGCTGCAAACCCACCTCGCGGGACGCGATCTGGTGATCATCCTGGCCGGGTTGGGGGGGGGCACCGGCTCCGGCGTCGCCCCAGTGGTGGGACGCGTCGCCCGTGAAGCCAACGCCCTCACGCTGGCTTTGGCCACCCTGCCGTTCGATTTCGAAGGACCCCGCCGCCACGAGCAGGCTGCCCGCGCGCTCCAAGAGCTCAAGGCTGCCACCGACGCCGTCATCTGCCTTCCCAACGACCGCCTCGCCCATCTCCTCGACGATCGCACCCCCCTGGCCGATACCTTCAAGCACACCGATCGCATGTGGCTCGAGGGCGTCCTCGGTCTCTGGCGGCTCATGTCCGCCAACGGCCTGATCAAGGTGGATTTCGCCCACGTCTACCAAGCCGTCCGGGGCCGTCAGGCCGAAAGCCTTTGCGTCACGGTGACGGGGCAGGGGGAACACCGGGTCCAACAGGTGCTGGATCAACTCCGCCAGCACCCGCTGCTGGACGGCGGCCGGTGGCTGGCGGAAGCCGACACCGTCCTCGTCAACCTGACCGGCGGCCGCGACTTCAGCCTCAAGGAGGCGCGCCATTTCAGCGAGCAACTGAGCCGCGGTTGTGAGGAAGCCCAGATCATCCTCGGGGCCAACGTGGACGAAGCCACTCAAGGCGGGCTGTCCGTCTTCCTCATCGCCGCCCGCCGCCAGGCGCCCGTCGAGAACCTCGCCCCGCGTTCCCTCGCCA
>CAYYMW010000646.1:0-2292 GCA_964472515.1 uncultured Verrucomicrobiota bacterium | reverse complement strand
CCATCCGCCGGAAGACGGACTTGGCGATGTCCGTCGCCATCTTGTTCAGGCCCTTCGTGGCGTCGCGCGCGGAGAGTTCCTGGTGCTTGTGGTCGTAGTTCTCGCACAACTCGGACTGGCACACCGCCCGGGGGGCGCAGTTGCGGAGGACCTCGGCCAGCAAGCCCACCTCCAGCGCCCAGTCGCACGGAATCCGCACGCGCCGCACGAGGTCCAAATCCATGGAGAACTCTCCCGCCAGGGGGTAACGGAAGGTATCCATGTAAACGAGGTATGGATGCGAGCCCAGGATGGTCTTGAGGGCGCGGATCATCGGCGTGAGCAGCAGGCGCATCACACGGCCGTTGAGTTGGTGACTCACCCGGGCGTAGTAGCCCTTGCAGAAGTCGAAGCCCAGACTGGGATGCGCCACGGGATAGCAGAGCCGCGCCAGGAGTTCGCGGCTGTAGGTGAGGATGTCGCAATCATGCACCGCCACCATGCGGGCCTGTTCGCTGGCGAGAACATAACCGAAGCACAGCCACACGTTGCGGCCCTTGCCCGGTTCACCGGTTTCCAGTTCAGCCTCGTTGAGCTTCCGCACGAGCGCCTGCATGCGCGGACCATCGTTCCAGAGCAATTGGGGACGCTGGGGCAGGCCGGCAAACACGCGCTTGGCGCGGTGCCACACGCGCCGGCTGGTGGCACCGTCGATGCCAACCACGATCTGCTTGAGATAGGGGACATTGCGCAGTTCGCGCAGGATGTGACGCAACGCCTGGGTTCCCAACTCCCGGACATGGCAGGGAAGCACCAGGGCGATGGGGGATTCGGCGGCAAAGCCGACCAACTCGGCTTCCATGCGGCCCACTTCGGGTTTCCCCAAGCGATGGATGGTGGCGATGGCGCCGGTTTGGAAGAAATCAGGCATAAGCTTCTCTCAATGTGCAGCATTCCGACCCGAATGCAACCGTGACTGTCCGGCAGGTGCTGCCGTCGGTGGCGCCGCGCGAAGCCGTCAGGCTGGGCCGGTGCGATTCTTTGGTCCGGGCCGTTCTGGCGCAGCCGGGCCGTCGACCGGCGACGCCGGTTTGTCCCCCGCCACGAACAGCGTCTGTCCGAGGGCAAAGACGAGCATCAAGGTGACCACCACCGCCGGCAGGCTGGTTCCCACCGGCTGATCTCCCGCGGTCTGCCGGACTTGTTGCCAGGCTCGCGCCACCAAGGGGACCAGCAGCATGACACCCCCCGTGAGGGTGAGCAGGATCGGCCAACGACACCGCAGGCCCAGCGCAGTCAGCGCGGCCCATACGACGCAAAGCCCACCGGCCACTGCCACCGCCGCAAGCAGGGGGCGCGACAACTGCGGTCCCAGATGGCCGGCCAGCAGGCTCAGGCCCACCAGCAGGGCGCCGCAGACCGCCACATCGAGCGTAAGTCCTGTTCTCATGCCGTGCGAGGGGAGTCGGTTCTCACCGGCGGTTCACCGCCGGGCTGGCTCCCCGTGGCAGCGTTGTCGTCGTCGTCCGCTGCTCAGGCTCCCGTGTGATTTGCGCCGCATACGCCAGGTACGTCAGCAGGCCCACCGAAAGGGCGAACAGGGCGGTTAACACACAGGCCGGGCCGACGGCGGGACCCGCCCCGGCGCGCAGCCACAGCGAGACCGCCCCCGAAAGCAGGGCGAACGACACTGGCACCAGCGCAAGAATCACCCAGCCCCTGACCGCTTTCTTCAACAGGGCCAAGACCCCCAGGACGGCGCAAACCACGCCGCCGATCAACCCGGTGACCCGCATCGCGGCGCTGACATCGGTTGGCAGTCGATCAGCCAGCACTCCCAGGATCGCAAGGAGACTGGCATGGCAAAGAACAAACAGGGAGGACCGAGCATTCATAGGGCGTTCGAGAGGCTGGTTGCCGAGCGCCCAACGCGACACGCGGACGGCAGGAAAGACCCGCAGCCATTTCGCGATCCAAGACAGGTCCGCTTGTAGCTGAGCGGGATACCGCCCCGAGTCGAAGGATCAAAATCGGACGCCTCATACGCCGGTCACTCAATGCAACCTCATTCGAATGGCGGCCCGACCATCCGGTTGACCTCCGACGGCACGCACCGTCGAACCCTTGTTACCTAGTAACGTATCCATTAGATGGCGCCTTCGCCAAAGGAATTCACCAAAAATCGTCCGGCCTCGCCCGCGCCTGAAGTGAAGCTGGGCATGGGGGCTGTTTCGTCAGCGAGTAGTTGCCCTCGGCCTGGGGACTGCGGCACATTAGGGGCCAGAGTGCATCTGGTCATTCTGCACCATCACT
>CAYYMW010000645.1:0-2301 GCA_964472515.1 uncultured Verrucomicrobiota bacterium | reverse complement strand
CGTGCTTGAGCCAGAGATACCGCGTGCCCTTGAGCAGTTCGGGAAACCGCTCCCGCTCCCGGCGCCGCACCGCGTCCACGCCGGTCGTGAGCAACTGCACTACGTGGAAGAAGTCGAACACCAGCCGCGCCCGGGGGAAGTTCTCCCGCACCCCCTTGGCGTAGGCCGCGCTCATGTCCGCGCAGACTTCGCCGATCCGCTCGGCCGGCACTCCGCGCCCGGCCAGGAACTCCCGCGCCTGCGTCACCGCCCCCGCGTCCCGGCCTTCGGCCACGAAGAGCACCCGGGTGGCGGCGGCTCCCCCCGGGGCCTTGGGCTCGCAGACCACCGTCACATAGTCGTGCCCCCGGCGCACGCTCGTTTCGTCCACGCTCAACTGCCGGACGCCGCTCAGGTCCATCTGGGCGTGTGCCCGCGCCACTTCCCGGTGCAGCACCCGCCAGAGCGGGTGCTGCTCCTCGCCCACCGTGCGCGCCGCCTCGTGAACAGTGACGATTATTTTTCACCAGTGATGCCAATTAAAAATCACCAGTGAGCCGGTAGCATTTCGCAGCGGTTTGGTAGGTTGGCCGAGGAGGCCAGCGCTGTTCCAGGCGGCGGCGAGATGATCACGCTAAAACAGTACCAACGGCTCATGAGTGAACACGAAAAGACAGGCAATGTGACGGTCTGCGCGATGAAAGCGGATTTGCATCCGCAGACGGCGCGCAAGTACCTCCGTGCGGGCAAGCCGCCGGAAGAACTGCAAGCCCCCCACACCTGGCGCACCCGTCCCGATCCCTTGGCGAAGATCTGGCCCGAGGCCATGGCCATGTTGCGGGACGCGCCCGAGTTGGAGGCCCGGACGGTCTTCGACCATTTTCTGGCCCGGCCCGAGAGCGGACTGGAGGAACGTCACCTGCGGACGTTCTTCCGACGCGTGCGGCATTGGCGTGCGACCGAAGGCCCCTCGCGGGAGGTGTTCTTCGCCCAGCGGCGAGAGCCCGGGCAGTTGCTGGAGTTGGACTGGACGCATGCCAAGGAGCTTGGGGTGACCATTCAGGGGGAGGCTCTGGATCACCTCTTCTGTCACTGCGTGCTGCCCTATTCGGATTGGCAGTGGGCCACGCGCTGCGTCTCGGAGTCATTCCTGAGCCTGGTGGGCGGGCTGCAGGCGGCCCTGCGGCAGTTGGGCAAATGCCCGCCGCACCTGGGCACCGACAACAGCAGTGCGGCCACCCACGAACTGGAGGCCATGGCTGGGCGTCCCCGAGGGTTCAACTCCGACTACCTGGAGTTGTGCACGCATTACGGCCTGACCCCGCTGACGATCAACGTGGCCTGCCCGCACGAGCACGGGGATGTGGAGTCGCAGAACCGCCACCTCAAGCGGCGCTTGGAACAGCATCTGATCCTGCGCGGGAGTCGGGACTTCGCTTCGCTGGAGGAATACGACCGTTTCGTGGAGGGGGTCCTCCGCGCCGCCAACGCCAAGCGCCAGCAGGCCCTGGCCGAGGAGTTGGCCTGCATGCGACCCCTTCCGCCGGGGGAGGTGGCGGAGTATCGCGAATACGCGCCCGTGGTTAGTTCCCAGAGCCTGATCCGCGTGAGGAAGAACGCCTATTCGGTCCCGGCGCGCTTGATCGGGCACACGCTGCGGGTGGAGCTCTACGAGGCGCAGCTCAAAGTTTACCTGGGGCGGGATTTCCTTTTTGACCTGCCGCGCTTGCGGGGGGACCGGGGAGCGTGGGTGGACTTCCGGCACGTGGTGGGGCCGCTCTTGCGCAAGCCCGGAGCCTTCCTCAACTATCGGCATCGGGAGGCGCTTTACCCCAGTGTCCTCTTCCGGACCGCCTACGACCGTCTGGTCGCCGACCATGGCGAACGGCTTGGCGTCATTGAATATCTGCACGTGCTCAAGCTGGCCGCTGAGGAGTCGGTGGAGAAGGTGGAACCTGTTCTGCGGGAACAACTGGCGCGTCCCGGCAAGTGGCGCGCGACCGCAGTGCGCGACCTGGTGGTGCCGCCGGTGCGCCAAGTCATCGAGCTGCCCGACCTGACGCCGAGTTTGCACGCGTACGACCGCTTGTTGGGAAGGGAGGTGGCGCATGCCCACTGATCCCCTGGCCATGCTGTTGCGCGAGTTCCACCTGCCCACCATGGCGGCGCGGTTTGCCGAAATGATCCAGAGCGCGGAGGCGGAGAACTGGGGCTACCGCAACCTGTTACTGCGGTTGTGTGAAGCCGAGGGGGCCGACCGGTCACGACGGTTGACGAACTGGGGAGTAAGGGACTGTTGACAAAAGAGTTAACCCATTTTGC
>CAYYMW010000644.1:0-2311 GCA_964472515.1 uncultured Verrucomicrobiota bacterium | reverse complement strand
GGATTGTGGTGTGGTTGAGCGTGCCCATCATTCCCAACAGCCAGAAGACCTACATCTCGTCACTGGACTTGCGCAGCACGATTCAACCGCTGCTTAGCCCGGCGCGCGGCAAGAACCGGATCCGTACGGTGGTGCTCGATCCCGGCCACGGTGGAAAGGACCCGGGGTTGGTGGTTCGGCGTGACGCGGAGAAGCGTCAGACGTTGCTGCTCGCCCAGGAGGTTCGGAATCTCCTGCAGGAGGCCGGGCTCAAAGTAGTGATGACCCGCAAGTCGGACGTCTATGTCGATTTTCCCGACCGCACCGCGATTGCGAAGGCGGCGCGGGCGGACCTCTTTGTCAGCCTGCACTATAACGGCGCCGGCGCCGCTGGCCGCGAGGTGCGAGGAGTGGAGACCTACTGCGAGACTCCCGCCGGGGCGCAATCCACCAATGTCCAGGGGGATCCGAGTGTCACCAAGTACGTGCCGGGCAACGCCACGGATGAGCGGAACATCCTGCTGGCGTATCAGGTGCAGAAGTCGCTGGTACGCTCGCTGGGCATGGAGGACCGCGGGGTGCGGCGGGCTCGCTTCGCGGTGCTGCGCGAGGCCACCATGCCTGCGGTGCTGGTTGAAGGCGGCTTTCTGACCGATCCCAACGAGGCGAAGGGCATCCGCAACCAGGACCATCGCCAGGAGCTGGCCCAGGCGATCGTCGATGGGATCCTCGCCTACAAGCGCCTGGTCGAGCGGCGCTGAACACGAATGACGCAGCGGGCGCCCTGCCGCTCCGGCGCCGCCCTCGCCTCGGAGGCTTTGCGTCGCCGGTTGGGTGGGATATACTGTTGACCAGCAAGTGCGCCGCATGAAGAGACCTTGGGTTCTTGGGTTCAGTGTTGCCGTGGTGTCCGCGCTGCTGACGGCGCTCCTGTCGCAGCGGCACTACCAGCCCCAACTGTCGGCGGCGGCACGCCTTTTGAGACAAGCCGAGATCCAGATCGCCAAGTTGGAGACGGACAACGAGCGTTTGTCGAACCAGGTGGCAACGACCTCGATGGCGATCTCCCACTCCCGACAACAATTGGACGAACTGCGGCGAGTCCGTGCCAAGACGACCTCCGCGCCGCCACCTCCGACTCAAGCCCCAGCGGCCGCTCCGGCAGCGGCGGCGGTGCCGGAAGTGCCACCCGCTCAGACGGTCTCCAACCTGCCCGTGGCTGAGGTCAAGGGGATACCCAAGGAGGCCTGGGCCTTCGCGGGCTACGAAAACCCCACCAACGCTCTGCAGACGGTCATGTGGGCGATGAGCACCGGGGATGTGGCGAACTTCCTGGCCAGCCTGACGCCCGAGGCGCGCGAGCAGGTGACGCGCGATTTCGCCGGCAAGTCCGAGGAGGAGATCGCCGCGCTGTTGAAGCAGGAAGTCAGTCAGATTGGCGCCTTGCGACCGGACCGCGTCCGCGAGGTTTCCGCGACAGAAATCTCCTTCGTTCTCTTCACCCATGAGACCGACAACGGAGGCACCAGGACCCGTGACGAGGCGGTGCTGACCTTCCGGGCGGTCGCCGGGGAGTGGAAAATGACCGGGTTCTGAGACCGGACCTCGCGGGTGGCGCCGGTCTGGAGCAAGCACGCCGATGGCGCCGTCGGTCTCCCCGCAGACCGGCGGACCAGGGAGTGAATCAGGCTTGGCTAGGCTGGGAGGGGTGCTAGAGTGCGGCGAACGCAACACGCATCCAACAACCCAGGCTCCCCCCGTATGAACAAACCGCGGCTCAGCTTCTGGCAGATATGGAACATGAGCTTTGGCTTCTTTGGCATCCAGTTTGGCTGGGGCCTGCAGATGGCCAACATGAGCGCCATTTACCAGTACCTTGGCGCGAAGGAGGGCGACATCGCATTTCTCTGGCTGGCGGCGCCGCTGACCGGTCTGATCGTGCAACCCATCGTGGGGTACTACAGTGATCGGACGTGGAATGGGCTGGGACGCCGGCGGCCGTATTTCCTTGTCGGGGCGATCCTGTCGAGCCTGGCGCTGATCCTGATGCCCAATTCCTCGGCCGTGTGGATGGCGGCCGGGCTGCTCTGGGTGCTGGACGCCAGCATCAACATCACGATGGAACCCTTCCGCGCTTTTGTGGGGGATATGCTGCCCAAGGAACAGCGCAAGGGCGGGTTCGCCATGCAGAGTTTGTTGATCGGGTTGGGGGCGGTGCTCTCGTCCGCGCTGCCCTATATCCTCACCAACTGGTTTGGGGTGGCGAACAAGGCGGGGCAGGGGGCGATCCCGCAGGCGGTGCATATCGCCTTCTACGTGGGGTCGGTGGTGT
>CAYYMW010000643.1:0-2330 GCA_964472515.1 uncultured Verrucomicrobiota bacterium | reverse complement strand
CAAGGTCCGCCCCTGCCAGCCAATCCGGACCGATGCGGTACGCTTGGCCGATGTCCCAACGCAGCGGGAAGGCTCATGCCGCCCCTGTGGGGCTGGGTTTCCAAGCAGGAGCGCACCACCACAAACTGGTCGTCCCTGGCGAGACTTGGCCCGGTTCGTGTGCTCGAAAAACCTATACTTTGGCGATAAATCGGGCTTTCATTGGCGCACGAGCGACATGGAATACGAAGCTGTCATCGGACTGGAAACGCACGTCCAACTGAAGACCCAATCCAAGATGTGGTGCGGCTGCGCCAACGAGTTTGGGGCGGACGCCAACACGAACGTTTGCCCGGTCTGCCTCGGCATGCCCGGGGTGCTGCCGGTGGCCAACGAGGAGGCCATGCGCCTTACGGTGCTGGCCGGGCTCCTGCTCAATTGCCAGATTCCCGCCCGCGCCAAGTTCGACCGGAAGAACTACTTCTATCCGGACATGCCCAAGAACTACCAGGTGACGCAGTACGACCAGCCCTCCACCAGCACCGGGTGGGTGGAGTTCGAGTTCGAGGGGCAACTCGCCAAGGTGCGGATCACGCGGGCGCACCTCGAGGAGGACGTGGGCAAGAGCTTCCATTTCGAGCGGCAAAGCGGGGTGGATTTCAACCGCGCCGGCGTGCCGTTGCTGGAGATCGTGTCCGAGCCGGACCTCACCAGCGCGGACATGGCCACGACGTACCTGAACGCGCTGAAGGAAATCCTGATCTACGGCGGCGTGAGCGATTGCGACATGGAAAAGGGGATGGTGCGCTGCGACGTGAACGTCAGCGTGCGGCCCAAGGGGCAGAAGGAACTCGGCGCCAAAATCGAGATCAAGAACATGAACAGCTTCAGCGGCGTCCGACGCGCGCTGGAGTATGAGATCCCCCGGCAGATCGAGGTGGTGAGCAAGGGGGGCAAGCTGCGGCAGGAGACCCGCCGCTGGGATGACGATGCCGGCATCACCGAGCCGATGCGCAGCAAGGAGGACGCGCACGATTACCGCTATTTCCCCGAGCCGGACCTGATGCCCTTCGTGCCCACGGAGGCCTGGCTGGCCGAAGTGAAGAAGCGCGTGGTGGAGTTGCCGCTTGCCCGCAAACAGCGCTTCATGCGCGAATACCAGCTTCCCGCGCCGGACGCCGAGACCTTCGTGCGCGACGTGCCGCTGGGGGACTATTTCGAGGCCTTGGCGAAGGGTTCGGCAAACCCGAAGGCCCTGGCCAACTGGGTGATCAACAACCTGCGCGCCAAGCTGGCTGAGGCCGGGCAGACGCTCGCCGACCTCAAGTTCCAGCCCCGGGGCATCGCCGAGTTGGTGGCCCTGGTCGATGGCGGCAAGATCAGTTCCAAGATCGCCCAGGAGGTCTTTGCCGAGATGTTCGCCACCGGCGAAGCCCCGGGCCGCATCGTCGAGCAGAAGGGGTTGCTCCAAGTCAGCGACACCGGCGCCATCGAGCAGTTCTGCGACGACGCCATCGCGGCCAATCCCCGGAGCGCGGCGGACTTCAAGGCCGGCAAGGGCGCGGCCCTGAATTTCCTCAAGGGCCAGGTGATGAAGGCCAGCAAGGGCAAGGCGAACCCTGCCCTGGTAGGCGAGATCCTCGAGCGCAAGTTGAAGGCATGAGCTCCGGGCCTCAGCGCGGCTGGATGAACTGGCTGGCGGTGCTGGCCTTGTTGGCTTGGCTGGTTTTCCTTCCTTCCGGCTGCGCGGCAGTGAAGCAACCGCCCGCACCGGTGGTGTTCCGCGCCATGTCCTTCAACATTCACCACGGCGAAGGGCTCGATGGCAAGGTGGACCTGGAGCGCATTGCCCGCTGTATCTTGGATCAGAAGGCCGATCTGGTGGCCGTCCAGGAGGTGGACAAAGGCGTGCGCCGCACTCAGGGTCGCGATTTCCCAGCGGAGTTGGCACGGCTGACCGGGATGACCTGCGTCTTCAGCAACAACTACGCCTTCCAAGGGGGTGAATACGGCAACGCGATTCTCTCCCGCTTTCCGATCCTTTCCGCGACGAACCTGCATTACCGCATGCTTCGCCAAGGGGAACAGCGCGGCCTGCTCCAGACGCAGGTGCAGGTGGACGGTCACAAGCTCTGGTTCCTCGCCACGCACATCGACTACCGACCCGACGACACCGAGCGCGTGGCCAACGTGGCGGAAATGGCAAAGTGCCCCGCGGTGACTTGCGGCGGGCCGTTCCTCATCGCGGGCGACTTCAATGACAAGCCCGGCAGCCGCACCTACGCCGGCATGATGGCCTTCGCGCAGGACGCCTGGCTGGTCGCCGGCCAGGGGGATGGCTTCACGATTCC
>CAYYMW010000642.1:0-2356 GCA_964472515.1 uncultured Verrucomicrobiota bacterium | reverse complement strand
GCTCCAGGCAATCCAGCAGCATCTCGTTGTCTCGCGCGTGCAGGCCGATGGTCGGCTCGTCCAGCACGTAGAGCACCCCGGCCAGATTCGATCCCAACTGCGCCGCCAGCCGGATCCGCTGCGCCTCCCCGCCGCTGAGCGTGGTCACGGCGCGGCCGAGTTGCACATAGCCCAGGCCCACTTCCCGCAGGAACTTCAGGCGCTCCTTGATCTCGGGAACGATATCGCGCGCGATCGCCGCGTCCCGGCCCTCCAGGCGCACCTGCGCCAGCCATTCCCCCGCTGCTTCGACGCTGGCCGCGTTCCAATGCTCCAAGGTCGGTTGCTCGCCCAGACTGCCGCACGCCGGGCTTCGCCAGGGCAACCGGACCGCCCGGGCGACGGGATTGAGCCTCGCCCCGCCGCACTCCGGGCAGACCTCCCGCTTCCCCTCCATCCAGTCGAACCAGGATTCCTCGATGGCATCCGCCCGCGCTCCGCGTTCGACGTCCGGCAGGTAGAACAACTCGCCAAAACCGCGGCACCGGGGGCACCACCCTTGCGGCGAGTTGTAGCTGAACATCTTCGGGTCCAGCGGCGGAATCGACGTTCCGCAACCCGGGCAATTTCGCTCGGTCGAGTGGGTCCGGACCTCGCCCTGTTGGTCGAGCGCAAGCAGTATCCCGTGCCCCAATTTCAGCGTGGCATCCACCAAATCTTGCAGGGTCGCGGGCGAATCGGCTCCCGTTCCCTCCACCACCGCCTGCTTGGCGCTCAGCTTGAGCCGGCCGGTCACCACCTCCACATTGTGCTCGCGGAAACGGTCCAGGCGCAGTGGGTCGCCCGACGACACCAACCGTCCGTCCGCGCGAATCTCGGGGTACCCGTGCCGCGCCGCCCAGACCGCCACCTCCGTGTGAAAGCCCTTGCGGAGGCGAATCACCGGCGCCAGCAGGACCAGCGGCCCGTGCCGGCGCGCTTCTTCCCGGAGGCGCTCGCAAATCTGGTCCCGTGTTTGGGCCTGCACCGGCAACCGGCAATCCGGACAATGGGGCACCCCCAGTCGCGCGTACAGCAGCCGCAGGAAGTGGTGGGCCTCCGTCACGGTGGCGACGGTGCTCTTGCCGCCGCCTTGCGCCAACCGTTGTTCGATGCTGACGGTGGGGGGTATCCCCGCGATCAGATCGACGTCCGGCCGCGCCAGTTGCTCGACGAACTGCCGGGCGTAGGCGCTCATCGAATCCAGGAAGCGCCGCTGGCCTTCGGCAAACAGCAAATCGAACGCCAGCGTGCTCTTGCCTGAGCCGCTCACGCCCGTCACGACCACCAACCGGCCCCGGGGAATCTCCAGGGAGAGGTTCTTCAGGTTGTGCTCGCGGGCGCCCACCACTCGGATGGCCTCGCCCGCCTCAACCAAGCCTGCTTGGACTCGATCCACCGCTTATGATTAGCACCTGCCCGCCCGCAAGCCAAGCCGCCGCTCCTTCGCCCCGTGGGGCCAATAAAAAAGCCGCCCTTCCGGGCGGCTTGTCAAATTGGTCTTGCGAGGCAGCCTAGCTGCGGCGGCGCCAGAGCAGCGCGGCCAAGCCAAGGGCGCCCAACGCGATGGTGGTGGGCTCGGGGATCGCCACGGCGCGGGCCATGAAGTTGGCCGGCGTATTGCCGTTGTCGATCAACTTCACCGTCCACGTCCCGCCTTCGTTGACCCAGAAATCCTTGAAGCTGCTGCCGACGGTGACCGGATCGTAGATCGACAGACCGGCTTCTTCACCCGCCTGCAGGCCCGCGAAGGAAACCGTCCACACGAACGTCGAGGGCACGTTCACGTTGATGTCCTTCACCGTGATCGTCTCGTAGTTGCCCGCGGGTTGGTTCAGCACGTCCGACTTGCTGAACAGCTTCGCGCCCACCGTGGTGCCGTTCTTCTCGTAGAGATTCAGGGTGAAGGTCTTGGAGGCATCCACAGCAACACCACTGGTGTAGATCTCGAAGCTGAAGTCCACCAACGGATAGGCGCCCGGCGCCAGGTTCATGCTGATCTCATCGCCGAATTCGGCGTTGGCGCCCGTTACAGTATAGGCCTTATTGAGGAAGGTGGTGCTATTGTCGTACCAGATGGCTTTCTGGGCCACAGCAGTCGTGACTGCGGAAACCGCGGCGACCACCAAAACTGCCCCAACGTGCGTGAATGCTTTGCTCATAATCTTAACGATATACGTTGTTTTCCCAATCCAAAGCTTTTTCTTCAATCTCTGCTCGCCGCCAGTTTTAGGACAATAGGGGGGGACCCGTCAAGAATGAATTTCACCGAAAACCGTTTTTTTTGCCCCTCCCCATCCCTTCCCAAGTACTTCAATAGCATGGACCATACCAAACT
>CAYYMW010000641.1:0-2360 GCA_964472515.1 uncultured Verrucomicrobiota bacterium | reverse complement strand
ACCGTAGGTGTTCCCACTGCCCCCGGGCCCCCCGGACCACCGGGCGGCGGGGCGGCGGGACCGACCGCAATCTGCAGACCGTTGCTCTTGAAATCCATGGCCAAGTCCTTGCCCCCGAACTTGACTTGCACCGTTCCGGCTTTTTCATCGATGTAAAGAACCTCCAAGTTGGTGATGGCCCGATCTTTTTCGCCCTCCCGCAGAAGATCAGAGTAGACCACCGGCTTGCCGGGTTCCTGCAGCACAAACATCGCCTTCTTACCAGAAAGCAGCGTGGTGATGCCGGAAAGTTTCAGGGCCGAGGGCGGAGCTTGCGCCGCCGCCGGAGGCTGCGGGGGCTCTGGGGGTGGCGGTGGCGGCTTGAGCCCAAACGGGTTGCGGTCAATGATCGCTTGATAAGGATTGGGCGGAAGCGAATCTTCTTCGGGTGCGGAACCGGGGGGGTTGGCATCGGTGGTCGCCGCCTCCGCACTCCCTTGCGCCGAGGTCGCCTCGGCAGCCTCACCGTCGACGGAGGTTGGGGCTGCGTTTGTCGTCGCCGGGGCAGCCTCGTCCGGCTCAGCGCAGAGGGGCATTACCGCCAAGCCAGCGGTCAACATCAAGGTGGCATACCCGAGCCCGGCTCCCGCACTTTGACCTCTTTTGGGTCTGTTCATTTTCACAGAATACTACACCGAATCGAACCTGGAGTTGCGTTGCGTCTGCTATCTGCCAGCAGAGCACTCCTGACGCAGGGCGGCCACCATGCCCTCCAGTTGCCGTCCGTAATCGACAAAACTCCGGTACTGGGCCTCGGCCGATGAGGTGACAGAGGCATCGTGAAATACCACGGCCACATGGGGTTCGATGGAGACTCCACCCTGGTAGCCGCTGGCGATCAAATCCCTGAGGATGTCTTTCACCCGGCCGTGACCCTCGCCCGGCATCGTATAGGTTGGCTCCTTCTTGGACGGATCCCAGATCGCGTCCTTGACATGGACGTGCTCGACGAAGGGTTTGACCTTGAGATAAAACTCCCATGGATCCTGCCTTGGCCACGGCTGGGGTTTGGTCCGGTCGGCGTTGAACAGAGGATTACCGGTATCGAAGACCCATTTCAGGCCGGGGACATTTTCCAGGAGCTTCAACGCATAGGACCACCCCATGCCCCCGTAATTCATGCAGTTCTCGTGCACCGGTTGCAGGCCGGCCTCCTGAAACATGCGGGTCAGCTCGCGAAGCCGGCGAAACCGCTCTTCCTCCAACTGGTCTTCGGAGTCTTCCCGGACGGCGAAGCTCATGATCCGCACATACTTGGTTCCCAAGCACTGCATTCTGGGGATGGCGCGGCGAGCTTCAGCAAGGGAGGAATCGAACGGCTGGTCGATCTTCTTGCCCCAGTTGGCGATGGCAGAACCGAAGCAACACACGCCAATGCCCGCCGCCTGCAGCTTCTCAGCCGCCAAGTCGAACGCGGCGTCGGGAAGGTCGTGCAAGTTGCCGTTGGGGAAGCCTTCGATTTGGGCGTTGCGGATTTCGAGCGAAGTCCAGCCCAACTCCTGGGCGGCGCGAAGCTGGGTCTCAAGGGGATTCCCTGCTTCATCGCCGATACCGGTCAAGTACATAACGGATCCTTTCTAGCAGGAACAGGCCAGGCCCAGGTTGCGCAGCACACTCGTGGCCGCATGAGACTTGTTCAGCGTATAGAAGTGCAGCCCCGGAACGCCATGCTTGAGCAAGTCGGCGCACTGCTCGCTGGCATACTCGATGCCGAAGGCCGCCACCGCCTCGTCATCGCCTTTGAGTTGCTCGAGGCGCTGGCCAAGCGCGGGCGGGATGGTGGCGCCACTCATGGCGGTGAACCGCTGAATCTGCGCGCTGCTCAGGATCGAGATGACGCCGGGAATGATCGGCACCTTGACGCCAAGCTTGGTGGTCAGATAGTCGCGGAATTCGTAGAAACAACGGTTGTCGAAGAACAACTGCGTAACGATGAAATCGGCGCCGCAGTCGAGCTTGGCTTTCAACCGCTCCCAATCAACGTGGCGACCTTCGCGGCATTCGACGTGGCCCTCAGGGAAGCCTGCCACGCCGGTCGAGAAACCGCCCATTTCCCGCACCAGGGAGACCAACTCGGCCGCGTACTGGAAGCCCCCTTCGGGCCGTGTGAACGCCGTGGCGCCCGCCGGTGGATCCCCCCGCAGAGCCAGGAGGTTGCGAATGCCGCGCCGGCCAGCGTCGGCCAGAATCTCGGTGATCTGGGCGCGGTTGGACCCTACGCATGTCAGGTGGGCCATGGCCGGCACCCGGAACTCCGTCTGGATGCGCTCCACCATCGCGATGGTCTTGTCCCGCGTCGACCCGCCCGCCCCATAGGTCAC
>CAYYMW010000640.1:0-2380 GCA_964472515.1 uncultured Verrucomicrobiota bacterium | reverse complement strand
CCCTCAGGCCAGGGGTTCCGGGGAGGAAACCCTCCTCCAAAGCCAACCGGCAAAGAACGGTTTCGAGCACTCCCGCTGCGCCGAGCGTGTGGCCGAGCACGCCTTTGCTGGAACTGAACGGCGGCACGTTCTCACCAAACACCGCCCGAAAGGCGAGCGATTCCATGGCGTCATTGTAGGCCGTGCCGGTGCCGTGGGCGTTGAGGTAATCGATGGCGTCCGGGGCTACGCCTGCTTTGGCCAACGCGCGGGTGATGGCCAGCGCCAGTCCCGCGCCGTCGCGCGAAGGGCCGGTGAGGTGGTTGGCGTCGTTGCTGGAGCCCCAGCCCGTCAGCAGCACGCGTGGGCCGGGCAGCAGTTCGGCTCGGGCCAGCACGACGGCTCCCGCGCCCTCGCCGAGGCTCAGGCCGACACGGGCTTGGTCAAACGGCCGGCAACCCTGCGGGTCGAGCGACTTGAGCGTGGTGAAGCCTGCCAGGACGAACGCTGACGCCAAATCAACCCCGGTCACCACGACCAAGTCCGCCTCGCCACGCCGGATCAAGGCGGTGCCCTGTTGCAGGGCGAGGAGGCCGGAGATGCAGGCGGCAGAGACGCACTGGCGGGGGCCTTGCAGCCCGTGCGCCACGGCCAGATCCTCCGCCAAGAGGCCGGGTTGGAGATGACGTTGCGCCGCCGGGGAAACCACTTGGCCGCGATAGAGCCGTTCCAGGGTTTCGATATCCGCCTTGGTGGTCGAGAGCACGAAGCCACGCCGGGTTGGTGGCACCTGCTGGAACAGCGGGCTGGCCTCACGGATCGCCTGGCCCATCGCATGCCGCGCGAACAGAAACGCCCGGGCATCCGCGAGGTCGGGAGTCTCCCGCCGGAGGCGCTCGGTGAGTTCGGACGGGACGAGCCCGCAGACGGTGGACTGGTAACCCTTGCCGGCGAGGTGGGGATGGTCCGCCAGGCCGGAGATGCCGGTCCGCACCGCGCGGCGGAGGGGGTCCAGCCCTTCGCCCAAGGCGCACAGCGCGCCGGCGCCCGCGAGGGCTACGGCGTGGCGGGGTCGGGGTCTTGCCACAACGGTTCCCATGCCTGCAACCGTTCGATCATGAACGGCGGCCACGCGAGAAGCAACTCGCCCGCGAGATTCGTGAACACCTGCAGCGTGCGCCCCACGGCGAGCAGCGGTCCACTGCCCTCGCGGCGGATCTCGTAGGCAAACTCCAGCTTGCCAACGCCTGCCTTCAGCGCGCGGGTGGTGACTTCGAGCGTGTCCTCCAGCCGCGCCGGCATGAAGTAATCGACGTTCAGGGCCACCACGGGCGCGGGGGTGTTGTGCGCGATGAACACCGGGTAATCGAGCCCGTACTGGCGGCCCCAGGCGCGGCGGCCTTCCTCGAAGAAGTTCACGTAGTGGCCATGCCAGACGATGCGCAGGGTGTCCACCTCGTTGAAGCGGACCCGGACGGTGGTCTTGGCCTCGAGATACGGAACCGGCTTGCTGGTGAAGCGGGCGCCGATCGGCAGCTCGCGGCGGTGCGGTTTCATGCGGATTCCTCCCAGTACGGGTAAAAGTTGGCCCATTGCCAGGGGTACTTGCGGGCGGCGGCCTCGAGGCGTTGCGCGTAGGCGGTCACCTGTGGCCGGAGGGCCTCGTCCGGCGCACGGAGCACGTCGCGTCCGAGCAGTTCGGGCGGGTGCGTGAAGAAGAGGTAATGGCCCAGCCGCTCGCGCACGACGAACACCTGGAACAAGGGCGCGCCACTGGCGGCGGCGAGCTTGAACGGACCTACGGGAAAGCGTGCCTTGCCCCCAAGCAAGGGCACCACCAGATCGCTGCCCCCAAACGAGCGGTCTCCATGCAGCGCCACGATCTCGCCGCGTTTGAGGGCGGCGATGATCGGGATGCTGCGCAGGGGATGGTCGTCAGTGGTCAAAAGCCGGAACTGGCGGTCCGCCAGGGCTTGCTCGAACATCGCCCGCACGCGCGCCTCCTCCTTCTCGAGCACCACCACGTTGACCGGCTTGCCCAACCGCCCCAGCAAGTGGCCGCCGATCTCCCAGTTGCCCAGGTGCGCGCCGACCAGGATGATCCCTCGCCCCTGCCGGAGATACTCGAGGAACTGCTCCTCCCCCTCCATCCGGTACTCCATGCGGGCGTTGCCCATGATGACCGCGAGCCGGTCCAGCAGCGTCACGCCAGCGGCGAAGAAATGGCGGTAGACCAGCCCTTGACGCTTCCAGAAGGGGATGGGGCCGAACACGCGGCCGAGGAAATCGAGCGAAGCCCGCCGGGCTGCGCCGCCTGCCAAGGTGAAGTACGCCGCCACGAACACCAGCCAGGCATAGGCCCATTTCACGCCCAGCCGGCGGACGACCTGTACGAAAAACC
>CAYYMW010000639.1:0-2402 GCA_964472515.1 uncultured Verrucomicrobiota bacterium | reverse complement strand
TCGTCGAGGAAGAGGTGGAATACGAGGAGGGCAGGCAGCTCAAGCCGCCCGCCGTTGTTGGCGTAGAGGTTCTGCCAACCCGCCGTGCCCAGTGCCGCAGAACTGAGATTCGCCAGCACCAACTGGCTGCCCGCCCCAGCCGCCTGCCAGGTGCCGGTGGTCATCTTGCACGCGGTCACGTTCGGGAACGAAACCACTGCGCCCTCCAAAGCGTGAAGTTCCACATCGTTGAGATTCGTGAGCACGGTCAGGTTGAAGGTGCCCGCCCCGGTCAACTTAAGGCTGCCGCCAGAGAGATTCGTGAGCACCGGCAGCGCGAAGGTGGAGTCCGCCGCGATGGTGAACCGCGTGCGGGGTGCAAGCGTGAGTGCCGGCGCCAAGATCGTACCGCCGTTCCTGGCTTCCATCTGGCCGTAATGGTTCACCGCGGGCTGATAGGACCGCAGCGAGGAAAGGTCCACCACGCTCCCGGCGCCGTCGGCCAGGACATTGACGTAGCCGTCCGGCAGGGCCGGGACGGCCCCCAATTCAAGGCGGCCACCCGCGCGGGCGTACAGGTTCATCCAACTGGTGGTGCCCAGGGTGACCGAGGCGAGATTGGCCAGCACCAACCGGCTGCCGAGGCCCGCTGCCTGCCAGACACCAGCCGTCGTCCGGCAGGTCGTGACGTTCGGGAAGGACATGACCGCGCCGTCCGTGGCATACAGATCGACCTCATTCAGGTTGGTGAGGACGTTCATCGTAAAGGTCCCCACGCCTACGGCTTCGAGGCTGCCGCCCGTCAGGTTGGTGAGCGCGGGCAGGGCCAGCGAGGAATTCGCGTGCATCGTGAACGCCGTCCGGGGGGCCAGCGCCAGTACCGGCACCAGGATAGTGCCGCCGTTCTTGGCCTCCATCTGACCGTAGCGATTCACCGAGGGTTGGTAGGATTGGAGCGCGCTCAGGTCGATCTCGCTGCCAGTCCCGTCCGCCGTGAGGTTCACGTACCCGTCGGGCAGGGCGGGCAGGCTGGGGAGTTCAATGTGCCCGCCATTGTGGGCGTACAGGTTCTGCCAACTGACGGTGCCGAACACGGCGGAACTGAGATTGGTCAGGACCAACCGGCTGTTGGCGCCCCGGGCTTGCCAGGTGGCGGCGGCGGTTCGGCAGTTACGCACGTTCGGGAACGAAAGCACCCCGCCGTCGGTGGCGTAGAGATCAACGTCATCCACGTTGGTCAGCGTGGTCAGGGTGATCGCGCCCGTGCCGACGACCTCCAGGCTCCCGCCCGTCAGATTCGTCAGCGCCGGCAAGGCGAAGGTGGCGTTGGCGTAGAGGGTGAAACGCGTGCGCGGAGCCAGGGCCAGCGCGGGGACGAGCACCGTGCCGCCAGCTCTGGCTTCCATCTGGCCGTAGTGGTTCACGGCGGGTTGGTAGGCGGCCAAAGCGCTCAAATCGACGACGCTGCCGGGATCGTCGGCGAGCACGTTCAGGTAGCCATCGGGCAGGGTGGCCAGGACGGGCAACTCGACGCGCCCGCCATCATGCGCGTACAGGTTGAACCAGCTCTTCGTGCCTAACGCCGCAGTCGCCAGGACGGGGAAGGAGATCCGGCTGCCGGCCCCCATGGCCTGGCAGGTGCCTTGGTCGGCGTTGAGGGTGCTGAGGTTGGGAAAGCTGAGCACGGCGCCCTCGAGCGCGTAGAGGTCCGCGTAGGGGAGCGAGGCCGACCCGGCCACTGTCAGGGTCGTCGTGGCGCCTTTGACCGTCAAAGCGCGCCCCGTTCCGATGGTCAGCGTGCCCGCAATCTGCGAGGCGCCGCCCGCCAGCGTCAGGTTGCCGCTCGTGGTCTTGAGCGAGGCGCTGCACTGGAGGCTGCGCACCGTGACCTCTGCCCCTAGCGTGATGGTGACATTGGTTCCCAGCCCGCCGATGGTAACATCATCCGCCGCCGCAGGCAGGGCATCGCCGCTCCAGTTCTTCGCGTCCCCCCACGAGACGCCGTCTCCCCCGCCGTCCCACGAGACCGGGGCTCCGAGGGCCGGCAACGTGGCCAACAGAACGAAAAGCGGGGTTGGGCAGAGATGGTTGGCAGGTTTCACAATGGTCCTTTGTTCACGGTCTGGCTCTGCTATACAGGACGCCATGGCCAAGTCAAGGAAGCGCAGCGCCCTCATCCCCGCGCCGGGGGGCCTCTCGCCACATTACATTTCTGTCATCCATCCGGTGGGGCAGGGTTCATGTCCCCGGGGTCTACTCTCTCAGAAAGGACGCCATGGCGGTGTCCCAAAGTAACAAAACGAAATAACTGATTATTACTATGAAGACCTCCAAGACCCTCAGCTACCTCGTGGCGGGCGCGCTGCTAACCCTCTCGGCAACCTCCCTGCTGGCCCAAGGCGCCGGCAAAGGCCGCGGCTATG
>CAYYMW010000638.1:0-2432 GCA_964472515.1 uncultured Verrucomicrobiota bacterium | reverse complement strand
CCCCTTCGACATTCCCCCATCCGAGCGCGCCGACCATGATTGGCTGAGCAGCCGAGCCAGTGTCGAGTACTGACTCGATCCGGCAGCGGGGAGCGGCAGGCTCCACCCGCCGGCGACCGGTTCGAAGCAAGTCTCCTCGAACCAAGTCGGTCGGCGGCTTTGTGCGGGGCTCGCCCATGAACGGAAGGTGGATGGTCACCGGTCCTCCGGCTCGCTAGGGGGCCAACTGGCCGCGAAGTTCGCCCGCCGCATGATTCCCGCTATGCACGTTCACATAGGTCATGCCGTCCAGCAGCGCCTCCAGTTGCACAGGGGTAAGGGTCAACCGACCGCTGAAGGCGCCTGACAACCCCAGCGCGCCTTCGACCTCCAATCCCTGAAGCACCGAAGCACTGTTCTCCACATCCGCCGGGCCGTGCAAGTGCGCCATGGTGGCGGTTGAAGACAACCCGTCGTAGTCAACGTCATAGGTGAGTTCGTTGCCTACAAGCCAGAACGCGCCGTAGCCGCTGGCGGACGTCTCGACCGGTGTCGGCCGCTCGGCCGTGCCGCTCAAGCTCGTGTTCCACAATACGGGGGCCACCTGGCCGCGAATCTCACCCGAGGGATGGGCGCCGGTGTGGAGGTTCACGTAGGTCCGGCCGTGGAGTAACGCGTCGCGTTGCTCAGCGGTCAAACCCGACACGTCGTAGACTCCCGCGATGGTCCCCGCCGCGGCCGCAGGCACGACTAGTGGCACAAGTACCCCCGCGCTCTGCGTGGGATCGGCGATTCCGTGAATATGCGCCCCTGTCGCCGGCCCACTGAGCCCGCTGTAATGCAGATGCACCGTCAGGCTGTTGCCCGACAACGAAAACGCGCCGAAGCCCGAAGCGGCTGAAGCCACCGGATTCGGCCGCTCGGACGCACCGTTCAAGAGCGCGGTAAGCGCGACAACCGACTTGTCGGTGTGGCTGACAATCCGGTAGTAGCCTGCCTCCCCCAGGCGGGCCACGGTCGTGGCACTGTCGGACGTGGTGGCGAGATCCGTCCAAGCCGCGTCGTTCAGGTCGCCCTTGGTCTCGACCAGGAAGGGCGGAGTGCCACCGCTCCACGTCAGCTTCCATCCGAGCAAGCCGGCCGGTTCCAGTGAGGCAACCGTGGCTGGCACGGGGGCTTGCACGGTCACAGTGGCGGCAGCCGACATGGCCTGCTGACCGGCGGAATCCGTCACTTGCGCCGAGAAGGCGTAGCTCCCCGGGGTGAGGTTGCTGAGCGTGACGCTATAGGGAGGGGCGAGCACCTGGGCCACCTGTGTCGCATTCGAGTAGAACGTCACCCTCGTCAGCGGGCTGCTGCCTTCAAGGGCGTTGGCACTCAAAGTCACCGAGGCGGGCTCGATGAAAACCGCTCCGTTCGTGGGAGTAAGCAATTGAATCGAGGGCGGCTGGGCGGCGGCTTCCACGGTGATCGTCCCGCGCATGGACGACTTGTGCGGGCGGCAGAAGTACGGAAACGTCCCCGCGTTGGTGAAGGTAAAGGAGAAGACAGTATTGGCCGAAAGCGTCATGCTGCCCGAGTCCCAGATCCCATCCGCCACGCCATTGGGACCGGACGTGGTGGTGTGCGTGATGGCGTCTTTTTGAGTCCACCGCACGGTGTCTCCTGCCTTGATGGTCAAGTCCTTGGGGCTGAAGACGAAATTCTGAATGGCCACCTCCCACGTGGCTCCAAACCCTGGCGTGGCCGCCAGCGTCACCGCCGTCCAGAAGGTCCACCAGCGCGCTTGGATTCCCTTGCGCCCGCCATGCCCAGCAAACGTCATTTTCATGTTCATGTCACTGTCGTTCCAGTTTCAACCAAGCCCGCATAATCACGGCGGGCTCCTTCGTCTGGCCGCAGACCCGTCCCGCCCGCGCCGCCGGTCATGGCCAGCGCGGCCGCGGACCCATCGTCGACGACCATCATCTAGGGTATGATGCACCAGTCGTTTTTATGTTCCCCATAAGTTTTTGGCAATTCTCCCTTGGCATATCCGAGCCGTGGCTCCTCCCCGCCCCGCTGCCGCACTTGCCCGTGGAGGTCCCATGGCCTAGGATCGAGGCCGATGCGAGTGCTGTTGGACCAAATACGCAACGACGCTGAGACGAGATTCGCGCCGCCGCTCAATACCCATCCCGCAGAGGAGTTGGCGCGCTATCGCAAGTTCCTCAAGCTGGAGACCCATCGCCTCAAGATGCATCACCGGGCGGGTGCTGGCGGCCGGGAGGTCTGCCGCGCGCGGGCGTTGGTTCTGGACCTATTGCTGACCCACCTCCTGACCGCCTTGGAAGCGTCGGCGGCCACGAAAGGCAGGCAGACGCGGTATGCGCTGGTGGCCATCGGCGGCTACGGCCGGGGCGAACTCAACCCGTTCAGCGACATTGACATCATGTTTCTGCATGATGGCACCC
>CAYYMW010000637.1:0-2445 GCA_964472515.1 uncultured Verrucomicrobiota bacterium | reverse complement strand
CTTTTTTCGCCGTGCGCGCGGCGCAAGGGGTTGCACGCCAAGCCCCGCCTGTTCCAAACCCCGCAAGTGGAGACCCAGCCCCTTCCACACCGCGCCCGGCCCATGATACGCTCGCGTCCAAAAGATGTTCCTGCGCTTCAACACCCGCCACAAAGACGGCAAGCGGCATCGCTACTGGAGCGTCGTCGAGAACCGCCGCCTGCGCGTCGGTCATACCACCCAGCGCACGGTCCTTTACCTCGGCGAAATCAACGACACGCAGCAAGCCGCTTGGCGCAAGCATCTCGACGCGCTCAACGAAGCCACTCAACTCACTGAACAAATCTGCCTGTTCCCCGAAGATCGCGAGATTCCGCCCGACGTGCTCAACGGCCTGCAGGTCAAACTCTCCGAACTGACCCTCCAACATCCGCGCCTCTTCGGCGATTGCTGGCTGGCCTGCCGCCTCTGGGATGAACTCCAACTCCATACCTTCTGGCGCGAGCACCTGCCCGACGGCAAGGCCGAAGTCCCGTGGTGCAAAGTCCTCGAACTGCTGGCCGTGCGCCAATGGGTTTGCCCGGGCAGCAAGTGGCATTTGCATCGTCGTTGGTTTCTCGCCAGCGCGATGGACCAGTTGCTCGACGAGGATTTCGCCCTCGCCGCCAAGAATCGGCTCTACGAATGTCTGGATCGCATTGACGCCCATCGCGCCGCGCTCTTCACGCACTTGCAGGCCCGTTGGAAGGATCTCTTCGGCGCCACCTGCGATTTGTTGCTCTACGATCTGACGAGCACTTACTTCGAGGGCCAAATGGAAGAAGCGCCCAAGGCCCGGCACGGCCACAGCCGCGACCGTCGCCCCGACTGCCGGCAAGTCGTCCTCGCCGTGGTCCTGAGCGCGGAGGGCTTTCCGCTGGCCTACGAAATCATGCCCGGCCACACCAGCGACAAAACCACGTTGCGGCACTTTCTCCAAAAGATCGAAGCCCAATACGGCAAGGCCCATCGCCTCTGGATCATGGACCGCGGCATCCCCACCGAAGACGTGTTGAGTGAAATGCGCGCCAGTGATCCGCCCGTGTCCTATCTGGTAGGCGCGCCGCGCGCCCGGTGGAAACAATTCCGCGCCGAGTTTGAAAAGCTCCCTTGGCAGGAACTGCGCGCCGGGATCGCCGTCAAACTCCTGGCCCACGGCGAGGAACTCTACGTGCTGGTCCAAAGCCGGGACCGGCGTGCCAAGGAAGTCGCCATGCGCCGGCGCAAACTCGTGCGGCTGCTGCGCACCTTGCGGACGCTGCGTCGGGTGCGCCAGCGCCCGTGGAAACGCGACACCCTCCTGCACAAACTTGGCGCCGCGCACAAGGAAGCCGGCGGCGCCTGGCGCTTTGTCAGCATCACGTTGCCCAAAGCGCGCCAGCGGGTCAGCCCCGACACCTTCAAGTTTGCATTGCTCAAAGACCCATTGAACCAGGCGCAAGAACGGGATGGCTACACGTTATTGCGCGCCTTTCGGGCCGGCGAGCAAGCCGCCCCGCTCTGGGAACGCTACCTGCAACTGGGCGAGATCGAAGGCGTGTTCAAGACCTTGAAGAGCGACCTGCACTTGCGCCCGATCCGACATCACGTCGAGACCCGCATCGAGGCCCACATTTTGGTGTGCTTTCTGGCGTATTGTTTGCACGTGACGCTGCGCAAGCGCCTGGAAGCCCACGCGCCAGGCCTGACCCCGCGCGAAGTGCTGGCGACGCTCGCGGGCATCTTGATGCTCGACGTGCATCTGCCGCTGGCCGACGGCCGGGAACTGGTGTTGCCGCGCTACACCCAACCGGAGAGTGAGCAGCGGTTGGTGCTGGAGAAACTGGCGTTGGAACTGCCGCCGCAACCCCCGCCGCGGATTCGTTCAGTGCAGGCGGTTACGGCCCTCCAGACCCGCAAGACGAAGTGAAAACTGTGGTGGAGACCTTTTGAACCGTTGACCTGCAAATCAACGCCTTACGCTCCTGTCCTTCCCGCATCCATGAAATTTGGGTTAAGAAGGGCCGCGGCCAACTGCAAGCAGTGGTGCCAACGTTTTTCAATCTCGCGCCGCCCGGGGTGTGGTCCACGAAATCCGTTGCCATCGCGCAGCCGGGGCAACCAGGGCAACCCAACGGCCCGGGCAACTGTGCGAGGTTTGGCCAAAGCCCCGCGCCGGTTTCGGCATCGCGCGGCGGACGTTCAAGGCAGGGCCCACACCGGAACAATGCCGCCGCGGCGGATTCGGTTACACGTCCTTCGGTGCCGCAGAAGATTCCGCGTCCGTGGGGCCGGCTTCGGGTTTGAGTTGAAGCTGCTCGGGCGGGGAGGTGGCGAGCCCGGGGTCTGCGGTCATCAAGCCCGCCGGTTTGGGGACCACGATGCGGCGCAACTCGTCAGCCGCCGGTAGGTCCTCAAGACCCCGCAGCCCGAAGTATTCCAGAAACC
>CAYYMW010000636.1:0-2461 GCA_964472515.1 uncultured Verrucomicrobiota bacterium | reverse complement strand
GAGTTGACCGCCCTCCCTCCGAAATCGCCGTGGCGCTGGAAAACGCCATCTTGCAGCCGGAATAACCCGGCTTCCATCGTCCCGATCCACAGGGTGCCGGCGGGGTATTCCGCCACGCTGAGCGCCGTCTCCGAGTTGAGGCCGGAGCGCGCCGAATAGGCGGTGAACACCGGGTCGCGCAGGCATTGCAGCCCGCCACTGGTGGCAATCCAGAAGTTGCCTTCGCCGTCCTCATGAAAGCCATGCACCGAGAGGTCCTGCAACGGGGGGAAGGCGCTTTCCTTGACCACCCGTCCCTGAATCACCCGGTTTACCCCTTGGGGCGTCCCGACCCACAGCACGTCCTGACGGTCGCGATGGAGGGACAACACTCGCTCATCCTGCAAACCCTGCGCGGGTGACAATTTGAGCGTCGTCGATCCGCGATAACCGAAAAGCCCGGCATCGGTGCCGACCCACAACCCTCCCTGCCCGTCATCCGCCAGACTATAGACGCGGTTTCTCGGCAAGGCGGCAACCAGCGGGGCGGCGTCGCCCCCGGCAGCCACCGGCCCGAGCAAACCCCGGTGGGTGCCGCACCAGACCCGCCCCTGGCTGTCCTCCAGCAGGCAATCCACGATGGTGTTGGTGGGGCAATCCTCCAAGGCGACTGCCCGCAGTTTGCCCTGTGCAAAAAGCCAGAGCCCTTCGCCGGTGCCCAGCCAAAGGCGGCTCCCCCGGTCGCGGCAGAGCGAGAAGAGGCGTGGGATGAGTGCCTTCCCCTGCACCGAGAACGGAGCGAACTCGCCCTCGTGGAGTCTGGCCAGACCTCCGAACTCACTCCCGACCCAGAGCATGCCGTCGGCTTCGGCCAGCAGACAGTTCAGGAACGGCTGCGGGATGGCGGGCATCTCGGGCGGCGGGTAGGCGAGAAAGCGACCGCCGTTGAAGCGAGCCAGGCCATTCTCGGTGGCCAGCCACAGATAACCTTCCGCAGTCTGGGCGACCGCATGCACGTGGGCGTGCGGCAGGCCGTGCTCCACATTCCACTGGCGGTGAACGTACTCGCGAAGCGGTCTGCCGGGCTCCAACGCGTCGGCCGGCACGGCGCCCAGCCAGCACAGCACCGCCGCCAGCCACCCTGCGGCCGGGAGCCGCGCGGGACGGCAGACCATCCGAAGATGGTGGAATACCTGGGAAATGCGCCGCCGGGTGTTGGGCATCACAAACGTAGCGCCCCGAGGGTACCGTCTCTCCCGTCTGGCGCAAGCCTGAGTTCGTGCCACGAGCACTCCACGCGATTCCTCCCCGCCGATGCCGCCGACACGGGCCTGCCGGGATTGGGAGAGCGCGGCCTCAAGCCTATTCCGGGCTGGGAATGATGGCCGCGTTCTGGACCGACATCCGGGGCGGCACTTCGGCGTAGGACAGCACGTTCAGCTCGGCGAAGGTGCTCTCGAAGAAGCGGCGGAATCCCAGCCGGATCTGCGGCGCGCACAGCACCACCGGCGGCTGGCCCGTCGCCAGCATCTGCTGAATCGCCTTCGAGAGGAAATCCATGAGGTGCCGCGCCAGCCGCGGCTCCATGGTCAGCATGGTTTCCGTGCCGGAATGCCTCACCCCTTGGGCGATCTGTTGCTCGAGCCGGGGATCGAGCGTAATCGCGTGGATGGCCCCGGATTCGGATTGCAGCGGTTTGGCAATCTGGGCGGAGAGCGCGCGCCGGGCGTACTCCGACAACTCGTCGGGGTTCTTGGTAACGGCCGCGAAATCGCTCACTTTCTCAAGAATGCCCGCGAGGTTGCGGATGGGAATGCCCTCGGCGAGGAGGTTCTGCAGGATGCGCTGCACGTGGCCCACGGTCAACTGGCCCGGAATGAGCTCGTTGACCACCGTGGGATGGGTCTGCTTGAGATTGTCGAGCAGGTTCTGCACATCCTGCCGGGTCAGCAGTTCGTGGCAGTTGCGCTTGACCGTCTCGGAAAGGTGGGTCACGAGCACGGAGGCCGCATCCACCACCGTAAACCCGCTCATCTCGGCGTTTTTGCGCTCGGCCTCGGTCACCCAGGTCGCCGGCAGTTGGAACACCGGCTCGACGGTGGGCACGCCCTTGAGCGTGGTCCGGCTGTTCGTGGCGTTCATCGCCAGCCAATAGCCGGGCATCAACTCGCCTTGGGCCACCGTCTGGCCATGCACCAGAAACCGATACTCGTTGGCGCCAATCTGCAGGTTGTCGCGCAATCGGATGGGCGGGACGATCAAACCCATATCCTGGGCAAAGGTCCGCCGCACCCCGGTGACTCGCTCCACCAGATCCCCGCCCTTTCGGGCGTCCGCCAGACTGACCAAGCCGTAGCCCAACTCGATTTGCAGGGCATCCACTCCCAGCAGCGTCTCGAGTTTGTCGCCGCCGGGCGATCCGACGGCGCTCTTGACCGCGGCGCCGGCAGGCTTCCCGGCGCCAGCCGGTTCGGCCCCCGCC
>CAYYMW010000635.1:0-2465 GCA_964472515.1 uncultured Verrucomicrobiota bacterium | reverse complement strand
CTGCGCCGCACTGCCTCACGCGGCGGGCGAGGCGGCCGGCCTCCGGCCTTAGGGCCCCAGCTGGACGAAGCGTTCCTGCAGTTGGCCCGCCCACCGGCTGACGTAGCTCAGGCTGCGGTAGAGATGCTCCAGCCGTTCCAAAGGCAGGGCGGCCAACCGCCCCGGAGCCCCCACGGCTGGCGCCTGGGCCCAAGCGGGATTCATCCCCTGAACCTCGCCCAGCAACCGGTGGCGATACTCTTCGATGCGCTGCTGCAAGGCGTTGATCCGGTCCATCCAGTCCATGGCTTGTTCCAGAAACCTCACCCGCAGCATGGGCGAGGCTGCCTTGGCGCGCTCAGCCAGAAAGGCATCGACGTCCCGGCAGATCTGCCCCACCTGCATGAAGTAGTCCATGGTGCCGGGCGGCAAACGTTGCACGTCTTTGGGACGCGTTCCCAGCTCCAGTTCCAGCAGATGGAGCAACCGCTCGCGCGGCTCCCGCAGCGTGGTGTAGGCGGCGTTGAGCTCGGCGAAACGCTGGGTCGCCGCCGCGCGCCCGGCCTCGCCGACGCCATGGACCCGGTCCGGATGATGGGGCGCGGAAAGCGAAAGAAACGTCTGCTTCAGGGCGTCCGTGTCGAGCCATGGCTGGCGAACCCGGCCCAGCGTGGCGAAAGCGTCGGTCATGGGCCGGGAGGCGCCGGTCAGGCGCTGAAACTCTCGCCGCAGGAGCAGGTGGTGGCGGCGTTCGGGTTCTTGACCTTGAAGCCGCCGCCCTGGAGGGCGTCGATGAAGTCCAACTCCGAGCCCGTCACGTAAAGGGCGCTCTTGGGGTCCACCACGACCTTGATGCCCGCGCTCTCGACGAGGATATCGCGGTTGGCCGGGCCGTCTTGGAGGTCCATCTTGTATTGCAGCCCCGAGCAACCGCCGCCGATGACCGCCACCCGCAACACCCCGGCCGGCCGCCCCTGCTTGTGGAGGAGCGCGCGCACCTTTTCGGCGGCGTCGGGCGTCACCTTGATCAGGCGTTCGTCCCCGACCCGAAAACTGGGGGTGGCATTGGATGGCAAGTTACTTCCCGCGATCATAGCGACGGCTGGAAAGAAGCTAGCGCGCCGCCCGGGAGGCGTCAACCGACGAGCATGGCCGCCAGAGCCTCATTGCACTCGAACCAAGGAAGTGCTAGGGTGCCTTGATTCGACAAATACTTGCCGTATTGACGGTTAGACCGCCTTGCTGGAACGTCCGCGCCGCCTCGTCAGGGCCGCTGAAGGCAGCGAACGCTCCTTCAGCGGGGCGGGTAGGCGACCGATAAGCCAATAGCCGTGACCATGAAGATTAAGATTTCGGAGTTCGCCCCGGCGGAACGGGTCCCGATCGAGGTGGCGCAGGCACAAGGGTGCGCGCTGGCGCGTGAGGGCTTCACCTACGAGTTGTTGAACTCCATGGTGAACGGCGTCATGGTGGTCAACGCCCAGCGGCAGATCGTCTATGCCAGCCGGGATTTCGCCAGCCTGCTCGACCAGGTCGACTTGGGAGGCCTCATCGGACGCCGCCCGGGGGAAGCGCTCAACTGCATTCACGCCGCTGAAGGTCCCGGGGGTTGTGGCACGGCCGAGGCCTGTTCGCAATGCGGGGCGGTGCGCGGCATACTCGAAGGGCTGGAAGGGAAGACCGCCCGTCATGAGTGCCGCATGACCCGGATTCGGAGTGGTATGGCGGAGGCGTTGGACCTGTTGGTTTCGGTGGCGCCGTTCGCGCACCAGGGCGAGCGCTTCGCGATCCTGTCCGTCCAGGATATCAGCGCCGACAAGCGGCGGCGGGCGTTCGAACGCATCTTCTTCCACGATGTGATCAACACGGCGGGCGGGTTGGAGGGATTGCTGGGCATGCTGGCCGAGGAAGCCCCGGCCCATCTGCGTGAACCCATGGAACTCGCCCAAAAGGGATTCCGCGACATGCTCGATCAAATCCTGGCGCAGAAGGATTTGGCGGCGGCCGAGCGGAGGGAACTCCGGCTCAAAGCCGCCATCGTGCAGTCCACCCAACTCCTGCGGGAAGTGGCCGAACTCTACCGCCGCCATGAGGTCTGCGTGGGACGCACGCTCGAGTTGGACCCGGTTTCCGATGCGGTCTCGTTTGCGACCGACCCCGTCCTGCTCAAGCGGATCGTGGGCAATCTGGTGAAGAACGCGCTCGAGGCGACGCCCACGGGAGCCAAGGTGACGGCCGGCTGCCGGGTGGTGGGCGGGGAGATTCTCTTCTCGGTTCACAACCCCGGCTTCATCCCCCGCGAAGTGCAGCTTCAACTCTTCAACCGCAGCTTCTCGACCAAAGGGCAGGATCGCGGCTTGGGCACCTACAGCGTGCGGCTCCTGACCGAATGCTATCTGGGCGGGCACGTGGCTTTTGCCACGTCGCTGGAGGAGGGCACTACTTTTCAGGTGACGCTTCCCCTGGGCGGGCCACCCTCGCCGAAC
>CAYYMW010000634.1:0-2471 GCA_964472515.1 uncultured Verrucomicrobiota bacterium | reverse complement strand
CCCCGGCCCCCCGCCTCCAGCGAGCCCCCGGCGGCCGCCGTCGCCGCGGCCGCGGCCGCAGCCTCATCCGAACGCACCGACCTCTCTGCGCTCGCCGCGACCCTGTTCGAGTGGGCGCGTCAGGACCCCCAGTTGCGAATCCTCCCGGCCGTCGAGCGGGAACTCGTGGTGCATGCCCTCAGGCATACCCGGGGCAACCAGGTCCAGGCCGCCAGACTGCTCGGCATCACCCGCGCCACCCTGCGCAAGCGGATGGAGAAGTTCGGCATCCGCAGCGAACTGTCGATCGAGTAGCGGGCCGAACCTCAACTCTCGTTCGGCAGCGTGTTGGCGGGCCAGCCGAAGAGCCGCTTGGCGCCGTCGCTGATCCACTCCGTCATCGACGCGCGGTGCGGCCGGGTCGTCGCCTCATCCGCCACCCGGGCGGCGGCGGCGTGCAACTGGCTGGCGTGGCACACCGCGTCCTCGCGTTCACAACGAGGATTGGCCAGGCGATATTCCACTCCGGAAGCCAGGGCGCGCGACTCCGCCTCGCTGAGCCGGCCGCTCTTCTCGGCATGCGCCAGGGCCAGCACGGAATCGTTCACGTACAGCTCCAGCAACTCCCTGGCGGTCGCTTCATCGCGGGCTTCCAGACACGCCAGAACCCGCAGACTGCGGTTTAAGTTGATCGCCGTCCAGCGCAGCCCCAAGTTGGTTGCCGCAGCCCCCATTTTTCCGGCGCCTTCCTCCCGTCTGTCTCTCGCTTGCATGTCCATGTGCAGTCTTCCTTCGTCTCGTTGGGGCCCCTGCCCCGGTGCTCCATCCACGACAGGTTGTTTACTCATTTCCTTGGGCCCAAGCTTCCCGTCCGAAGCACCCACACCGTCACCGGTATCAGCAAGCGTTATGCCAACGGCCGGCGATTGAATCCACAGCATCCCCGTAACACTCAATCCATCAATTGGTTATGCTCATCAAGTAAACTCGCTCGGGCCCCTTCCATCCGCCCGCCTTGTCCCCGTTTGTGTAAAGCGCCACGACAGGGCCAAAAGGCGGAGACAGAATCTGCGCAATGGTCCGAGATACAACCATTTATCGCCTAAGTCGTTGTGAATCAGAATGAGAACCACTCTCAATAGGTTGGGGTGTTAAGAAAACCGACAGCCCTTTAGCGCGTTTCGCAGGTTCTAAACCAGGGCACTCGCGCTCCAGCCTGACTGGCCGTTGGCACCCAGGCAGGCCTTTTCGCCAGCTCATCCACTCCCAGCGTCGCTCTCTCCCCAGGGGGTAACGACCGCTCTCGCATGGTATTCTGATCGGCGCCACCGAGCCTGGCCGTCACTTCGGGGAACCGCCAGACCGCCCGCCCCATTCGGGGGGCGGGATTATCATTGATCTCACTGGCGGGTTGCGGCACAAGTACCCCTCCGTTTGACATTTTGAGTCGTATGGCGAAAGCGAAATCGAATCCCGAGGTCCAAGTGCTGGAGCTGCTCAAGCAGGTCCTGCCCAAGGCCATTCACGATCCCGCCCTGGCGGGGAAAATCTTCAGCGCGGCCGAAAAGGAACTCAAGTTCCAGGGCCGGGCCACGGCTTTCGAGAAATTTTGCGCCAAAGTGGAACTGCCTGATCTGGAACCCAAAACGGTGGAGAACGTGCGCCGCCAGTTCTTGGAGTCGTTCGGCGGCAGCAAGCTCACCCTCAAGCCCAACCCCAGCACCGAGACGCTCGCCGTGACCGTCGTTCTCCCCGACGGCGCCCAGCTCAACGGCGTCATCACCGTCCGGCCCGTGGAAGAGCAACCTGACGAGGAACAGGAGATCAAGGTCAAGTTCGTGCCCTTCCCGGTCAGCCTGCCGGGCGACAAGGAACTGGTCTGGCTCCTGGCCAAGGCCGAGAACCTCACCCCGGAAGAAGCCGCCATCGCCCTCGCCAAGGCCGAAGAGGATTTTTGGGGCTCCAAGACCGGCCAGAAGCTGATCCGGGATCGCGTCGAACGCTGCTTCCCCGAGTTCATGGAACGGGGCCCGGCCAAGCTCCTCAAGGAAGTCGGCCTCAAACGCCACTACAAGACTCCCGAGCCCGTGAAGGTGCTCAACCCGGTGCCCCTCGCCGCTCCCAAGGCCAAGGCCAAAGACAAGGAATAGGCGGAGCGCCGGTTGCCGAATCCCGCCTTGGTGATGGCCTACACGACGGCCGGCCGCGGACCGAGCGGCGCGGCGATGTACGCCCGCTGGCAGGAGCGGCAGAAATCGAAGTCGAACCGGACGTAGACGTCCTTCATCAAGTCCTCCTCGCTCTGGCGGGCGCATTCCTCGGTGAGCGCGTCGATGGCCTCCCGGTGATCGCGCTGCAGGTCCTCGGCCGTGATGACCAAGGGCTCGACCGCCGCGGAAACCTCGATCCGCGCCACGTACCGCGTGGTGCCCGGGGCAATCGCCCGGCCACAAAGGTCGCAGATGCGGATGGGCGGCGGAGCGAGTTCGTCC
>CAYYMW010000633.1:0-2474 GCA_964472515.1 uncultured Verrucomicrobiota bacterium | reverse complement strand
CCCCTTTCGGGCCGCCCTTTCCGCCGGATTCACCAGCAGCGCCGGAGCGGCGGAAGCCCTGCAACGCATCCTGGCGGCTGGTTTTCTGCCCTGCGCGCTGGAGGTGGCGGACGCCTTCACGCTCGCGGCCGCCCAGAAGCGCACCGGCAGCGACCGGCTGGCTGGCTGCCAGGCGCACCTGATCGTCGAACTGGACGGGCAGGAGGCCTCGGTACGCGGGGAATTGCCGCAGGTGGAACGCATCGTGCGCGAGGGGCAAACCCGCTTCGTGGAAACCGCCATGGGCGCGGCGGAATGCGAACTGATCTGGCAGTTGCGGCGCGAGTTTTCCTATGCGCTGCGCGACACCGGGTTGACCAAACTCAACGAGGATATTGTGGTGCCGCGCAGCCGGTTGGTGGACATCTTCCGGTTCGCCGAACGGCTGCAGCGGCGGCACGGGTTGGCCGTGGCCTGCTTTGGCCACGCCGGCGACGGCAACATCCACGTCAACATCATGGTGGATTACACCCAGGCTGGCGCCAGGGAACGCAGCGAAGCGGCGCTCGACGATTTGTTCAAGCAGGTGCTGGCTTGGGGAGGCGCCATCACGGGCGAGCATGGGGTCGGCCTCGCCAAGAAGCCCTGGTGGCCGCAGGCGGTCAGCCCCCAGGTCTGGGAACTTCACCGGCGCGTCAAGCGGGCGTTGGACCCGCATGGGATTCTGAATCCGGGCAAGTTCGTTTGAGTCGGCACCGAGTGCGGAGAGCGCCGGCCATCGCCCAAGCTTTGGCCGCGAAGAACCTGTTCCCAGCCGAAGAAAGGCGGCCGGGGGCGCCCGTCCAAGCTCAAGCCGCCGGTTCCGCCAGACTCGTCCAATCCACGCCCAGTTTCCGGGCGGCGTAGCCCGCTTCCTTGAGGTAGTCACCCTGCACCATGAGCCAGTGGGAGTCGCGGACTTCCGAGACCAGCTTGCGCCACTGTCCTTGAATCTCCACATCCTGCTGGGAACGGCAGATTTCGAGGAACGGATTGTCGCGCACGGTTCCCTTGAAGCCCAGCCAGCGGCCGGTGCTGTATTCGGGGTCGATGAAGGTGACCTCCTGTCCCACGGGCATATCGACCTTTGGCGCGGCGCCGTACTCCGACTCGTAGTGGGTCAGCAGCTTCGTGGGATAGTAGGTACTGCCGTCCAATCGCCGGGGCGAGGTGCAGTGGGCGCACGTTACGATCCCCTGATGCGGGAAGGTCGAGTTGTGCATGAAGACGGGTCTGCCAGCCAAGTAGCGCAGCAGGATGCCAGCCGGGACGATGACGAAGTCGGACTCGCACAGGGCGATGAACCCCTCATCGTTCAGCAGGCTGAGGCTGAGGCAGGCCGTGGTCTTGGACATGGGAATGACCGTGCCCATGCAACTCTTGATGGTGAAGGCCTGCGCGTTGTGCTCGGCCATCAACTCCTTGAAGAGCTCGTAAAGGACAAACGCCCGGGTCGCAAAACCGCGTTCCGTCTGCAGTTCGGTCTTGGGCAGGCGCAGGTAGGCATCGGTGTATTGTTCCGCCCGCGCCAGGCGGCCGGAGTCCTTGAGCGCGCTGGCGATGCGCCGGCCGAAGTCGTCGTAGCTGGCCTCGACGATGTCGAGCCGGTACTTGTCGCGCGCCACCTGGGGAGCTTCCTGGCTGTATTTGCCCCAGACGCCGCCGAGCGCCACAATCCTGGTCCCTCGTAGATTTCGCGCCCCGAAAAGGCCTCGCAAACGCCAACGCAGTTCGTCCGTGCTGTCTACAGCCACATCATCCACGTGCGCTTTCTTGGCGGGATCAGGCTTCGTATCCTTGGGGGTTTGCAGATAGCCCACGCTGAGCGCCTCGTACCAGTAGTACACCGGCCCGGAGCGGTGCCGCACGAAAATCAGGTTGTCCCGCTCGCCGGAGAGGCACGCCCGCAGCAGGTCGCCACCGCCGGTGCAGGGATAGACCAGGTTGGCGTCGGCGGGCGTTTGCTGGGCGGCCTGCGCCTCGGCGGGGGTTTTCACCTTGGCCAGCGGGAGGAATTCGACCGGGAACTCACACGCGGCGGCCAGAGCGGTCAGTTCCTTGCGAATCCGCTCGATCTCCTGCCCGGCCTGCGCCTCGGTCTGCACCCCGCCCCAGGACTTCCAGGAGGCCTCCGCCTTGGGCTCGGGAATGCGATACATGAACAGCGGCTGCACCCGCAAGGGCTTGCCCAAGCGCAGGAGAGCGCGGTCCGGCGTCCAAACGGCCGCATCCTCGGCGCGGAGGCCGCCGCCGAGGCCAAGGCAGCCGCCGGCCAGGCCCAAGCCGCCCAGGCGGAGAAAGGTGCGTCGAGGCAGAACGGGAAGGGAAGGCAGAGTGTTCATAGCGGTCTGGCCACTGCCTACACCTGAGCGCCGTGCAGCGCAAGCTCAGAACCAACACCTGTCGTGTAGTTTTCAAAACCGGACAACTCGGAGGGTTGTAGTTTTCAAAACCGG
>CAYYMW010000632.1:0-2480 GCA_964472515.1 uncultured Verrucomicrobiota bacterium | reverse complement strand
AACGTGGCTGGCGCGGAAGACGCCGCACGAGAATTTGGTGAACCGGAAGGCGACGCTGCCGGGTCATATCGAGCGCCTGGAGGCGCGGAAAGCGCAGGCCACCACGCCCAGCGAGCATATCGAGATCGATTACGAACTGTCTCTCTTCCGGCCGGAGTTGGCGGGGATCGACAGCGCGATTGAAAAGGTGGCGGCGGAATTGGGGCACGCGGCCGGGCAGGAGATTGGCTACCGGGAAGCGACGGCCCGGCGAATCGCGGCCAAGATGGGCGAGGAAGGCCCGGCGTTTGTGGCCTCGATTTTGGCCATGGACCCCGTGGCGGCGCACAACGCGCTCGTGCCGCACTACGGGGCGCTCTCGAATTAAAGTCCAACCACGACGAAACGAAACACACAGACGAGACGCGAGGATATGAAAAACGCTTTGGATTTGGCCGACAAATACGACGAAGCCATCCGGGTCAAGATCGCCTATGAGGAGATGCCCGCACAGTTGGAGGCTAAGAAGGCCACGTTGCTGGACGGCAAGGGGGCCGATGAGCTGGACCCGAAATTGGTGGCGCAAGTCGCGGAACTGGACACGCGGATTTCGCTGATCCCTGCCCTAGTGCAGCGGCAGGAGAGGGTAGCAGACGAGATCAATGACCGGATCTGCTCAAGGCTGTTGATGATCTACAACAACCTGTTGAACGAGATCGCCAAGGTTCACGAGCCCCGGTGGCTGGACCGAATGACGGCGGCACTGGTCCCTGCGTTTGACGGCGACGAGGCCGCCGCGCGGGCCTACACAGAGCGGCACCTGCCGGATTGGCCGATCCACAGCCATTTCTATGGGGCAAGGTGCGGTATCGCCGACACGCCGAATCAGATGCGGGAGCACGGCGGGGCGGCGGCGGCGCGGAACTTGAAAGCGATTTGGGATCGCTTCAAGGAATCTGCGGCGGCGAAGTAGGCAGGGGGGCGATTTCCGAGACGACGAACACAGCCATGAATACCAATCCAGCAACGCGGTGGGAGGACTTACCGCCGAACACGCCGATTTTCAACGTGGCCAACCGACAGGGCTTCGGCGCGCCCGTGGACGAACTCCGCAACCGCACGCCGGCCGCTCCACCGTCCCCAGTACCGGCGCCGGTGCCCGGGGTGCCGCCGATTCCGAGCCGGCCGGGGTGGTCGGTGGATCGGCTGCTGTGTGACCATGCGATTTCCGGTTATCACGGGGAGGTGCAGGTGCTGGTCAACCGGGGGATGGCCTATCACGAGGCGCACGCGTATCTGCGGGACCATAAGCCGGAGTTGATGGGGGCGATTCAGCGGTACAGCGAGGCGGCGATGGCAAATGCGCGTCAAGCCGAGGCGACGCCCGGCGAGAGGCGCGGACGGCAGGCGCTGAAGGACTTCCGGGCGGAGGTGGAGGCGCTGTGCAATCGCGGGGTGAAGTACCACGAGGCGGTGCGCCAGGTGAACGAGACGAGGCCGGACCTGGTGGCGGCGCTCAAGAACTCAGGGAGCGCGGCGGGAGGAGATGACCAGCGGAGCGATGAAAACAAGGCCATGGATGCCTTTTTCGAGAAGGTGAAGGCGACGAAGGCCAAGCATGGCGCGGCGATGACTTGGGGCCAGGCCTGGCTGCTGGCCGTGGAGGAGCACCGGGGCGAGTACGAGGCGGCCGGGAAACCGGAGACTGAATCCGCCTTGTCGAACTTCGGGCACCAGGCTTGGGAGCGATGATGCCGACGGCACTCCGGAAGGCTGCCACCGAAGCTGGGGAGTGAGACCACGGAGAACACAGAAGAAACACCGGAGCCCTATGCGACCAGATTACCAAAACCGCGCGGAGAGCGGGCAGAGTCATGGTTGCTATGAAAGTGAAGCGAGAGCGAAGGAAGGACTGGATCGAACGGGAGGCAACGGCCCTGCAAGCCTTGTTCAGCGAGGCGGAAAGGCTGATGCAGACCGGCTTGAACACCGGCCAGGCGTTGCGGGCCGTCCGCAAGCGCCGGTACATCGTTGGCAGGCTCTGGCGGCATCGAACGGTGTCCACGTTGCGAAGGCGGTTTGCGCGGTGGCAGCAGGGAGGCCGGACGGTGGAGGCGGCGCGGTTGGGGTTCAAGCCGGGTCGGCCCCGGGTGGCGGATGCAGAGGTGGCCAGGGTGGCGCTGCGGTTGCTGCGGACGGAAGCGTCCACGGTGGCGGAGGCGTGGCGGTGCGCGGGGAAGCCGACGAGTTACTCGACCTTTTGTCGGCGGGTGCCGCCGAGTTGGACGCGGCGCTTCTCGGAACTGGCCAAGGCGCGGGCCAAGGTGAAGGCGCTGACCACGGAGTTGGTGGAGGAGTTGAGCCGGTGAAGTGAGATGAGCGCGGAACCGACCAAACCAGCAACCCCGACGACGAAGCGGACGCTTCGGCAGCGGGTGCGGCGGTGGGGATGGGCGGGGTTCTTTTTCGTCAAGATGCTACCAGGAGAACTGCGGTTCGCC
>CAYYMW010000631.1:0-2518 GCA_964472515.1 uncultured Verrucomicrobiota bacterium | reverse complement strand
AAGGGGACATTTTTATCGAGTTCAATAGGGGACATTCTCACGGAGTTCCGACACGGCAGTTTTTCTCCGTTGACGATTTCCGACCCCCAAAGCATGGTGACGGCTCTTGCGCAGGCATGAAGACAATTCTGTTCGTTTGCACCGGCAACATCTGCCGGAGCCCGATGGCCGAAGGCCTCTTCCGCCGGTTGGCCGAAGGCCACGGTGATTACGAGGTGCTTTCGGCCGGGGTAGGCGCGCTTCCTGGCCAGAGCCCGAGCCTTCATGCCGTCCGGGCCCTGCAAGAGAAGGGGATCGACATTTCGCGCCAGCGCAGCCGGAGCCTTTCCCCGGAGTTGGTCGCTCGTGCCGATTACATCTTTGGCATGACCCACGGACACGTTGAGGCCATCATCCTCATGTATCCGGAGGCGGCAGAGAAAACGTTTGTACTGAGGGAGTTCGACGACTCCTCGGACACGTTCGACAAAGACATTTCCGATCCCATCGGGTCTTCGCTGGAAGTCTACCGGCAGTGCCGCGACGAGATCGAGCAAGGCATTCGTTCCATCATGAACTTCATCGCTGAAAACCAAGCTCAAGGCAATCCCACCCCCACAAAAATCCGTTCGTTGGCCATCGGCGCCGACCATGCCGGTTATGAACTTAAGGAGGCGCTGAAAGCCTACCTCGGGCAGAGGGGATTCCAGGTCACGGACCTCGGGGCGAGCTCGAACGAGTCATCCGACTATCCCGATTTCGCCCAACCGGTTGCGCTCAAGGTAGCACGCCAAGAAGCGGATGCCGGACTGCTGGTCTGCTCTTCGGGAGTGGGCATGTGCATGGTAGCCAACCGGGTTCCGGGAGTGCGGGCGGCGAATGTGGCCGATCCTGAGACGGCAGCGATCACCCGCGCCCATAACGATGCGAACGTCCTTTGCCTGGGGGCTAAACTCGTCAACCTCGAGACGGCGAAGCGGATCGTGGATGCGTTCTACGGGGCGTCGTTCGAAGGTGGGCGGCATGCCCGCCGGGTGGGAAAACTGGAGCACCCGCCGGGAGCAGAGGGCCGTCTGGCAGCCGTGGATCCAGCCATCAAACAGGTCATCGACAACGAACGGCGGCGGCAGCAGGAAAACATCGAACTCATTGCCAGCGAGAATTTTACCAGTCCGGCCGTGATGGAGGCCCAGGGTTCCGTCCTCACCAACAAGTACGCGGAAGGGTATCCGAAGAAGCGTTGGTACGGAGGGTGTGAGTATGTGGATGTGGCAGAGCAGTTGGCCATCGACCGCGCGAAGGAACTCTTCGGCGCGGAGCACGCGAATGTCCAACCGCACTCGGGCAGCGGGGCCAACATGGCGGTCTACTTCGCCATGCTCAAGCCCGGCGACAAGTTGCTGACGATGGACTTGAGTCACGGCGGGCATCTAACCCACGGCAACAAGGCGAACTTCTCGGGGCGGTTCTTCGAAGTGGTCCACTACGGCGTAGGCAAGGAGGACGAGCGCATCGATTATGACCAGTTGGCCTCGCTCGCGCGCGAGCACCGGCCCAACATGATCACGGTCGGCGCCAGCGCCTACCCGCGGATCATCGACTTCGCCCGTCTCGGCGCCATCGCCAAAGAGGTGGGCGCGCTCCTCCTGGCGGACATTGCCCATATCGCGGGGTTGGTGGCGGCCGGTTTGCACCCGAGCCCGGTACCCCATGCGGATTTCGTCACCACAACCACGCATAAGACCCTTCGCGGGCCACGTGGCGGCTTGATCCTGTGCCCGGCGAAGTACGCAAAGGAGATCGATTCCCAGGCCTTTCCGGGCATTCAGGGAGGGCCGCTGATGCATGTGATCGCGGCCAAGGCCGTCTGCTTCCAAGAAGCCCTGAAACCCGAGTTTAAGACCTACCAGGGGCAGATTCTGAAGAACGCTCAGGCCATGGCCAACGGGCTGAAGCACAATGGTTTCCGCCTGGTCAGTGGCGGCACCGAAAACCACTTGATGCTCGTGGATGTGGGCGCCCGCGGCGTTACCGGGAAAGACTGCCAGATCGCGCTCGACGCAGCGGGAATCACCGTCAACAAGAACACGATCCCCTTTGAGACTCGTTCGCCATTCCAAGCCAGCGGCATACGGGTCGGCACGCCGGCCGTGACGACGCGCGGGATGAAGGAACCGGAGATGGCTGCCATCGCGGATATGATCAGCGAGGTGCTGCTCGACATCAAAAATCTTGACACTGCCAAGGAAGTGCGCAAGCGTGTTCAAGAATTGACGGCGAAATTTCCGTTGCCCTACTAGACGGAACCAGCCTGCCGAGACTGTCCCTCAGGTAACTCCGCAAGAAACCAGCGTTTCTTTCTCCGAATCCCGAGTAGAGCGATTCAAGTGGCGTTTATCTGGGACTGTCTTCGTGCGGTCCACTCCGTCCTCAAGAATTAACCAGTGATATGCCGAAAGTAGTCAAACCCCGCACTCCGCGCGCCCCCCGCAAGAAGGGCGCTCCTGAAGCTGCCGCTCCCGAAGTGAGCGCCCTTCTT
>CAYYMW010000630.1:0-2519 GCA_964472515.1 uncultured Verrucomicrobiota bacterium | reverse complement strand
GGAACCGGGACCGCCGGCGCTGGCGGGCGCGCGGGCGCCGGGAGCGGCGAGGCCGGGCGCAAGCCCTCCAACTCAGGCAGGCGGTGCGGCACCTCCAGACCGGGGAGTTCGGCGGAGGTGGCTTCCGGAGCGGGCGCGATCGCCTCGGTCGTTGGGCTCGGGCGCGAGGGCGCGGGCGCAGTCTCGGGCTGGGTGCGGTGGAAGTTCATCAAAGCCAGGCGCACGGCCTGGGCCACGGCGGCGCGGATGTGCCGCTCCGCGCGGAACTTCACCTCCCGCTTGGCGGGATGGATGTTGACGTCCACCCCCGCCGGGTCGAGATCGAGGAACAGGCAGCAAACCGGGTACCGGCCCTTCATCAAGGTGGTGTGGTATCCCTCGAACAGGGCGAAATTGATGCCCCGGTTTTCCACCGGGCGGCGGTTCACGAAGATATGCTGGTCCTCCCGGGTGGCGCGCGAGACGCCGGGCGCGCCGATCAGGCCCCAGACGCGCAGGGTGTGGCCGGCGTCGTGCAGGGCGTCGGGGTCGGCCTCGGCCTCGCCGGGTGCGGGCGCGTCCGGCAGCGCCGTCTCGTGGGCGACGGGGAGCAACGCGAGGTCGCCGCCGTAGAGCGAACGCATCCGCTCGCGCAAGGCCGCCAGCCGGGCGGACGCATCCTGGCCGCCGGGCACCGCCGGCAGCTCCCAAACCAGCCGGCCGTCATGGCTGAAGGTGAAGCCCACTTGGGGAAAGGCCAGCGCCGCCAGCAACAGGTAATGGTGGATGTGCGCGCGTTCCGTTTCGTCGCTCCGCAGGAACTTGCGGCGGACGGGGAGATTGAAGAAGAGCTGGCGCACCTCCACGCAGGTGCCCGGCGGGCCGCTGGCGGAGCGGACATCCACCACCTTCCCACCATGGATGATGACCTGCGTGGCCTCGGGGTTGTCCGCGCCCCGCTCGCGGGTCGTTAACGAGAGCCGGCTCACGCTGGCGATGCTGGGCATGGCTTCCCCCCGGAAACCCATCGTGGCGATGGCGAACAGGTCCTCGGCCCGCTGAATCTTGCTGGTGGCGTGGCGCTCGAAGCAGAGCAGGGCGTCGTCGCGGCTCATGCCCACGCCGTCGTCCGTCACGCGGATGAGGCTGCGCCCTCCGGCCTGGATCTCGACGACAATGCGTCCCGCCTGGGCATCGAGCGCGTTCTCCACCAACTCCTTGACCACGCTGGCGGGGCGCTCCACGACCTCGCCGGCGGCGATCTGGTTGGCAACTTGCTCGGGCAGCAGGCGGACACGATTCATCGGCGGCCACTATACTCCACCGTTCGGGCCGTCGCAGGCGAAAAGCGCCGCCAGAATCGGCGTCAAGGAGCAGGGCCGGGCGGTGAGCTGATCGTTCAAACCCATCCGTCAGTCACCATTTCTCCGCATGCACGTATTCGGCATGGTAGCGGGTGCGAGGTTCCTTTTCCTCGCCCGGCCAGCCCAGGGCAATCCCGGCCACGGGAAGGATGTGCGGGGGCAACTCCAGCAAGGCCGAGACCTGCTTGATGCGTTCCGTGCGCGGGTGGATGCCCAGCCAGCAGCCGCCCAAGCCCAGCAGGTGCGCGGCCAGCAGCAGATTCTGGATCGCCGCCGAGCAATCCTGCAGCAGGTAACTGACTTGGTGGTCGTGGGCGGCGTCCAGATCACCGCAGACGATGATCCCCAGGCTGGCGTTGGCCAGCATCTGGCCGTTGGGCAGGACCGATGCCACCCGGTGCAGCTTCAACGTGTCACGGATGACCACAAACCGCCAAGGGTCCTTGGCTACCGCCGACGGGGCGGACATGGCGGCTTCGAGCATCGCTTGCACCATGTCTTCGCCGATTTCGCCCGGTTTGTAGACCCGGATGCTGCGCCGCCCGAAGATGAAGCCGAGCGACTCCTTTACCTTTGAGTCCATAGTCGATAGTTGGTTGGCAAACCGAGCATGCCGCTCCCCTGCGCGGCTGTCAAACCCCGCCCAACCCCGCCGGCCCCTGCCAAGGCATGGCAGGGTCCCCCTTTTGCGGTTGCGGCGTCGGGAGGCCCCTGCTTCCATCGGGGCATGCTCAAGTCGCTCGTCCCTCCGGTCGTGCCCACGCTGGGTTCGGCTGTATGTGCCCTTACCCTGGTTATGAACGCGTTACCCGTTTCCGCCGCCGAAACGCCCAAAGCCGTCCGGGTTTTCCTGGGCACCTACACCGGCCCGAAGAGCCAGGGCATTTATGTCAGCGAGCTGGACTTGGGCACCGGGAGGCTTTCGACGCCGCAACTGGCAGCGGAGACGCCCAACCCCACTTTCCTGGCCCTGCACCCGAACCGCCAGTTCCTCTACGCCGCCAACGAGATCGGCCAATTCGGCGGCACCAACAGCGGTGCGGTCAGCGCCTTCGCCATCGACGGCCGCACCGGCAAGCTGACCCGGCTGAGCCAGGCGGCCACGGTCGGTTCCGGGCCGTGCCACCTGACGGTCGACGCTGCCGGCAAGCACGTGCTGGCCGCCAATTATGGGGG
>CAYYMW010000629.1:0-2557 GCA_964472515.1 uncultured Verrucomicrobiota bacterium | reverse complement strand
GGCCGGTCGGCACCGCCTGCGGGACCGCTCTGTTGGCGGGTTTCCTGGGCGAACACGCGGTGGAAGCCGCCCCTGGCCATGTGCTGGTCAAAGCGGCTCCGGCGTCGTTGGCTTCGGGAAGCGGCGCCCTGGCCCTGTTCCGAGGCATCCCGCTCGGCCGGTTTGGGCTGCCCGTGGCGGCGACCGCCCTCATCGTGGCGGCCTTCATCTGGTTGTGGCCCCACTCGAAACCGGAAACCCCAACCGCCCCAATCCTCCGTGCCGCGACCAATGGGGGGCAACCCGGCACCCCACCAAGCGCCCGCTCGCGACTGCCGGCCGCGGCCGGGGTCACGGTGGCTCCTGAATCCCCCGCTCCCCAGCCACCCCGACTCGCCCTGCAGGTGCTCGACGCCGACACCGGCAAGGGCATTGCCCAAGCCCGGATCCGGGCGGTCTACTTCTATGCTGGCGGCGTGCCGGAGGGTCACGAACTGCGCACCGACAACCAAGGGGATGTGGCTGTACCACAACCGGATGCGGCGGAGGATCGCGGCATGAACGTGTTCGTCACCAAGCCCGGTTACGTGCCCAAGTGCCTGAATTGGAGCGCGCGCCAGACCACCAACTACACGATGCGCCTCGATCCCGCCCTGACGGTGGGAGGGACCGTGGTGGACGAGGCGGGACGTCCGGTGGGCGGGGTGAAGCTCGAGGTCCAAGCTCACGGGGTTCGCGGGCCAGGACCGGATCACGTGGCGTTCAACGGCGGCAACAGCGAGGTGGAGAGCGACGCCTTGGGCCGGTGGCAGTGCCCCTACATACCTAAAAACCTCAGCGAGATCGACTTGCTCCTCTCAAGTGACGGATTCGCCACCACTCGTGTCTCGGTTCGCATCGGGACGCCTGAAGCCACCAACCAAACCCTGGTTATCAAGCGGGGCTTCACCATCGTGGGTATCGTCAAGGGCCCCGACGGCCAGCCGATTCCCGACGCCGAAGTGAAGGAGTTGCACAACTACGGCTACGAGGTGAAGCGCACTACCACCGGCGAGGACGGCGGCTATTGCCTCCGGGGCGTATTGGGGATCGAGGGGCCACGGATTCAGATGGTTATATCCGCGCCGGGTCTCACCCCGCAGGTCAAAGAGGTGGCGCTGCTGGCTGCCACCAACTCGGTCACGGTGGTCCTGTCGGCGGGCCGGGTGTTTCGTGGACGGGTCACCGATCTGGACGGGAATCCCATCGCGAACGCCACGGTGCGGACGGACGCCGACAATCAGGGCTTGGTGAAGTACCGGTGGCTAACCCACACCGACGCCGACGGCTACTTCGAGTGGGATTCCGCCCCGGAGGAACCGGTGCTCTTCTGGTTCGAAGCCCCGGGTTACCAAGTCATCCGCGATCGACTGATGCAGGCGGACGGGAACGACCACACCGTCAAACTGGCGCGCACCGGCCCGTAGCCACCCGGACCTTCAGAGCGAGGCAATCCCCCTCCGAACCGCGTACTTGGTGAGCTCGGCCACGCTGTCAACGTCGAGCTTCTCCATGATGCGGTGGCGATGGGTCTCGATCGTCTTGATGCTCACGCCCAGGTTGGCGGCGATTTCCTTGGTGCTCCGGCCGTCGGCAATCAGGCGGAGCACCTCGGTTTCACGGGCGGACAGCTCGGCGGCAGCGGGGACCCCATCCTTGGCGCGGTACTGGCTGGCCAGGGCGGTGCAGACCTCAGGCGAGAGGTAGGTCTTGCCCGCCAGGATCGTCCGCAAGGCAAGGATCAACTCCTCGTGGGTGTTGGACTTGAGCAGGTAGCCCGAAGCGGCGTGCTTCATCGCTTCGCCCACGTAGCCGGGATCGCAATAACCCGAAAGGATCAGGACGCGGATGCGCGGCCAGCGGGCCACGATGCGTCTGAGCACTTCGATGCCGTTGATGCCCGGCAGATCGATGTCCATGACCACCAAGTCGGGGGCCTCGCGTTCGACGACCTGCAGGCCCGCCTCGCCGGTGGCAGCCTCGCCCACCACCGCCATGTCCTGCTCGCGTTGGATGAACTGGCGCAGGCCGTCGAGCATCATCCGATGATCGTCGACCAACACCACTTTGACCTTGTTGACCATGATCCTTGATGCGGCCCGGCCACGCTGCCGGGCTGGTTATCCAGCCAGTTGGACAGCCAAAGCCCAAGCCTGTCACACCGCAAAAGCTGTCTGATCCCGCACAACCAGCCCTATGGTAGCAGCCCCCGGGCGGCGAGACAACCGCGAACCGCATTTTGCGCCCGCCGAATTCCCACCCCCCGTGCGCATGCGGCGGCGCTTGACGCTGTGGGAGCGGCCCCGGTAACCTTTCCGCATGACAGGGTTACTGCGGTCCATGGCGGACAGGCTGGCGCGGCTTTGGAGCCCGCGCCCGCGCAACGCCAGCCGCGGCCACTTGATGGGCATGTACCTGACGGAGACCAACCTCGGGACGCGCTCCCGCGTCCGGGGCAGCAACCATCAACAGCGCCGCGAGGGCAAGTTCGCCCAGAACCGGCAACGGGCCTAGCCCGGGTGCCCGCCCCTTCCTCACC
>CAYYMW010000628.1:0-2572 GCA_964472515.1 uncultured Verrucomicrobiota bacterium | reverse complement strand
GGTTCTCCCCTGTGGAGTGCGCCGGCAAGGCATTGCCGCGACGGCGCTTTGCCCCGTGAGGCCGAAAGCGGTGTCGCGCGACGCTTGCCACCGCAGTCCATAGTGCGGGCCGTCAGGGAGCACCGTGGAGCGCCAACCACGGGCGCCGCCGCGCAGGGCGAGATGGCGGGAGGGTGGCGCAGATGGGCAACGAGGAAGATTGAAGGACGGGCAGACTTGCGGTAGGCTAACGGGAAATCGCATTGACGTGAAGACCGCCCCCCACCCTGCCCCGCCCCGGCCGTCCAAGTCTGGCGAGAGGGCGCTGAGCCGGATCGAGCTGTTGAGCACGGTCGCCATGATCGCCGTGCTGGGCGGCCTCTGGCAACCCTTATGGGCCAGCCCCCGGGGGAAGGGAGAGACGGCGCTGTGCGTGAACCATCTGCGCCGCCTGCAACTGGCCTGGCAGATGTACGCGGAGGACCACCGCGGCGTGCTGCCCGGGAATGCGCCGGACGCCGGAGCTGGCAAGGTCTGGGTGTACGGCATGAGCGACAGCCCCGTGCCGAACACTTCGACCCAGTTGCTCGACCCCCGCTATTCCCAGTTGGGACCGTATGTGCGGGAGGCTGGAGTGTACCGGTGTCCCCAAGACAAGAGCGTGCGGATGGTCTCCGGTCGCCGGGTGCCGACGCTGCGCAACTACTCGATGAACGCGGCGGTGGGGACCAAGGCCGACGGCAAGGCTGTGGACGCCGGCTGGCTCGATGGGAGCTACACCCACGTGGCGGGGCGCACGTGGTACACCTACGGCCGGCTCGACGCCATCGTGAATCCCCCGCCCAACGACCTCTGGGTCTTCATCGACGAGCACCCCGCCAGCATCAATGACGGGGGCTTCGCCATCATCATGACCAAGCCGGAGAAGATCATCGATTGGCCCGGCGTGCAGCATGACTTTGGGGCCGGGGTGGGCTTCGCCGACGGCCACGCCGAGATTCACAAGTGGAAGGACGCGCGGACGCGGCCAACGAGCAACCTGGACATCGTCATCCAGAGCGGCAACGTGGATGTCCGCTGGCTGCTGGACCACACCACCGCGAAGTTGCCGTAATGGAAAGGCCGCCACCCCGGGAAGGATGGCGGCCGGCGAAAGCAAAGCTCGGCAGGGGCGTTACTTCACCACCGGGCGGAGGACGATGTTGCGGTACTCGACGCCGGCGTGGTCGCCCTGCAGGTAGAGGGGGCCCGGGCGGAATTCGTCGGACCAAAGGGCGCCGCCGGTGCAGCCGAGGACGGGCTGGTTGTCGATGATCTTCTTGCCGTTGAGGATCACGGTAAGGTGGCGGTCCACCAGGGTGATGTCGAACGACTGCCATTCACCGGCCGGCTTCTCGGCGGCGACGGTGGGAGTGATGCGGCTGTAGAGGCCGCCCATGTTGTGGGAATCGAGGCTGCGCCCGAAGGTATCGGCCACCTGGATTTCATAGATGCCGCGCAGGTAGATGCCGCTGTTGCCGTTCTTGGGCACCTTGGTTTCGAGCTTGAGGTTGAAGTCCTCGAACTCGCGGACGGTGCGGAGGTTGCCGTAGTTCTTGTGCGGCTTGCCCTCTTCCTGGGCCGGGTTGTTTTCGAGGATGCCGTTCTTGGCGGACCAACCGTTGGCGGCGTTGGCGTCCGTGAGTTTCCAGCCGTCCAGGGACTTGCCGTCGAAGAGGCTGATCGGCTCGCCGAACTTCACTTTGCCAAGGTCCGGGGCAGGCGGCACGTCAGGAATGCGCTTGCCGCGGAACTCGTCGCGATTCATGCCCTTGCCGTCGTCACGTTGGTGGACGAGGTTCAGGGTCATCTCGTCCCCCTGGACGCGGGCAATGAGGACCTCGGCGTTCTGCTGGGTGCGGATGACTTTGCCGGCGCTGTTCTTGCGTTTGACCTCATAGACGCGGGTGACATAGAGGGTGCCGTTCTCGACGTTAACGAAACTGACCGGAACCACGCTGCCGCCGCCCCAGAGGAGGCTGGCGTCGTAGAAGCCCTGGTCGTTGCTCACCCCCAGCCAACCAGCTCCGCCGCCGGGGATCGTCAGAGCCCAGCGGCCGAGAAACGGGTCGATGGGTTCGGCGGCAAAAGAGGTCAGGGCGGCGGTGGCGAGGGCGGTCGCAAAGGCGGCGCCCAGAATCCGCAGAGGTCGCAAGGTCATTGTCATGGGCGGTACTTTTCCCGGTCCCGAGCCCCGGGCTCAAGCAAAAAGGGGCGCTTTCCGAGGGTTCCCCTCGAGATAACACCGCTTGAATGCCGGCGGCGGCGGGGGCGTCCAATCTGGCTAATGCCGCCGGGCTGATCGCCGACCGTTGAGCCGGTTCTTGCCAAGCGAGCCGCCGCCGCTTACTACTTGGATCAGCACCAAGAAGCGCCGGGGGCAGCGCCGTAGGACACGGCTCGCCGCCGGGCGTCATTCACGAGATGAAAGGTATCAGCATGAGACAGCGAACAGGTGTCGGGTCATGGCTTCCGAGCCGGAGGCAGTTCTTCAGCACCGCCGCCAAGGCCGCCGGGTTCCTGGCGGTGCCGCAAGTGGTCCGGGGCGCGGTGG
>CAYYMW010000627.1:0-2587 GCA_964472515.1 uncultured Verrucomicrobiota bacterium | reverse complement strand
CGGTTGTTGGGATGACTTGACAGCGAGGGAGGAGGAGTTGAGGGTGACGGGGTCTGCCATGGGTTTCACTTTGCACAGTTGCAAAGGGTTGTGCGAGCGAGGCGTGCCGCGCGTGAGGGTGCGGTTGGCGGCGAGCCTCCGTTGCCGGGACGACCGTGACGGTAGCCCACCTCGCGGCCGGGCTGGGGCTGGGAACTCCTGGCTATCTGAGCAACCGTATCCGCTGTGGGCGGACAAAACCGTTTAGGTGAGTGGACATTACCAAGAATCGACCCCATTTATGCCTCCAACACTTGGTACCTTCTTGGCCAATGCCCTCGCAATGTTCGTGTATTGCGTTGCTCTAGTGCAACTCGCTCAATGTGCGCGCAAGCAGATCGTCAGTTGGAGGAGGGTGTTCCTGTGCGGGACGGTGGCAGTGGCATGCAGCCTATGGAGCGCACTCTCGGGAATGAAGTCGTTCCTCCCCGGCTTGGTCGGATCCGCTACCCTAATGGCGCTGATGCTTTGGAGGGGACCAACGCGTCCACGACAAGGCTGACGTAAGCGAGCCTGAGTGAACTCGACACGCCCACCATAGAACGCTTCGCTGGCTGCGCAGGGCGCGGGCGCTGTTCGCAGCGGCCTCGACACGTGCGTTTACACGCGATCAGTAAGCGCCGGGCGATCCAGGGCGAGCGTGATCGCTGAGTGAACCTCACCCGCCAAGGAAACCGTGCTTGGTCGTCGGGCCGGTCAAATCATACCAGGGGGGCAGCATTCCCACCGCGGCCCTCCCCTACACGACGAAGGGGAGGATCTGCGGTCGGCGAGATGGCGCGAGGCGCAAGGCCGTAAAGCGAGAATGCGATCAGGCGTCGCTCCGCGACGCGGGGGGATGGGCAAGCCCACCATGGGCTGAAGCGCCACGGCTACCGGCGGTTCGTCGCTCCGCGACGAGGGGGTAGTGTCAGCCTGCGGCGGGCGGCGGGGCTGCGCATGGCGCACCTGCGGCGGGCGAGATGGGCGCCAAGGGGAGCCGGGGCAGGATGCCCGGGCACCAGCAGGCTGGAAGCCTGCGCCACAATAGGCGTCCTCGCTTGGGCGACGGTGGGAGTGAAAACCGCGCAGGGCGGGAGGGGTGTGTGGAGAAGGTTTTACCAGGGTGTTACCCCAAGCTGGTACGCGTCCACGCCGTTGGCGTGGTTGAGGGACGGTCGGGCGGGAGGACGGTTCCGCCCGTCACTTGGGAGTTGTCTCGCTGGCGGGTTCGGAGCATGGTCACGGCAGCATACAACACGCATCGAAAGGCCGCACATGAACCCATGGACTCGCCGGGATTTCGCCAAAACCGTCGCCGCCGCCGGGGTGGCGGCTTTGTCCCAGACCCGCGTCTTGGGCGCGAATGAGCGCGTCCGCCTCGGCTTCATCGGGGTGGGCAACCGCGGGGACCAGGTCCTCGACGCCTTCCTCGCTCATCCGGACGCCGAGGTCGCCGCGGTCTGCGACCTGTCCCAGGCCTATATGGATTTCGCGGCCAAGAAAGCCGGCGGCTCGCCCCGTCAGTTCAAAGACTACCGGCGCCTCCTGGAGGCGAAGGACCTGGATGCGGTCGTCATCTCCACGCCGGACCACTGGCACGCGCTGCAGATGATCGAGGCCTGCGCGGCGGGCAAGGACGTGTACGTGGAGAAGCCGCTCTCGCTCCGCGTTGCTGAGGGGCGACGGATGGTGGAGGCGGCGCGCAAGCACCAGCGCGTGGTGCAGGTCGGCATCCACCGCCGCTCGGTCCCGCTCTGCCGCGAGGCGGCGGACCTGGTCCGCAGCGGCGCGCTGGGCAAGATCACCGTCGCCCGCGCCTTTCACGTGCAGAACGAGGCGCCCAAGGGCATTGGCAACGCACCGGACAGCGCCCCGCCCGCCGACTTCGACTGGGACGCGTGGCTGGGGCCCGCCCCCAAGGTCCCCTACAACGTGAACCGCACCTTTTACCGCTTCCGCTGGTTTTACGACTACTCGGGCGGACAGGTGACCAACTTCGGGGTGCATTACCTGGATTTCATCCAGTGGGCGCTCGGCAAGGACGCCCCGCAGAGCGTGACGGCCCTGGGCGGCCGCTTTGCCGGGATGCAGGACAATCGCGAGATTCCCGATACGCTGGAAGCGGTCTGGCATTACCCGGGCGACACGCTGGTCACCTTCTCCCAGTTCAACGCCACCGCCGCGCCGTGGAGCCTGCCCGGCTGCGAGGTGGAGTTGCGCGGCACGCTCGGCACGCTTTACCTCTTCGGCAACCGCTTCGAGATCGTGGCGGATGACCTCAAGGACAATGAGTTTCCGGCGCGTTCGCCCGTGGACCGGGCGAAGGAGCGCGCCTACGGCGTGACCCACCGGGCCATCGAGTCCCGGAAGGTGGAGGGCAAGAACACGGGAGACACCGCCCCGCACGCGCGGAACTTCCTGGATTGCGTGAAGAGCCGGAAGCCCTGCAACTGCGACATCGAGACGGGCCATCGGAGCACGAGCGCCACCTTGCTGGCCAACATTGCTTTTCGCACGCGGGCGGCTGTCTCTTATACACATCTCCGAGCCCACGAGACGTAGAGGA
>CAYYMW010000626.1:0-2588 GCA_964472515.1 uncultured Verrucomicrobiota bacterium | reverse complement strand
GAAGCCCAGGGCGTGACCGCGCGAAAGGGAAGGCTCGCACTCATGGGTTCGGCGAGGCCGCTTCCACCGCCTCGAAGGGCCGGCCGGCGCGAACATCCTCCAGGCGCTTCTCGACAGCAGACCGGTTGACTGCGTAGGGCAGGAGGGTGAGCAGCCACTGTTCGCAGGCGGCCCGATCACCCGCCCTGGATTCGAGTTGCGCCAAATGGAGCAGAATCAAAGCAGCCAGGAAACGATCGTGCGCCGCCTCCGGTTTCGCCAATTCCCGCTGCTTCCAGCGCTGCCAGGCTCCCGCCCAAAGGTTACGCGCCCGGTCGAAGTCGGCGGCCTGGAAGCGACTGCGACCCAACTCGAAGAGGATTTCCGGGCTCCCTGGATTGGCTCGCAGGCCCTCCCGCAGGCACGCCTCGGCCTGCTCCGGCCGGTTCAGGCGACGGAGCCAATAGGCGGTCACGGTGTAATACTCGGCCTGGGAGGGGTCCAAGGTCCCGGCCAGCTTCATCCAGGGGAGGATCTCCCGCTCCGAGCCGCTCGATCCGCCGACATGGGCATCGGCACCCAAGTGGGTGTGCCGATTCGGACGGTGCTGGCGATTGTGGGCCTCAATCCAATCCGCAGGCGGGCCAAGAAAGGAGTCCTCCCCACCAGCGTTGCGGCTGGCAACCACGCCGGCGTCTTCCGCCAGATGCGGCGTCTGATGGGCTTGGCGACTGTCGAAAAGGGTCGGATAGAAACCGCTGTGGAAGTAGACGTCGGCCTTCACAAATGCCAGATCGGCGAGCATTCGGCGCCCGTCACCCAAAAGCACCGCCAATGGGTCTTCTCGGCCGGTGGGCTGGCGTGCGTCGAAGGCTGGCACCAGCCAAGTGGCGAGACAAAAGGCGACGGTCAACATAAGGGCCAGCCAGAACGGCGCCCCGGCCCGCTGCGGGTTCAGGCGTCGGAAAGCACGCGGCAGAGCGGCAGAAGTGTTCATGATCAGGCCAGGGGACGGCGGCGGAATCCCAGCCACGCCAAGCCCAATAGCAGGGCTGTCCACGCCGTGCCGTAGACGGTGTCGAGGGCAATGGCTGTCCACGGCAGAGGCGCCCAGCCGTGCGTGAGCAAGTCGCGCACGTCGTAGAACTCAAGATGAGGCAGGGCGAAGTACACCCCCTCCAGCAGAGTCCGCGCCCCCCAATCCAAGCGCAGGGCGAGCTTCCGCAAGTGCTCGCCAACGAACAGAATGCAGCCCACGGCAAGGATAACGATCGTGGCGTTCGAGGAGGGTGCGGCAAACACCACCGACCCCAGCAGGCCCAGCGAGACGACCACCCCGCAGAAGACCCAGTGCAACCACGCCGCCTGAAGGGCTGAGGCCCACGGCACGGAGCCTCCGCGGCTGATATCCAGCAAGCCGAAGAGGGCGTAAAAGCCAGTCAGCGCCACGCCACAGGCCAGCCAGCAGCCGAGCCACTTGCCCGCCAGCACTTGAAACCGGGAGACCGGCTTGGCCAACAGCGACAGGAGGGTGCGGGTGGCCTGCTCGTTGGGGAGCTGCCTTGCGGCACTGGTCACCGCGATGGCAAGCATGGCCAGCCAGATCATGCCGAGACTGATTTCTCTGACGTACCGAACGGAACTGCGATCCCCATAGACGCTGCCCATCCCCAACACGACGCCAACGGTGGCAAGCAACACCAAGAGGGCATACAAGTCCTTGCGTCGCAACATCTCCAGCAACACAACCTGGGCTATGGCACGAATCGCGCTCATGTCTTGGTGCCACGGGGTCACTGCGGCGGCTTGGCGAAGTTGTCGCCGGTTTCGATACGGGTCTTGAGCCGGGCCGCTTGAAGGCTGGTGGCGTGGGTGTCCGCGAAGAGGTAATTGGCCGTCGCGCCGTAGCGATCAGGTTGGATGTCGTTGGTAACGTTGGTCCAGGTGGTCCAATTGCGGGAATGGGTGTGGTCGTTGTAGATGCTCGCGGACACCTTGTCCGAGACGATGAACACGGTATGAGTGTCCACCGGGCGTGGAAGGGCGTCCAAGCGGCGGAAGGACTCGACCATCCCCCCGAACGGGTCGGTCTTGTCGACCGAGGTGTATTCGTTCATGACGTAGCTGCTGCTGTGGGCCTCCAGGCGTTCCCGGCCCTTGGGGTCGCCCGGGCAGGTCCGGATCCGATCCACGTTGCCGAGATAAGGGGCGAGGGTGTAGACCCAGCAGGCGTTGGTGCCGGTCCCGTGCGTCGTGGTCGGGAGCCAGCCGCGGTTGTCCTCCGCGTACATGTGCATCCCCAGCCCCAACTGGTGAAGGTTGGAGAGGCAGGCGATGGCACGGCCCTTGGTCTTGGCGCGGGCCAGCGCGGGCAGGAGCAACCCGGCGAGGATGGCGATGATGGCGATCACCACCAGCAGTTCGATCAAGGTAAAACCGCGGCGCGCGCCGCGCGCCGAAAGCACAGGATTCATATGTCTGGAGGCCCGCAATTGCGCGCCGCCGCAGGGCGGCACAGGGCAACGGGCAGACCCGATTCAGGGGGAAGGGTCAGGAAACCTCCGTCTTCGCGCGGGAGGCGGCCATGCTCAGGCACACCTCACCCACAC
>CAYYMW010000625.1:0-2601 GCA_964472515.1 uncultured Verrucomicrobiota bacterium | reverse complement strand
GTGCAGTACACCAATGCCAAGGTATTGCTGGTTGGGGATACGAACGCCGGCAAGACGGGGCTGACGGTGCGCTTGGCGCATGACCGGCCGCCCGAACGGGGGCCATCCACCGCGGGCACGTGGTCCACGCAATGGCCGCTGAAGGACATGCCGCAGAAGCCGGGATGGGAGCGTGAGGTGTGGTTGTGGGATTTTGGCGGACAGGCGGACCAACGATTGATTCATCAGCTCTACCTTGACCGGACAGCGATGGTACTCCTCATGTTCGACGCCGAGAAAGAGTCTGTATTGCCAGGTTTGCGCGAGTGGCAGCAGGCGCTGGCACGTTCCAAGGCCCACGGAGCGCCAACGCTGTTGCTTGCCGGACGCACGGACGCGGGTTTTCGTTTCGACCGAGCGAAGGTACAGGCGTTCGCGAAGGAGAACGGCTACGTCTACATCGAGACCAGCGCGACGACCGGGAGTGGAATCGCGGAGTTACGGAAGGCCATGCTGGAACGAATTCCTTGGGACGAACTCACACCGTACAACTCCCCGGCCTTGTTCAAACGACTGAAGGACGAGATCCTGAAGCTGCGCGAGGAGGGGTTGGTGCTCGTGACCTTCAAGGAACTTGAGAGCCTGCTCCGCCAGCGACTGCCGGTGGAGATCAAGTTCGCCGACGCCCAGTTGGAGACGGTGGTGACGCTGCTGGACGGTCCAGGCGTGCTCAAGGAACTTGATTTTGGCAGTTACATCCTGTTGCGGCCGGAGTGGGTCAACATTTACGCCCAAGCCGTGATTCGCACCTTGCGCGCGGCCGAGTCCGGCCTGGGATGCCTGCCGGTGAGCAGCATCATGGAAGGAAACCTGATCTTCCAGGCCAAGCCAGCAGACGGGAAAGAGCCAGCCGGGCGCCGACTAAAGCCAGCAGAGGAGAAGGTGGTGCTGCAGGCCATGGAACAGATGCTGATCGAGCGTCGGTTGTGTTTGCGGCAGGATGGTGACTTGGTGTTCCCGAGTCATTTCGGGCTGGAGCGTCCAACGGGGCCGCTGCCGCCGAAGTATTTTGCCAGCTATACCATTCGCGGTTTTCTGGATGACATTTACGCCTCGCTGGTGGTGAAGCTGGCGCACTGCGGGGCGCTCAAACTCAAGCAACTGTGGCGGGATGCAGCGGACTTTGAGACGCTGGCCGAGAGCAGGGTCGTCGGGGTCAAGCTGGTCCGGGGCGAGGACGGCCGAGGGGAGTTGCTGGCGCATCACGCCAAAGGGGTAAGCGAGCAGGAGCAGGTTGTCTTTGCCAACTACATTCACCAGCACCTGAGGGAGAAATCAACCGAGGAAGTGCCACGCCTTCGCTACTACTCCTGTCCGAACTGTGACGAGCCGGTCAAGAACCGTGAGTTGGCGATGGAGAGGCTGGAACACCAAGGCGAGAAGGCAGAGATTCGGTGCCAACGCTGTGACAAGTTCATCCCGCTCTGGGATGCGATGGAGCGGCGGTTTGCGAGCAAGACGCTGAAGGAGAAGGTTGAGGCTCTGGGGCGCCAGGAGAGGGCAAGCCTTGACACGCGGCGCTTGGGGCAACTGCTGGTGCATGAGGTTTCGGCGCGGGTCAAGAGCGCCAACCAGAACTGCCACGAGATTCCCGGAGATGAGGATGTGGCCATAGATATGCAGGTTGAATTCACCGACGATGAGGGTTTTGGGACGGGCAAGCGGATGTATCTGCAACTGAAAGCCGGGAATTCGCATTTGAAGAGGCGCAAGCGCGATGAGGCAGAGGTGTTCACCGTCAAGAAGCAGCGCTGGGTGAAGCAGTGGATACGACAGGACGGGCCAATGATGCTGGTCATTGGGACGTTTGCCGAGGAGACTGACCGGGGCTTGGAGCGGGAGAAGAAGTCCTTCGACGAGGTGCGCTGGATGGAGGTGGGTGAGCCGTTAAAGAAGCTGAGCGCCAATGGCACGAAGGCGGTGAAACAGATGGTCTTCGTCGGCGAGCGCGTCGACGCGATGGCAGTGCGGCGGTGGCGGGAGAAGGTGTTGAAGGGCGCTGGGTGATGAGCAGCGCGCCGTCGTGTTCCGCCGAAAGTGTCTGAAGAATCAGCGCGGTCTGACGACCGCGGCTACGGTGCGGGTTGGCGGCCGCCGGACCTGCGGAGAGCGGTATTGCGGTTGGCGGGATGGTCGATGCGATGTCGGTGGCCCTCACCCGCCCTGCGGGCACCCTCTCCCATGGGATGGGAGAGGGAGGTTTCCGTTTGGGGCTGGTTACCCAGGGTGGCGGTCCGCAGCGGACCTGACCCTGGGCTATCATCCCCTGCCCCGTTGGGGCAGTCAGTCAGCCAACCCGAAGGATTGGGAGGGTGTGGTTCGGCTTGGCGTGGGCGGGGCGGCTCACGGTGCACCTGCGGTGGGCGAGAAGCGCGCGGGCCTTTGCCCAGGGCTATCCTGTTCCCGGCCCTACAGGCCGGTTGAGGTGCTGCGCACAGCAACATCGCGGTGGGCGGTTGGCTGGTCGGGGTGGGGTTGGGTCGAGGCGAGCGCTTTGAGAAGGCGAGCCTGAGAAACCTGATTCCGTTGATCGTGGCTGGGATGAGGTCGCTCCTGTTAGTG
>CAYYMW010000624.1:0-2687 GCA_964472515.1 uncultured Verrucomicrobiota bacterium | reverse complement strand
CCCGCAAGGAGAAAGCGGGGAAAATGAGCCACCCGCCAGGTCGGAACCGGGCACCCTGGCGCAAGCGTCAAGCACAGGGGCTATTTGGCCTGAACGCGGAAGAAGCGAAACGGGAACCCGGCCCTCGTTGCTGTGAATTCCACCGAACTGCCCGTGGCGGCGCGCGAATCCACCTCGGTCCATGCCCGGAGATCCGTCGACGCCTCCAACGTGTAGCTGTGACCGGCCTCGGTGCTCACGGTCACCGCAAACGTACCATCGGGCTTCACCGTGGAGTCGGCTAGCAACGGGCGTTGAGGCGGCACCGGTCCGCCCACCTGTAGAACTGCCACCCCCAAATTCCCGGCCGCCAAGTAGCAGGTAGATCCCACTGCCTGGACGGACGTGGCCCGACCGCGGCTGAGGTAGCCACCCACCAGAACAGGGTTCGCCGGGTCTGTGACGTCCAACATTGCCAGACCGTCGAAGTCGTTGGCCAAGTAGGCCGTCGTGCCGGCGAGAGTAACTCCGACAGTGTTCGTCCCGGTCGTTATCGCCGCAAGGCGGTTCACGCTTGCGGGTGTGGTGACGTCCAGAATCTGGAGGCCTCCTGCGACATCGGCCACATAGGCGATGTTCTCTTGCACTTGGATCTTCACGGCTCTTCCGGGCGTATCATACCCGCCCAGTCGCACAGGCTTGGCGGGGTTGCTGATGTCGAGGATATGTAGGCCGGCTGAGCCCGCCACTAGGTAGGCGGTAGAGCCGATCACTGATAGTGAGACAGCGCCGTCAGTCGTTTTGAAAGCCCCCAGCGCAATCACATTGGTGGGTTTGCTAACATCGAGTATCTGCAGGCCGGCTTGACCGAACGCCACGTAGGCGGTAGTCCCTACCACCTGCACGCCTGAAGCAACGCCGTTGGTGTCAAACTCGCCCAACCGTGTAACCGCAGCCGGGTTGGTCACATCGAGGATCTGCAAACCCGCCGTGTTGTCCGCTACGTAGGCCACGTTGTCCACCACCTGCAACGCAATCGCCGAACCGGCGGTGTTGAACCCGCCAGTCTGACGGATTCCTGTCGGATCGCTCACATCCAGAATCTGAAGCCCGGCGGCTCCGGATGCCACGAAGGCGGTCTTCCCTACGATCTGTAGACTCCGGGCCAGCCTGCTGGTGATGCCCTCCCCCAGCCAATGCGGTCCCACCGGATCCTGAAAGTCGATTATTTGAAGACCACCCCCGTCACAAGCCACGTAGGCGACGCTACCCACGACCTCCAGACTGTACGCCGATCCGTCCGCATCGAATCCACCGAGCAGCACCGGGCTCGCGGAATCGGTTACGTCGACGACTTGGACGCCGCTATTCCCATCTGCCACGTACGCCCTTGTCCCAATCACCCGCACGCTCCACGCGCTCCCAGGCGTGTCATACCCACCCAAGCGGACCACGCTCGTGGGGTCGCTTACATCTAGAATGTGCAGCGCGTCCCCATCAGTAAGATATGCCGTCGTCCCCAGCACTTGCACTCCATAGGCAGGTTGTCCGGTCGTGTAGTTTCCCACCCTCTTGACATCGCTGGGATTGCTGGCGTCCAGGATCTGCAAGCCGGCCAGCTGGGCGGTTAGATACACGTGAGCACCTATGACACTTACGTCATAGGCGGGGCTTTCGGTCACAAAGCTGCCTGCCTGCCGTATCTTCGCGGGGTCGCCGACATCGAGAACTAACAGCCCCCCATCGCCGTCCGCGACGTAGGCAAGAGTCCCAGCGACCACCACTTTGTTCGCCGACCCTCCAGTGTCAAACCCACCCAACAGCAGCGGTTTGGCAGGGTCGCGCACGTCTAAGACCTGCACGCCGGAAGCTCCGTCAGCCAGATACGCCACTGTGCCCTCCACCCAGACGCCATAGGTAGCACTGAGCGTGGGGCGTACGCCAACTTGGAGCGGATGGCCTGGGTCGGCCACGCTGAACACCTGAAGACCACCGGTGTCCGCCGCCACATACGCGAACTGCCCTGAGACCGCAACCTGTTTTGCCCCGCCGGAAGGATACCCTGGCCATTCGCCCAACAGCTTCACCTCGTTGGTAGCCGCTCGCGCTCCCGACTCGCTTGCCGCCAGCCAGCATCCAACCAACACAACCGCTCCAGCCAGCCGGTTCAGCACTGACCACGTCTTTCCGTTTCCACGCCATTGTGCCTTCATCTGCTATACCCTTTCACCCGGCCTTCCCTACCCAACGCGCTGGTGGGTTTCGCCGGATCCCATTTGTTTTGGATTTAACATCGGCACCATAACCTCCGCCGCCGGCCTTGGACAAGGACATTCGCGTTGCTGACGCCGCCTCAAGGTCCCAGACAACCCCCTCCCGTTTTCCCGAATGGCGTGCGATGCCAAATGTGGCGCGGCAGCGCTTTGCCCCCCCGGGCAACCTGCCCAGCCTTCCCCATTACGCTTTACGCCATTACGCATTACGTTCTACGGCTTCCCCACCAACCCAGTCCACCTGGTCCATCGACGTCTCCCACCGCCCTCACCTTCCCGCCTAACCTGCGCCTGGGAGTATGCCTATGAACCACCCGCTCCAAGGCGGCACCCCCGCCGAACCCAATCTCGCTGCGCGCAGCGCCGCCGTGCGCAGCACTGCGGTCGTCCGACCGCGCTCAACCGCGGGTAGGAGACGAAGTCATGAGTCTCTGA
>CAYYMW010000623.1:0-2688 GCA_964472515.1 uncultured Verrucomicrobiota bacterium | reverse complement strand
TCCCACCCCTTCGCGCAGCTTGAAATCCATGGGCAACCGCCAGGCAAGCTCCACCACCCGATGGTCCAGCATCGGGATGCGGCCTTCCAAGCTCACGGCCATGCCGGCGCGGTCCACCTTCACCAGAATGTCGTCGGGCAGGTAGGAGCCGCTATCCCAGAACATCATCCATTCGGCCGGATCGTTCACGCCGGAAACGGCGGCCACGGTGGTCAGCGCCGTCGGTGGTTCGTCCGCGACTTGCAGCAGATCGCCCCCGATGCGAGTCTGCGAAAGCAGCAGCCGATAAAACGCCTGGAGATCCGGAGCCTGCAGGGAAAGCCGGTGCCAGTTGAGCCGGTCCTCCCAAACCTGGGCCGGCCTTGGCCAACGCCTGCGGCTGGCCAGCATCATCCCGAGCCCCGCCGAGCCCAGGTGCTTCAACAGTTGCGGCACGCGGGACAACTGCCGCCACCGGGCCGACGCCGCCACGTAACGGGAATACCCGCCAAAGAGCTCGTCCCCACCATCTCCAGAAAGGCTGACCGTCACCTCGCGGCGGGCCAGGCGGCTGACCAGGTAGGTGGGTATCTGCGAGCTGTCCGCAAAGGGCTCGTCATATACCGCCGGCAACGCGGGCAACAACTCCATGGCCTCCCACGGCGTGACGTAGAGCTCGGTATGCCGCGTCCCCAGTCGTTCAGCGATGGCACGCGCCCCTGCCGCCTCGTCAAAACCTGCCTCATGGAAGCCAATGGTGAAGGTTCGCACGGGCTGCGAACTCTGGGCCTGCATCAGGCTGACGACCGTGGCCGAGTCGATGCCGCTCGACAAGAAGGCGCCCACCGGCACATCCGCCACCATTTGCCCCCGGACCGCGTGCTTGAGGCTCGCTTCCAGAGCATCCGCCGCCTCTTCTTCGGTGCCGACGAACGGATGGGCCATTCCCTGCGCCACCACTTCGGCCAGCGACCAGTACCGGCTTGGTGCCGGCAGTTCCCGCCGTTCCGCCTGATCCAACGACACCTCCAGCCATCCGCCCGGCGGCAGCTTGCGGATGCCTGCATAGATCGAATACGGCTCCGGCACGTAGCTGTAACGCATGTACAGCGCCAACGCTCCCTGATCGATCCCCTGCTCCCAACCCGCAAACGCCTTGAGCGCTTTGATTTCCGAACCGAACACCAGGGCATCCCCCGCCCAACCGTAATACAACGGCTTCTCGCCCAGGCGATCCCGGGCCAGACTCAACGTGCGGCGCTGGCGATCCCAGACCGCGAAGGCGAACATCCCCACACAGCGCTGCAGCGCCGGAACCAAACCCCAGCACTCGATTCCCTCCAGCAGCACCTCGGTATCCGAATGACCCCGAAACGTCCTGCCCAACACCTCCAGTTCGCGCCGCAGTTCGGGAAAGTTGTAGATCTCGCCGTTGAACACCACCGCCAAGCGGCCGCTCGTGGAGACCATCGGCTGATGTCCAAGTGGCGAGAGGTCAATGATCGACAGCCGCCGGTGACCCAAGCCGAGGCCCGAACGCTCGTCCACCCACGCGCCACTGTCGTCGGGACCACGATGGCGCAACGTCGCCGTCATCTTCTCCAACCACGCTCGCGCCACCTCGGCGGTGGGAACCCTTCGAGGGGCAAGAAAACCTGCGATGCCGCACATGTTCGATTGGGAACCGGCCGCTGCCTTCGGCGCGGCTGTCGTGCCCGGCGCCGGGCGTTGCCTCTGCCCGCCAGGCCGGCTAGGCGGACCCGGGAGCCGCGGGGATGGCCCGCTCCGAGTGGTCCAGGCAAAGCACCAGCCCGATCAAGACCAGTCCGTAGAACAGGAAGATCAGGCTGTGGTTCACCATGCCGGTCAAACCGAGCACCACCCAGAGCTGAAGCGCCATCGAGTTTCCTTCGGGCCGGAGCGCGCGGCGCACGCTTCCACCCAGGCGGATCAGGAAGAACACCGCGTACACCCCAAGACAGAAGACGCCCAGATCGATCACCATGCCCAGGTACTGGTTATGCACCCCGACATAGGGGATGTCCTCCCGCGTCGCCTGCCCTTGGGAACCGCCTCCGTAGATCCCTCCCCCGCATTGCGCCGCCAACCCGTGCCCCATCCACAGGCGATCCTTGATGTAGGGCAGCCACAGCCGGATGACGTCCAACCGCGTCGTCTCCCCCATCGCGGAGGTGCTTTCCTCTGAGAAGTCAGTCATGCGCGCCAGCACTTTGTTCTCCGTGGTCAGCCCGGAAAGCCGCCCGGACGCGCCCAGAAGGGACGCCGTCACCAGCAGCAACACCGCCAGCAAGCCGCCGCCCGCCGCCACCACCACACCCAGTGCCCGGCGGCGGATGAAATGAACCATGACCGCCATCCCCATCGCCGCCAGCAGGGCGTAGGCGGACCCGCGGCTGGCCGTCAGGTAGACCATGACCACGGCCCCCACACGCGTCGCCCAGCGCAATCGCCAACCGCAGACGCCCGCCATGACGAAGGCGATCACCGCCGCCACGCCCGCCTCGTTTGGATTTCCAAGAAAACCCGCCATCCGCTCGTTCTGGAGCTGGGTGTCCAGCGCCAGCGATTGGATCCCGGCCATCAGGGACTGCACGCGGTCGGAAACCCGCGCCCCCAGCGAGCAGGCCAGGTTGAACCACATGGCGCCCACGATGCTGTAACACAAGATCTGTCTCAAGCGGCTGGTCG
>CAYYMW010000622.1:0-2692 GCA_964472515.1 uncultured Verrucomicrobiota bacterium | reverse complement strand
GGCTCCGCGGCGGGCGCGGGAGGGGGAATCAGCGCCTGCGTCGCATTGGAGTTGAAGCGGCCGTTCGCCGCCTTCAGGTTCTCCGCCAGCGCGAACAGGCCCTTGGCGGCCACTTCCCGTGAGGCTGCCTCGCCCCCGTCCACCACCTTTCGGAACTCCGCCAACCGCGCGATGGCCTCGAGCGTGTCCTGCCCCGCGCCGTCCACGACGCGCGCGTCCTTCGCCCGCAGGAAGCCTTCCGGACGGCCCTCCGTCACCGCCAGCAGGACCATCGCTAACACCAGCCGAGTTGCCCAGTCTTTCATACCGCCCGGTCGCTTATCTGCCCGCCAGCCTTGCAGCTTCGGGAGGGGTTTGCTTGCCCGAGACCGGCAGATTCTGTAACAGAAGCGGCAGCGCCGTCCACACCGGTTCCCCGCACGGTGTTCGCTTTCGCAATGCGACCCAGCGCGGCCAGCCGCCCGTCAAGCCTGCGACGCCGGCTTGCCGGTGCTTGCGATTGGCGAGCATGCTGCCGCTACGATGGGTGCGTGCGGCGGACCGTCCCGCCAGTGTCCCGCCGGTTTGCGACTCGTTCAAGGACAGGTTCGTATCATGGCACGCGAGCGCCGAGGCGGCTGTAAGCCGATGACGCGAACCGAGCCGATCCGCGTGCCTCTTGACAGACAAGCCACTTGCCGTTTAAGTCGCTCGCCAATGAACACGATCTCCATCCGTCTGCCCAAGACCGATTACACCGGTGGGGAGACGATTTCAGGCAGCGTCGAGCTCACGATCGAGGAAGCGTTGCCCGCGCGCGGGGTGCGCGTGCAGTTTCGAGGAATGGAGCAGTCGCATTGGACCGAAGGTTCGGGGAAGCACCGTCACGTCCACTCCGAGGAGCGGGTGCTCTTCGACGAGGAGCAGACGCTGTGGGGAAGGCCGCCGCTGGGCCTCGCGGGACTTCTCGCCGACAGCGCCAAGGGGTTCTTCTCAGCGGGTCATTATGAGGTTCTGGAACCGGGGGCCTGGTCGTTCCCCTTCACGTTCGTTTTGCCGGAGGAGCTACCGGGGGACTACATTTCGATGGCCAAGTCGACGATCGAATATGAAGTGCGGGCGTGGGTCGACTTTCCTTTGAAAGTGGACCTCAAGACCAAGCAGTCCCTGACCATCTATGAGGCGTACCGGGGAGGTGAACCGGCGCCTGTGATGGTGCAAGACGCCAAGCGGTTCCTGTTCGACGCGGCTGGACCGCTGGATTTGAGCGTGGCGCTTGAGCGCCAGCTCTTCTTTGTGGGCGAGACCATTCAGTGTCGTTTGCACATCCAGAACGCCTCCTCGAAGCGAGTGGAGAAAGCCATCCTTTCCTTGAAGCAAACGGAGTATTTGCGGGCCGGTGACACCGGCACCGAGAAGGAGTATGACCTCGATTCGCAGGAATTCCCTGAAGCCGCCGTGCCGGCCGGCGGGCAGGGCTCCTTCGTGCTGCCGTTCCAGGTGCCCGCCGACCTTTACCCCACGGTCTCCGCAGGCACGCTGATCCAGGTGAGGTACGAGCTAAAGGTGCAACTGGACATTCCCTGGGCACGCGATCTGGAACTGCTTGCCCCCATCCTGCTCCTGGAGCGGGTAGGGGTGCCTGGGGGCCGTTCCAGCCCGGCCCCGGCTACGCCCTAGCGAACTGAGGCGCGCCAATCCGCCCGCGCGGCGCGGCCCTCGTCCTCACGGCGGCGGACGCGATGGGGAGGGGGTATTGGTCAGGATGGTTGCCAGCCGTTGTTGCAGGGTGTGGTAGTCCTGCACCAGTCGATTGTGGCGGGCGGCCAGTTCATTGAACTTCTCCACCTGGGCGTTGCGCTCCCCGGCCAGGGCGCGCCGCTCCGAGGCGGCCTGCCGCAGGCGTTCGTCGCGCGCGGCCACTGCGGCGGCCCAGTTGGTGACGCTCGCCTTCAGCTGCCCGAGCTCGCCCGTTGACTGATGCAGGGCTTGCTCGGCGGCGGCGAGCCGCGCGGTGCTGCGGCTCAACTCCTCCGACAGGCGGTGCGCGTGTTGCCGAAGGGAGGCAAGATCCTCAGCCTGGCCGGCAGCGGTCCTGGTCTGTTCCGCCAGTTGGCCGGCCTGACGCACCTCGGTCCGTTCGAGCCGATGGAGGGCCAGATGCGCCGCCCGGTTGGCCCGCCACTGGACGGCGCAGAGCAGCGCCAGCGCCACCACGCCGAGGAGGTTGAACCAGGGGAGGAACCGGTTCATGGCGTTGTGGGCGGGGCTGGGCGGCGGATCTCGAAGGCGACCTTGTCGATCCCCGCGGAGCGCACCAGGTCGAGGAGGTGGATGACATCGCCGTGGCGCGCCTCGCGGTCGCCCCTGATGAGGACCCGCAGGGCGGGGTTGGCTTGGCGGCGGGCGGCCAGGCGGGCGGCCAGCTCATGGAGGCCGATGGGCTGACGGTCCAGGAAGACGAGCCCGGCGCGGTCGATGGAGAGGCTGACGAGATTCGGGTCGGCCTCGGAGGTGGCCGTCACCGCGGTGGGGAGGTCGATCTTCACGGTCTTGAGGCTGACCATGCTCAGGCTCACCAGCATGAAGGCGGCGAGCAGAAAGAACATGATGTCGATGAGCGGAATGATCTCGATGCGCGCCTCGGCGTTTTCGGGGGGAAGCTTGGAGCCAAGTTTGACGGGCATGGGCGGGCGGTGTGAAGGGTGAAGCG
>CAYYMW010000621.1:0-2717 GCA_964472515.1 uncultured Verrucomicrobiota bacterium | reverse complement strand
CCCCCTCCCCTGCCCCACCATGACCACCGCGACCAAAATCGATCTGGGAAAGCTCCACAAAGCGGAGTATGCCACGCCCCGTAAACCGGCATTGCTCGTCTGCCAGCCGGCGGTCTACCTCGCCATCGACGGCACGGGCGCGCCCGGCAGCGATGCTTTTGCGGCCCGGATTGGCGCGCTGTACGGCATCGCCTTCACGGTGAAAATGACGCGCAAGTTCGCCGGACTCCAGGACTATGCCGTGGGCAAGCTGGAGGCCCGCTACTTCTTCGGGCCGGCGCAGTGCCTCCAGCAGATTCCGCCGGAGGAATGGCGCTGGCAACTGTTGATCCGCACGCCGGACTTCGTTCAACCATCCGATCTCGCCGCCGCCGTCACCACCCTTGACAAGCGGGGCAAGGGCGCGCACGCCAACGAGGTGCGGTTGGAGCAACTCGACGAGGGCCAGTGCGTGCAGATGCTCCACGTAGGACCCTATGAACAGGAGGGGGAAACCGCCGCGCAGATGCTCGCCTTTGCCGAGAGCAAGGGCCTGCGCTATGTGGGACCACACCACGAGATTTACATCTCGGACCCGCGGCGGGTGGAGCCGGCGAAGCTCAAGACGATCCTGCGGCTGCCAGTGCGGCCTGAGGCGTGAGCGACCGGGCGGGCGGCAAACGGCTTGGCCAAACCGCTACTCGGTGGCGGTAGCGGAGCTGGCTGGCCGGGCGGGGACGGGCTGCATCTGGGCAGCCGGCCGCAACTGAGGCGCAGCGGGCACGGCGGGCTTGGCGGCCTTGATCTCGCTGGTAAACGCGCCCGTCAGGTACTGCACCAAGGATTCGATCTGGTCCTTTTTCAGGGGGCCTCCCTTCTCTTCGGCGAAGGCGGGCATAAGGCTGTCGGCCTTGCCCTCGGTGATCCACTTGGTCCAGTACTCCTTGTCGGTGGGTTTGTTGAGCGCGCGGAGATTGGGCACCATCGACGCGCGGTGTTCCGCCTCGTGACAAACACCGCAAACCGCCGCAAAAAGAGGCTGGCCGTGCTGGCCGATGCCGGCGTCGACGTGGCAGCGCGCGCAGTCGCCGCGGAAGACGGCCTGGCGGTCGGCGATGGCCACCTGGAGGTTGCGGGCGCGCTCGCCCAGCGTGGTCATGCCGGCGGGTGCGCTGGGAATCGCCACCCGCACGGTGAGCACGCGGTAGCCCGCCGAGCTGTCCACCGTGACGGTCTTGGTCAGGATGCCGCTCTTGCCGCGCACATCGACCACCACCTCGAGGGTGCCATTGGTGCCGGGAGCCAGCACCCAGGGCGTGCTGGGCAGCTTGGCCACCGTGCAGCCGCACGAGGTGCGCACGTAGTTAACGGAGACTTCCTGGGGCGAGGTGTTGGTGAGGTTAAACGCGAACTTGATCGAGGTCTCCCCCGGCCGCGCGTTGTATTCCTTGACCGTCGCGTCCCACGCAAACACCTGCTCCTGCCGCCCCATGGAGGCGGCACGGAGGCCGGGATTGGGGAAGTAGTTGCTGCGGGGAATCGGGGTAAGCCGAGGTACCGGCACAAGCGCGGGAGTGCCCGCGGGCCCTGCGGGCGTGGTGCGGGCTACTGTGTCGGGCGTCGGGTTGGTCCGGGCAGCCCAGTTGGGCCGGACCAACGCCGGGCGCGCCAAGTTGGTGCGGGGCACGGCCGTTGCCTGTCCCTCCGGCAGCGGAGGCAGGTCCGGCGTCTCGGCCGCCCGCGTCACCCACGCGCCGCCCGCCAACACCAAGCCGCCCGCCAACCACCCTCGCCAACTCCACGCCAACCGCTTCATAGGTATTAAAGCATAGATCAAACCGGCCCTGCTGGCGAGGCGAAATCCGGCGGCGTCACTCACGCTCCCGCCCGGGCCATCCGCTGACCGAGGATCATCGTGAGCGCCTTGACGCTCATTTCCACAAAGAGAAACGGCTTGGCCAGACAATCGTCTCCCGGCGGGCAGGTGCGCAGGCGGCCCTCCAAATCGGCGGGACTGACCACATGCAGCACCGGTGTCTTGGGGGCGGGCTGCGCAGCCCGCCATTGGACGGACAGCTCGGCCAGATTCAGGCCGGGAGCGTCCGCCCCGACGACGAGCAGATCGCACCGATGGGCGGCCAGCCAGGGGCCGACGGCTTGAACCTCCTCGATTATCTCGCACTTGAGCTGCGCCTTCTTGAGCGCGTAGGCGATGGCGCGCTGCGAGATCGGTTCGTCATCCAGCGTGAGAATCTCGATGCCCGGCTCGTCCAGCCAGTTGCGTTCTTCTCCGCCCGCCAGAAGGCTGACCATCAAGTGACCGGCTTGGTCCAACGTGCGCAGAATGGACGGCGTGGGGTGCTTCGGCTTCTCGCACAGTTCCCGCAGCAGGGCCTCCAAGGGGGTGCCCAACTGGGCCACCGTGCCGAGCCCCACCATGCCGGCGCCGCCAGCCAACGAATGCACTCGACGGTACAGCTCGCTGAACATCTGCTGTCGCGACGCCTCGCCCGGACCGGAAGCCGCCAACTCTTGGAGCGTCTGGCGCAACTGGGTAAGCTGCCCGCTCAGACCGGCGCGAAAAGTATCCCGCAGTTCCGCCAGGAACTCGTCATCTTCGGAGAAGCCGACCGTTGAGGCTGGAGGCTCGGGCACGGCCACGCTGACGGGGGCGGGCGCAGGCGGCGGAACCGCTTGGGGCGGAGGGGGCGCCGCCGCGAGCGAAGGCGCGGCATACG
>CAYYMW010000620.1:0-2719 GCA_964472515.1 uncultured Verrucomicrobiota bacterium | reverse complement strand
GCCCCAGGGAGGAGCCGATCGCGAGGTCGGTGAGGTGCAGGCGGCCGTGGCGGTCGATGAGGAGATTGGCGGGGCGCAGCTCCCCGTGCGCGAGCCCCGCGCGATGGGCTTCTTCCAGGGCGCCGCCGAGCTGTGGGAGCCAGGAGGCGAGCGGTTCGGTGGGGTCAAAACCGTGCGGATGCTGGGCGAGCAGGACGGCGAGGGAGGCGCCTTCGACCCACTCCGAAACGATGGCGCACAGGTTGCCGTCGTCCAGGATTTCCGCCGGCGGCACGAGGGCCGGGTGCCGCAGTGCCGCGGCCTTCCGGACCGCGTCGCGCAACGCGCCCATGGCCTGGCGGTCGCGCCACACGAGCGGGGGCAGGAACTTCAGGGCGGTGTCGCGGTGCTCCTGCGCGTCCCAGGCGTGCCAGACCACGCCGATGCTGCCGGGGCCGGCGAGGCGCTTGAGTTCGAACCGCCCGAAACAACGTTCGCCCGCCTGGCGCTCGCCGATCGTGGCCGCGAGGTGCAGGTCCGCCCGGTCGAGCCGCGGTGGAAACACGGTGCCGGGCCGGCTGGCTTCCGGCGGGACGGGGACGGTGTCCGGCAGCTTCATGAAGTCTCCCGTCAGGCCCGGCGCGGCAGCCTCGGGTCAGTTCGAGGTGGCCATGTCGATGACGGGGAATTCGGAGATGCGCAGCCGGGTGCAGCCGTAGGGGATCAACTCGACCTCGGTCACGGGCTGCGCCGAGCGGGCCGGGCTGACGGGCGTCTCCCCGGCCGAGTTATCGGCCAGTTGCCATTCGGGCAGTTGGCGGCCGCGGAGCTTGAGCGAGATGGGGGCGGTTTCCTGGGCGAACGGGACCTTCCCGAGCTTGCGGACCTCGACGGTGGTGAAGTCTTCCGGTCGCGTGGGGTCGAGCACGAGCCCGTAGTTCCACGGGGTGGTGGGGGTGATCTCCCAATCCGCCACCGGGAGCGTGGGATGGTAGCTCTTGAGCTTCTGGTATTGCTCGCCGATCCTCAGCGCGTAGACCAGGGGCCCGCGCAGGAGCGACACGGCCTGATTGTAGCGCCGCTCCGCCCGCACCCGCATCGGGAGCTGCAATTCGACCACGTCGCCCTGCCGCCAGGTGCGCTCGACCACCGCGAAGCTGCCGACCCGCACCTTGTACTTCATGCCCCCGGCGCGCAGGGTGGCGCCTTCCGCCCAGTTGGGGATGCGGAAGTGGAGCGGGAAGGAGGCGGTGGTGGCCGGATAGACGGTCATGCGCACCGTGCCGTCGAAGGGGTAATCGGTGTCGACATTGACGGTGGCTTCGATGCCTTGGGCCACCTTGGCGCGCACGCGGCAGGGGCCGTAGGCGATGGCGGCCAGGCCGTTGTCCGGGGTGGCCATCCAGAGGTGGGAGACCAGCTTGGGCCAGCCTTGGTGCAGGTTGGCCGTGCAGCAGCCGAAATTGGGCTCGAGGCCGTACAGGTTCGACGTATCGTCGTTGGTGCTCCACTTGCGCTTGGCCTTGCTCACCAGCACCTGGTTGGCCTGTTGGTCGTACTGGTGGGCCCAGCAGTCCGGCGTCAAGGCGCCTGGGTAGGCGTTGTAGGCCAGCAATTCCAGGCGGTCGGCCAGCGCGGCATCGCCGAAGGCTTCCACGAGTTGTTCGAGCGAGAACATGTACTCGACGATCGCGCACAGCTCGCTGCCCTGCGTGGGCGAACGGCCGGCCAGATGCTCGTCGCCCGAGAACCGCCCTCCCACCTGGCCGTGGTGTTCGTCCAGGCTGCGGATGCCCGCGTACACGGCGTCCCGCAGCCGGTCTTCCCCGGTCAGGAGATGCCAGAGCCCCGGGTGCTTGAAGGCCATGGCGATGTTCACGTTGTGCGTGAGGTGGGTGTAGGTGAGGCCCTTGCGGGTGGCTTCCTCGGTGTAGGGGAAGTGGAGAAAGTAGCCGGACCAGTCGAAGCTGTGGCGGAAGATGGACTCCGCCACGGGGATCGCCGACGCGTCGCCGGTGCGGTTGTAGAGCCAGTAGGCGGTGAGGGCGGTTTCCATCGCGCGCACGCCGCGCCATTCCTTGTCCGGCCAGTCGGGCGGCGCGGTTTTAAGATAGGCGAAGTAATTGGCGATGAGGGTCAGGGCGCGCGCATCGCCCGTGGCTTCGTGGTACTGGGCGAGCACCTTGAGCGCGACCGAGAGCGGCCAGCGGTCCTTGTTCTTCGTGGGGCCGAACCACCCGTTGGTCTGGCCGCTCTGGAGGGTCCAGTCCACATAGGTTTGGGCTACCGCTTTGAGGCGGGGGTGGTCCAGCTCCCAAGCCAGGGGGACGAGCCCATCGAGGAAGTACGGGCCGCGTTCCCAGCCCTCGCCGTCCTTGCCTTTCCATGCCGAGTCGCGCAGGTCCGGCCAGAATTCATCCAGGTGGCCGGTAAGGCCGTTGGCCTGAATGGTCAATTGCGCCTGCAGCCAGCCGGCGGGGCGGATGGCACCGAGGGGCAGGGCGACGAAGCGCCCCTGCCGCAACGGCGGGCGGTTGGCGGCATAGTACCGGTTAGTGGCCTGGGCGGTGGCTGTGGCCGCCAATCCCAACCCGAGGCCCAGCGCGAGAACCGTCGATCGGAGTCTCATGAGAACCATGTATCGCATGCACACGTTAATGCTTTTCCCCGGCAGGGAAAGCGTTTTTCGCAGCCTGTGCGGCCGGGCTTCCCGGGCTCCGGCGGAGGGGCAGGCTTGGGC
>CAYYMW010000619.1:0-2720 GCA_964472515.1 uncultured Verrucomicrobiota bacterium | reverse complement strand
ACATTGTCGGACCCTGCGGCTTCGGGCCCGAACACTGGGTCAGTTCCCATCAGCCTTTGCGCTACACGATCCGGTTTGAGAACGATCCGCTCCTGGCGAATGCCCCGGTGCAGGTGGTCCGCATCACCGAAAGCCTGGACCCGGACCTGGACTGGCAGAGCTTTCGCCTGGGCAATTTTAGCCTGGGTGGCCGGACGTTTGCCGTGCCCGCCAACCGTTCGTGCTACCAGACCCGCCTGGACCTCCGCGCATCCCATGGGGTGATGGTCGATGTCATGGCGGGGATCGACGTGCTCACCGGGGAGACCTTCTGGGAGTTCGCGGCTGTCGACCCGCTGACGGGCGACCTGCCGCTGGATCCGCAAGCGGGGTTCCTTCCCCCCAACCTGAGTCCGCCGGTGGGAGAGGGTTCCGTGAGTTACGCCATCGCTCCGCGCAGGGATGCCACCAACGGAACCGTGGTCATGGCGCAGGCGGAGATCGTCTTCGATCTCAACGCCCCAATGGTGACCGAGCCGGCCGTCAACACACTGGATGTAAGCCTGCCCGCCAGTGCGGTCAAGGCGTTGCCCCCGGTCAGTCTTGAGCCGGTCTTCCCCGTGGATTGGGCCGGCACCGACGGCGCGGGCGGCTCCGGTCTGGCCGCGTTCGAGGTGTTTGTTTCGATTGATGGACGCCCCGCTGGACCGCTGCAGGGCCGCACGGAGAACACCGGCACCCTGGTGCGCGGAGAACCCGGCCACACGTACGCCTTCTACAGCCTCGCGCGCGACAACGCCGGCAACCTGGAAGCACTTCCCGCCTTGCCGGATGCCCAGACCACCCTGCGCTCCCCGGCGCCCTATCTCTGGCCGATCGCGGACTTGGTCACGGATGAAGACCTGCCCCTGACGTCCATTCCGATCACCGTCCAGGAAACCGAGGGCGGCTTGGAGTCACTTGGCTTCCAGGTGTCGTCTTCAGCTCCCGCCTTGGTGCCGCCCTCAGGGATCTTGATCGCCGGCACGGACAATCAGCGAACGCTCAGCCTGACGGTTGGCCCCGACCAATCGGGCGCCGCGCACGTCACGCTGGTGGTCACTAACGCCACCCACTCGGTCACTCAGAGTTTCAACGTGACCGTCCGTCCCGTGAACGACGCCCCTCAAGTCGAGCCGGATGAGGTGCTTCGCCTGCCCGGCGCCTCCCTGCGCTTCCCCGCGAGCCATCTGCTTGGCAACGACCACGACGTCGAGGGTAACCCCTTGACCCTTCGACTGGTGTCGCCGCGGTCGCGGAATCGGGGCCAGGTCCGCCTGGAAGACGGCTGGGTGGACTACCAGCCGGCCGTCGGCAGCAACGACGACGACAGCTTCACCTACACGGTGGCGGACTCGCAGGGCGCCATCGCCAACGGAACGGTCTCCGTGTTGGTTGAGGATCTGCAAAACGGCCCCGGACGGAGCCGATTGCAGGTCACTCCCCAAGCCGGGGGCGCGCTCCGCCTCCGGTTCACCGGCTTGGCCAACCGGGAGTATGCCCTGGAAGTGGCCGATAACCTGCTCCATCCCGTGTGGGTGCGCTTGAGCTCCCGTGTCACCGATGCCGGCGGCCAGTTCGAGTACCTTGATACGCCCGCCCCAGGAGTCAGCACTCGCTTCTATCGGGCGGTCACGTCCCCGGCACCGTAATCGACGATCGAGCCGCCCGGTGGGCGGCGGTTCCCTCGGCGAGGTGCGATGCGCACCAATGCGGGCGATGATCCCCAGCCCCGGCGTTGTTCACCGGCTGACTGGCAGAGCGGACCAGAAGGCTCCAGGTCAGCCCAGGAACAACGCCGGGACAGCTATCCATGGGGCATCTTCGCCCGTGCTTCGGCACAGACTCGGAATGATTTGGTGATCGCCCGCTTGAGTTTGACCGGTTCGACGTTGGCTGTCGGGGGCGCTCCCGTTGGCTGATGGCCCCGAGAATTCTCAACCGCAAGCATCCATGGAAACTACCGAACCCGTGTTCGTCTTTGCGGGAACAGACCCGTCCGGTCTTGCTCGCATGCATTCTCCCTCTTTTCAAAGCTACATGACATGCGGGGAGTTCTGGCTTGCGTTGCCGCCGGAACCGTCGTAATCCACCACCCACGGCTCCAATCCGACGGTGACGAACGACTTCAGCAACCAGACGATGCCGGCCACCGACGCCGATCTCATGGCCCGCCGGCAGACGATCCGGCGCGGCTTGGTTCGCTCGAACACGGCGACCTTGGTGGCCCTGCTGATTTCGGTCAGCCTAGCCGGCGGCACAGTGTTCTTCGCCTTCGAGGCGCAGCAGGCGAGCGCGCGGATGCGCGAGGAACTCTGGAAATCGCAGCGCGCCCAGGCGACGGCGCTGCGGCTGAGCACCAAGGTCGGACGGCGCCAGGAGGGTTTGCGGGCCATTGCCGGGGCGGTACGCATCCGACCCTCGCCCGAGCTGAGGGACGAGGCCATCGCGACGCTGCCGCTGGCGGATGTGGAGCCGGGGACCTTCTGGCAGACGCTGCCGCCCGAAGACACCTCGGTGGCCGTCTCGTTCCAGCAACAACTCTATGCCACGGGGGACGTTGCGGGAAGACTGCGTGTCCGGTGCATGACCAACCATGCGGAGGTGGCGGACCTCGCGCTGGCAAGCCGGATCATGTGCCTCGAGTTCAGCCCGGACGGACGCTGGCTGGCCGCCCATGCCCAGGCGGGAGGGCTGCACCT
>CAYYMW010000618.1:0-2723 GCA_964472515.1 uncultured Verrucomicrobiota bacterium | reverse complement strand
TGACCAGACTCGCCAGGACGCACAACGCAATGATCTTCTCCTCCGCCCGGATTCGGCAACCGATCAAGAGCCCCAGCGAGGCCGCCACCCAAGTGTAGACCACCAGGGTCACCACCACCGCAACAAGTTGGTCGCCCACATTGACCTTGAACAGAAACCTCCCCATCAAGAGGAACACCGTGACTTGTGCCATCCCCAACAGCATCAACCCGTAGAGCTTGCCGGCTACCAAGCTGCCCTGACTGATTGGTTGGACCCGCATCCGCCTCAGCACCCCGCTGCGCCGCTCCCAAGCCACCGTTGCCCCGCCGAAGATCAGGAGGTTCATCATCAGGTACATCACCAAGTTCCCCGGCAGCGAAAGGCCATAGCCGGATGGAATCGGCCGGCGCCCGGCGAACTCCGCCTTCAGCGTCACTGGATCCGCACGCTGCCGAATCGCCCGCAAACCCTCTTCGGTGGGTTGGGTACGGCCGTTTTCGGCCGCATGCTCGACCAAGGCTGAATTCAACGCGACCAAGGCCCGCCAAACCCGCAGCTCCACCAACGCCGAGGCATCCGCGCCTTCCCCCTCCTGCTCGGCGAACTTCACTTTGACCTGCCGACCTGACAACGCCTCTTGTGTGAAGCCTAGGGGAATCACCAACCGCCGTTTCGCGCCAGCTTGGTTGGTGGGGGCAACAACCTCAAGCCCTTGATTTCCAACCTCATCCAAAAATAACCGACCAAACAATCCGGCATCTCGGTTTTCGATGACGATCGCCGGTTTGGGCTGGCTCGGTTGGTTCGGCCCGCGATAGGCAAACCCCATGAAATAGACAAACACGAGCGGCACCACGAACAACCAGACATACGAAGATTTCTCCCGCAGAAACCGGCGTAAGTCGTTGTGCCCAATGACGAAGATGGCCCTCATGGTCGGATCCCCTGCTCCATCCGCCGCTGGTAAAGCCAAGCCGCCAATCCCATCAAGACGGCCCCCAGCACGCTCAGTTTCAACGCCGTCAGCCACCAGATGGTCGCCCCGGCACCCGCCTGCAGGTCATTCATGGCTTGAACCAGCCAGCGGGTCGGCATCCAAGGCGAGACGGTCTGACGCAGGAAGCCCGGGAGTTGGTCATACGGAAACATGCATCCACCCGCCAGGCTCATGGCCATCGCAATCAGGTTGTTCAACACATCCGCCCGGCGCTCGTTCCCCGCCAACGCCGCCACCAGCGCCATGAAACCGCCGGCAAACAGTCCGTACCCGGTGACCAGCAGAGCCATCCTGCCCGGTTGGTGCCAGTGAAACCGGAAGATGGCACTGCCCCCTCCAAGGATGATGACGCTGCTGACCCCGACCACCGCCAAGACAAAGACCATCTTCGACACCAGCAGCAGGTAGAGCCGGCTATGCAACGTCCGATAGCGATCCAAGGTCCCAAACCGATGTTCCCGGTACAGATCGCGCGTGGCGTTGTCCGCCTGGAACAAGAGGAACATGGCCGCCATGCCAGGGAGCAGGAAGGCAAACATATTCCAAGCCGGACTGCGGGCGGCGTTTACCTGGTCCGCTGATTTCTCCTGCTGACGCTCGAGTGCCAGTCGGGGCGGAACCACATACTCGCGCACCGCCTCGAACCGGTCGCCCGCCCGTTCGATCAACCGCCCAACCTCCCGCGCATCCGGCCCGCTAGGCCGCTCAAAGGCCGCCTGCCAGGCAGGGAACTCGCTCTGGAAATTCCGCGCCAGCGCGTTCAGTCCCGCCACGGCCACCGCCATCGTTTCTTCGACAATCGCGGGGTAGAACGACTGCGCCGGGTTCTTGATCACCTCCAGTGTCACCCGCTCCCGGCCCAGCAAGTAGCTACGGGTAAACCCCGCCGGGATGACGACCGCCGCGCTGATCTGGTCATTCGTGAGCCGCCCCATGGCCTCCGCCCGCTTGAGAAACGAGGGTTCGAGATACTTCTGCGCCTCCTTCTGGTTCAGTGCCCCTTGCAGAAACTGCGTCAGCAGGGTGTCATCCTCATCCACCACGGCCAGCTTGATGCGGCCCAGACCGCCCGGTTGATCCGAACGCCCGAACGCCAGACCAATCAAGGCCGTGATCACCAGCGGCACCGCCAAGTGGATCATCCAAGGGAGCGGATTCCGCCACACCCGCCGCAGGTCTTTGGCCAGCAAAACGCGCAGCATGGTCATTCCCTCAGTTCGCGCCCAGTCAGTTGCAGGAACACGTCGTTCAGGCTGGGGCGCTTGAGAGTGACGTTCTCCACCGCCACCGGCAGCGCAAGCAGTTCCTTGAGGCATTCTGCCGGATCACGGTCTGCGGCGCTCGCCGCCACCAATTGCCGATCGGTCTTCTGCAATACCCGGTAATGCCGTGCGAAGTCTGGCCACGTAGCCGGGTCGGTCCCCGCGAGGGGTGCCTCCACCACAAACAAGCGGTCTCCGGCCAGCCGTTGGCGCAACTGCTCCAAGGTTCCCTCCGCCAGCACGCGTCCGTGATCGATGATCCCGATCCGCTGGCACAACGACTCGGCCTCCTCGAGATAGTGCGTCGTATACAACACTCCCGTCCCGTTCGCCGCGAGCTGACGGACAAACTCCAGCAGATTGGCCCGGGCTTGAGGGTCGATTCCCACCGTCGGCTCGTCCAGGAGGAGCAGTTTGGGCCGGTGCAGCAGCGCGCAACCCAGGTTGATGCGCCGCTTCATGCCCCCCGAGTAGTTCTTGAT
>CAYYMW010000617.1:0-2746 GCA_964472515.1 uncultured Verrucomicrobiota bacterium | reverse complement strand
CCTCCCAACAGCGCTGAACTTCGCGGGGGTTCTTGGTGGTTTCGCCGGCGGGAACCACCAGGCACACGGGATCGAACCCAGCCCCACGCAGGCTGTTGAGCACGGCGTCCGCGTGCAGCCCGGCGACATGGCTGTCCGTGATGACGGCACACCGGCCGGGGAGACCCAGTTTCTGACAGGAGTGGCCCAATTTGGACAGCAAACCGGCCCCAATCTGAATGTCGTAGCTCCGCTGCCCCAAGGACACACTGATGACGCGCATAGCCCCAGTGTAGGTGATTCCGGGCCGGTGTCAAAATCTGGCGAAGCGGGGTGAAAGGCCGGTTTGGTGACGCGCTGGACAAAGAATCGGCTTGAGTTGGAACGGGAAGGACCGTTTGAATGGCCGGGTCAGACGAAGCGATGGGGCGAAAGGCCCTGGACGGCGGGAACCTATTGTCGTGCGTATGCCCTTGTATAAAGAGAAACACCTGCAGGAGATCTCGAAACAGTTCCAGATCTACGGCCAGATTCTGCACGCCGAGCCGTGCAAGATCGGGCATATCAACGAGACCTACACGGCGACCTACGATCAAGGGGGGATTCTGGTGCGGTACATCCACCAGAAGATCAACCAGACCGTGTTCAAGGACGCGAACAAGGTGATGGAGAACATCGTTCGTGTGACCTCCCACATTCGGGCCAAGTTGACGGCGCAGGGCGCCCGCGAGGTCACCCGCAAGGCGCTGACCGTAGTGCCGACCCACGACGGCAAGCCTTATTACCGCGATCAGGACGGGGAATGCTGGCGCACGTTCGTCTTTGTGGAAAAGGTGCAGTCTTTCGAGTCGGTCCAATCCGAAGGCCAAGCGTACGAGGCGGGCAAGGCGTTTGGCACGTTCCAAAACCTGCTCTCCGACCTCCCTGGCGAACGGTTGCATGAGACGATTGTAGACTTCCACAACACCCGCAAGCGGTTCGATTTCCTCAAGACCGCCATGCAGGACGACCACTGCAACCGCGCGCGATTTGCGGCGAAGGAACTGGAGTTCGCCCTGAAACAGGAACCCTGGATCGGAACCCTGCTGGACGCGCACGCCAACAAGGAGATTCCGGAGCGGATCACCCACAACGATACGAAGTTCAACAACGTCATGATGGACTGGGAAACCGGTCGGGCCATGTGCGTGGTGGATCTCGATACGGTGATGCCCGGCTTGGTCCTGTACGATTTCGGCGACATGGTACGCACGACTACCAGCCCCACGCTGGAAGACGAGAAAGACCTCGCGAAGGTCCAGATGCAAATGCCGATGTTCCAATCGCTGGCGCGGGGTTACGTGGAAGCGGCGGGGGCCTTCCTGACGCCGAAAGAACGGTCGTTGCTGGCTTTCGCTGGCAAGCTCATCACCTTTACCATCGGCATTCGTTTCCTGGCGGACTATCTGAAGGGCGACGTCTACTTCCGCGTGCATCGTCCCGACCACAACCTGGACCGCTGCCGCACCCAGTTCAAGCTGGTGCAGTCGATTGCGGAACAGGAAGATGCGATGATGAAGTACGTCGGCAGCCTCTAGCGCCTCGAACTTGTCGCATGACCTCGGAAATCTCTGCGGCCCGGCCTCAGCGCGGGCGCGAAGAAATCGAGCAACTGCTGCTCGACCCCGGAGTGATTGCGGTGGTGAGGGCGCAACGGGCGAACCAAGTGCCGCCGCTGGCGGCAGCGTTGGCAGCCGGCGGCTTGATGGCCGTGGAAGTGACGATGACGACGTCCCACGCGCTGGAAGCCATCCGCGCCACGCGGGAGGCGCTGGGAGGCAGGGCGTTGGTTGGGGTCGGCACCGTGGTGGAGGGCGCCACGTGCCGGGCGGCGCTGGAAGCGGGAGCAGAGTTTGTGGTGAGCCCAATCTGCCGGACGGAGTTGGTGGCGTTGGCGCACGAGGCGGGCAAACCGATCATGCTCGGGGCGTACACCCCGACCGAAGCGCAGATGGCCTTTGAGGCGGGCGCCGATTTCGTCAAGATTTTCCCGGCGGACACGCTGGGGCCAGCCTATCTCAAAGCGCTCAGGGCTCCCCTGCCCCACTTGCGGATGGTGCCGACCGGCGGAGTGGATCTGAACACGATTGCCGCGTTCTTCAAAGCGGGGGCGGCCGCGGTGGGGGTGGGCTCAGCGATGATCTCGCCGGCCTTGCTGGCGAAAGAGGACTGGCCGGCGCTAACGCGCCTGGCGCACGCTTACGTCGAAGCGGCCCGTCAGGCGCGAGCCGTGTGACGCGGAGAGAAGGGCGGATGCCGCCGCGTGGATTTGGGCTCGCCTTCCTCCAGACCCGCGCGTAACGTTAGCCGGTAGCGGGAGATTGCCCGCCGACGCGCATGAAAGTCATCCAGCGGCTTTACGAACTGCAGGAGATCGAACGAGGACCTCGGGCTGCTTCGGACGAGGCCAAGTTGGCGGCAGAAACCATTCGCAAGGACATACCCGAACCGATTCTGGCGCACTATGACCGGCTGTGGGTGCGGGGAAAGAAAGGCGTGGCCCTGGTGCGGCACGGCGTGTGCACGGGCTGCCAGATGCGCCTGGCCTCCGGAGCGAAGGCGGAACTGATCCGCGACACGGATGTCGGGCTGTGCGACAACTGCGGACGCTACCTGCTGCTGGCCCCGGGCGAGGAGCAGGCGCGCATCCTCCTCGCCCGCAGCCGCGCTGGCGCCGGGCAAGAGCCTCTCCCACACCCATCGCACGATCCACGTCAGCGGACCCGAA
>CAYYMW010000616.1:0-2752 GCA_964472515.1 uncultured Verrucomicrobiota bacterium | reverse complement strand
GTGGTGTTCATGGTGGCGGTCATTTACACCATCACAACCACGAAGGAGTATCCGCCCGAGGACCTCGCGGCCTTCAACAAGCTGAAGGCCGAGTCGGCGGGAATCGGAAACGCCTTCCGTGAGATTTTCCAGGGCATCGGCTCCATGCCCAAGGGCATGCGTCAGTTGGCGGTGGTGCAATTCTTTACCTGGTTCGCGCTGTTCTGCATGTGGATCTACTTCGTGCCGGCGGTGGCCACCAAGGTGTTTGGCGGCACTCCTGGTTCGCCGGAATACCAACGGGGCAACGAATGGGGCGGGGTGTGTTTCTCGGTCTACAACGGTACGGCCTTTGCGTTCGCCTTTGTGCTGCTGGCCCTGGTGAAACGCTTCTCCGCGCGTTCGATTCATCGCTGCTGCCTGGTGGCTGGAGGCGTCGGCTTGATCCTGGCGTTCGTGCTGCGCCAGCAATACGCCCTTATCTTCTCGATGCTGCTGGTAGGGGTGGCCTGGGCGAGCATCTTGTCCATGCCGTACGCCATGCTTTCCAATGCCATTCCGCCCGCCAAGATGGGTTTCTACATGGGCGTGTTCAACTTCTTCATCGTGCTGCCGCAGATCCTGGCCTCGGCTGGGTTGGGCTTGTTGATGAAGTCATTACTCGGCGACAATCCCATTAACGTGGTGCTGCTGGGGGGCGTTTCCATGATCGTCGCCGGTCTGTGTGTTGGACTGGTGTCCAAACAGGTCGACGAGGTGGGAGTTCCTCAGACCAACTGAGCCCGGGTGCGGTCCCTTTTTCCTTGGTGTATGCGTAACTTCAATTCCTTCTTTGGCGCGACGGTCATCTGCGCCGCCGGATGGTTGATGGTGTCCGGGACCGTCGCGGCTGGCCCCGTGGTCACGAAAGTGGAACCGCCCAACTGGTGGGCCGGTCATTCACTGGGCAGGGTGCGATTGCTCGTGTCGGGATCGGAGCTGAGAGGCGCACGCGTCGAGGCACCCGCCGGTTTCAGTGCTTCTGCACCGAAGGGTTCGACGAATGGGACGTATTTGTTCGTCGATCTGAGTATTCCGCCCGCGGCGAAGCCGGGTCCGGTGCCGCTGCGGGTGAGCACCTCGAGCGGCGAAACGGTGGCCGCGTTTTCGCTGGAAGCCGCGTTGCCAGCGAAGGGACGGTTCGCCGGGTTTTCCCCGGACGATGTCATCTACCTGCTCATGCCCGATCGGTTCGCCAACGGCGATCCGGGCAACGACAATCCGGCGGCCGCGCCCGGGCTCTGCGACCGCTCCCAGCCCCGGCACTACCACGGAGGTGACTTCAAAGGCGTCCTGGACCACCTGCCGTACCTGCGGAAGCTCGGCGTCACCGCGCTTTGGATGACGCCTTGGTACGACAATGTGAACCATTTCAACCAACTCGAGAAGTACACCGCCGACAACCAGCGCTCGAAGGGAGGCAGACCTTCGACCGATTACCATGGGTACGGCGCAGTCGATTTCTACGGGATGGAGGAGCACTTCGGCAGTCTCAGCGAGCTGCGTGCCTTGGTGAAGGCGGCGCACGCGGACGGTTTGAAGGTGATCCAAGACCAGGTGGCCAACCACACCGGTCCGTATCACGCTTGGACCACGAACTCGCCCACGCCGACGTGGTACAACGGCACGGTGGCCAATCACTTGGAGAACACGTGGCAAACCTGGACCATCGCGGACCCGAACCCGCCGGCGGACAAGTTCAAGTCCACCCTGGAGGGCTGGTTCATCAATCTGCTGCCGGACCTCAACCAAAACGATGTGGAAACCGCCACGTACCTGATCCAGAACTCGCTCTGGTGGGTGGGCATGACGGGCCTTGACGCCGTGCGGCAGGACACGCTGCCTTACGTGCCCCGGAGCTACTGGTCGCAATGGACCTCTGCCCTCAAGCGGCAGTATCCGAAGCTGACCATTCTGGGCGAGATGTGGGACGGCAATCCCAAACTGGTGTCGTTCTTCCAGGGCGGCCGGGCCCGGTTCGATGGCGTCGATTCCGGCGTCGATACGCTATTCGACTTTCCCATGCACTACGCGTTGCGGGATGTCTTCGCCAAAGGGCAGCGGATGTCCCGGCTTTCGGAGACGCTGGCGGCGGACACCAACTACGTGAATCCGCGGGGGTTGGTCACCTTCCTGGGGTTGCACGATACGCCCCGGTTCATGAATGAATCCGGCGCGACCGTTGCGGGACTCAAGCTCGGCTTCACCTGCCTGCTGACCATGCGCGGGACGCCGCTGATCTACTATGGCGACGAGATCGCCATGCCCGGCGGGGGCGACCCCGACAACCGCCGCGACTTCCCCGGCGGCTGGAAAGAGGACGCGCGCAACGCCTTCACCGAGGCGGGACGGACGCCGGAACAGCAGGAGGTCTTCGCGCATGTCCAGAAGTTATTGGGCCTGCGCCAGCAGTGCGAGCCGCTCCGGCGCGGCGAAGTCCGGGAACTGCTGGTCGAGCCGGACGCCTATGCCTACGCCCGGGCGACGGCTGCCGAGACCGTGATCGTCGCGATCAACAACGCCGCGCAGCCGCGCGCCATGGAAGTGGCGCTCGGGGGTACCGGTCTGGCTTCATCCAAGGCGCTGACTGACCGGCTCGGGGCGTTGGGGAAGGTGGCGGTCCAAGGCCAGAGGCTGAGCTTCACGCTGCCAGCCCGCAGCGGCGCGATCTTCTCAAGGTAAGGGGCCGTCAAAGAATAACATTTCCACTCTGCCTCGGTCTTGCGGCGGCCGG
>CAYYMW010000615.1:0-2790 GCA_964472515.1 uncultured Verrucomicrobiota bacterium | reverse complement strand
GCCACGCGATGGCAATCCTTGTGGACGGCATCGAGGTTGGCGGAGGTGAAGGTCTCGAGTCCCACGAACACACCCACACAGCCGGCGGCGGCGGCGAGGCGGAGCATCGCTTCGTCGCGGGCGAGGGAGAGGGTGGTCTGCGTCACCCAATGCTTGCCCAGGCCCACCAACCCGGTGAAGAGCCGCCGGGCGTACTCGACGTCGGCCGTCAGGTTGTCGTCCACGAAGATGAAGAAGCGATCCGGGATGGTGCGGATCTCCGCGAGCACCTCCTCCACCGGGCGCTGGCGTTGCTGGTGCCCATGATAGGCCGAGACGGAACAGAAATCGCACTGGTGCGGACACCCCCGCGTGGCTTGCACGGCATGGACGGTGGCGTACCGGTGGCCGGCCATCAATTGGCGGGGCAGGGGGGCAAGGCCGCCCAGGGCCGGCGCGCACTTGCTGCGATAGATCCCCTTCAGACGCTTTCGGCGGGTGTCTTCGATGACCGCCCGCCAGACTTCTTCGGCGTCTCCGGCCACCACGGCATCCGCGTGCTGGAGCGCCTCATCGGGGCAGGCAGTCGGGTGCATCCCACCGAGGACCACCGGGATGCCTCGCTGGCGGAAGCGGGCGGCCAGTTCATACGCGCGCGGCGCCAGCGCGGTCATGCAGGTGATCCCCACCAGATCGAAGGGCTGATCCCAGGGAACCTGCTGCACCTGCTCATCCACCAAGGTGACTTCCACGTCGGACGGGGTGAGCGCCGCCACGGTGAGCAGGCTGAGCATGGAGAAACGGAAGGTCCGGCCGTTGAACAGCCAAGCACGGCCTACCGTCCGCCACGGCCCGCTGGCCGGGGCAATCAAGAGCAATCTCAGGCGAGGTGCAGTCGTCGTTTTCATCTACCGCGAACCTGCGCCCAGTCCCGGAATTGCGCCAATTGATAAAACCAATGGGAATATCGGCTGGCTCCATTTACCGGATCAATCACGAGGGCAATCCGACTGAGGCCGATGGCATGAGGCCGGTATCCGGATTGGCTGGCTTTGCAGTCAACGGGAGCCTTTCCTCGTCTCTGGACAGAATGTTCGCCTGACAGGCATGGGAGGGGCGAGGATCGGAGCCGAGCGTGTGGTGTGGACGGCTGGACGGGTGAACGCCCGCCCGGCGAGGCGGTTCATACTCAGGCTTGGTCGGCAAGGTGGCACCGACCCGTGTTGCCAAGGCCCAGCCCACCGCTCACGCGCTCACTGCCCGGAAGCCGCCGGGGGCCGCGCGCCGGTGCCGAGCCATTCGAGGGCGTTCAAGATCAGCCGATTCTGCACCTCGTTGTCGAAGGTGAACGAGAGTTCCCGGTTGGTCTGGTTCTCGTAGTCGATGTCGTTGTGCCCCATGTTGACGTAGAGCATCCGGTACTTCTGGTTGGTCCAGACGACCGGGTAGTAGCCGGCACGCCAGATTTCGTGCTGCTTCGGGCCGGTCCCCAGCGGGAAGCTGGCCGGGTCGATGGAGGCCAGGATTCGGATGTTGCGGTTGGTGCGCAGGTCGGCGGTCCACTTGTACCATTCGTTCGGCGCGGCTTTGAAGGTTGGCGGCAGCCCGGCGGTCACCGGGTGGGTGGCGTCTTCCACTTTGAGAATGGCTGAAGTGGGTTCCCAGGTGTTGCCCGCGTAGGAACCCGCCCCCAGGAACTCCTCGTGATACCACGGCCAGTTCTGCGGAAACTGCGAGGGGGTCAGGGCGAAGCCCGCGAAATGAAACCCGATCCAGCCCCCGCCGCGCTCGAGGTAATTCTGGAACGCTTCCCGCTGCGCGGGCGCTTCCGGCCGGGTATCCAGAAAGAGCACGACCTGACAACCGGCGAGATCATCCGCGTTCAGGTGGTTCCAGTTGGTGGTGGCCTCGTAGGCAAAACCACGTTCCGCCGCGGTCCGGGCGAACCAGCGGTTGGCCTCCCGCACAAAGCTGACGTGCGCCTTGTCGTTCGTGCCCGTATAGAAGGCGAGCACCCGGTAGCGCGGCGCGTTGGTCTGCGCCTGGAGGCCGGTGAGACCGAGGCACGCGAGGAGCAGGCTCGCCAGCCAGGGCAACGTGGGAAGGCGGTGCATCATGATGTTACTTTCCTGCGGCCCACAGAATCGCGTTTCGCAACAGGGTGGTGTACGCCGGGTTCTCCAACAGGTCCGGCCCGTGTCCCATGAAGAGGTACACATTCCGGGCCGGGACTTGCTCGTTGGTCCACACGACCGGATGGTCCCCCATCTTGGGGGCGCTGGCGGGGGCGTAGGTGGTCTCATCCACGCTGGCCAGCACACGGACCTTGCCCCGCGGGCTGCGGTCATACGTGTACCACTCCTCCTTGGGCACGACGAACGCCTCCGGGACGCCTTGCAGGCAGGGGTGCCGCCGGTCTTCCACGCGCACCGTCGCCGAGGCGAAAGTGGCGATGTAGTCCCGGTACTTGATGCCCCCCATGAACTCGGAAAACCACGGCCACATCGGCTGGCCGTCGAAATCGCCCAGCAGGGTGGCATGGTGCAGGCCCACCCAGCCGCCCCGGCCCTGCTCGATGTACGCCTTGAAGGCCGTCCTCGCCCCGGGCGTCCAGCCGTACGGCACGAAGTCCAACTGGAGCACCAGCCGGTAGCGGGCCAGGTACTCGGCCGTGATGGGGGCGGTGTTGCTCAGATAGTCGACCTCGAAGCCGTTCTCCCTGCCGCACTGCTGCAACCACGGTTTGGCGGCTTCCGTGAAGGCCAGGTGATGCCCTCCCACTTCGGCCAACGCGAGGACTCGGAAGGGGGC
>CAYYMW010000614.1:0-2803 GCA_964472515.1 uncultured Verrucomicrobiota bacterium | reverse complement strand
TTGATCGACAATGGCAGCGCCTGGTGCGCTCCGCCGGTCCGCCGGCGACCGGCGAGCCGCCCGCCTCCGCCCCGCCCTTCTTCGCCCAGCGGGTCGTCCACCGCTGGCTCGCGCAGGAATCCGCCTCCGCCGCTCCCGGCTGGCTCCGTTCCAGCCGGCAGGCCCTCGCCCTGGCCTCCCTGGCCATGGTGGCCAGCCTCGCCGTCCACTGGCACGTGCTCCGACCCTCTGCCAGCCCTGAACTCTCCGCCTCCCGCGCCGTCGTGAGCTGGATTCTCCCCCGATGAAACCCCGCGTTCGCGACATCCTCATCCTGGTCGGCATCTTCGTGGCCGGCGTCGTCACGGGCAGCATCAACACCATCGGCGTCGGCCAGCGCCTCGCCGAGCACCGGCTGGGCGTCGACACCCTCCACTCCAGCCTCATGGACATTCTCAAGTCCGAGCTCGAACTCACCCCCGACCAGGTCCAGCGCGTCGAACCCATCGTCGTCCACGCCTGCAAGGAATACCAGGCCCTCACCCTCGACACCGTCAACCGCGTCACCCAGATGGTCGCCGCCACCAACGAGCGCCTCGCCAGGGAACTCAATCCCCAGCAGGCCCAGAAACTGCGCGAACTCGAGCGCCAGCGCGAAGAAATGGTCCGCCGCCGCCTCGAAAAAGACTACCTGAAGAAGGATTTCCTGGGCGAGTAAGCCCGGCCGCTTTGCGGGCACAAACCGGCGTGTCGCCGGCCACCCGCCAGCTCAACTAAACCAAAACCCAAGTAACCCCCAACAAATGAACCCTCGCATCCTCTCCGTCGCCCTCACCGCCGCCATCCTCCTTGGCGCTTCCGCCCTCGCCCAATCCGTCAGCGACCTCCAGGGCAAGTGGACCCTCAAGAAGAAGAGCACCCAGTTCAGCGGCGAAGTCACCCAGGACCTCGAGATCAAGCAGGACACCTTCAAATACAAAGTCACCTCCGTCTCCAGCGGCAGCGTCGTCCTCGCCGCCAGCGGCAAGCTCAAGGTCGAGAAGGTCGGCCCCTTCAAAGTCATGAAACTCACCGACATCGTCGGCGGCTATTCCGAAACCGACCAGCAGGCCGTCAACGACGACCGCGACATCGTCTACCTCAAGGGCTGGGACAGCCTCACCCTTGGCCTCAACTTCGACCGCGAACGCGACGGCGAGGACACCGTGGCCGACACCTACACCAAGGTCAGCGCCAAGTAATCCCCTTTCAGTTCCCCTCGTTTCCTAACCAACCGCGCCGGGCCATCCCGCCCCGCGCGGTTTTCCCTTTCACCGTCGCGCCGGCAAAGATGCCTGTTGTGGCGCAGGCTTCCAGCCTGCTGGTGCCCGGGGCATCCTGCCCCGGCTCCTCCTGGCTCCCATGCCGCCCGCAGGAGCGTGCGCCGCACCCCGCCGCAGGAGTGTGCGCCGCACCGCCTGATGTTGGCGCTCCACGCTGCTGCTTGACGGCCCGCCCTATGGACTGCGGTGGCAAGCGTAGCGCGACACCGCTTTCGGGCTCCCTGGGAAAAGCGCCGTCGCGGCGATGCCTTGCCGGCGCACTCCACACATGAGAACCCGCCCTCTCGCCTGCCGCGATATCGGCCTCCGCAGGAGCGTGCGCAGCACCCCACCGCATGTCCTGTAGCGCGGGCATCCTTGCCTGCTGGTGCCCGGGGCATCCTGCCCCGGCCTGGCGCGAGGCCGGGACGCCCTTGTGGCGTTCGACGCCTCCGTTGGTTGGCCCGTCTTCACTTGGCGCGAGCCGCTCGGATCGGAATATGGAGGAGCACCGGGGCGTTCGCTTCTGTCGCGGGAGGGTATTCCTCAAAGGCGGGCATCGTGGCGTCAGTCTCGTAACCAGCCTCCCCCCGCCACTGGCCGAAGATATATCGATACGTCTGACCGATGGATTGGGCAGGACAGGGGAACACGGCATAGGTCGCCGCCGGCAGCATGCGGACTTCCAGACCCTCAGGCGTCTCCGCCACCGGCCTGACCGCCATGCCGGCCAGGTAGTCGAAGCTCCCATCCGGGCCTGGCGCGAAGTTGACGCCATAGTACTTGGAATCCACGCTGTGGCCTTTAATCCTCTGCTGGTGCGCTTCAAAATCGTTCCAGATCGCCACAAACATCTCGGGGCGCTCGGCCCCCGGCTTCCTGTGGGTCACCCTGCCCATCACCAGAAAGCCCTGACGATGCACGATTTCAGGTTGCTTCACAGCCGTGGTGTTTCTCACGTGGGTCCGCTGGTTATCCGTGCCCAGTGCGCGGTCGCTCGCGCATCCGATCACAAGGCCGCCGATAAGGCTGGCCAGCAGCCATTCGTTCACGGTGCACCACTGCATGTGATTTTCGGTTGATGCAATCACCCAGACCGCCATTCGGGGCAGTCCTCATCTTTGACGCAGATGATGTCGTTTCGCTGGCTTCGCGGCCGGCGCTGCGTCGGCTCAAGCCGTTCTGGTCCCCTTCCCTCGCGCTTCTGTCAGAACACGCCCCCGACCCTGGTAGGTCCCGCTAACGCAACCCTTCGCAACCACGCACCCTCAAACCCATGGCAGACCTCCTCAACCTCCGCTTCCGCCCTTTCCCTGTCAAGTTCGCCCCCCCGGAGACGGTGGTCACACAGGCTTGTCCAGGCCTGCCATACGGAGTGCGGTGCTGCGTACGCTTCTGCGTGGGGCAAGGCTAGGGACGGCGGCGAGGCCCGGGGCCCAGGCGGCGCCGGCCGGGCGAGAGGCCGGGTTGACCGGCAGGGGAGAAGATGATGATCGCGATTTTGCTGCTATTTGCAGCTATTT
>CAYYMW010000613.1:0-2813 GCA_964472515.1 uncultured Verrucomicrobiota bacterium | reverse complement strand
CCTTGTAGCCAAGCGCGACAGCCGCGTTCCCCACAAACTCATGCGAAACCGATGTGGCCCCCGGCCCCGGGCGGAAGCGGGCGCGGCGGACCCGCCCCGGCAACTGTCTTATGGCCTTTCCGGACCCGATCGCCTAGCATGGCGGCATGTCGAAGCTTGGTATTGGCATCATCGGTTGCGGCGGCATCACGCTGCAAAACCACTTGCCCGGCATTGCCGCCTGCCCCCAGGCCACCGTCGCGGGTCTCTGCGACGCCTCCCCCGCCAACCTCCAACGCGCCCGCGAGGCGGCGGGACCGGTCTTCACCACCCACCGGTACCAGGACCTGCTCGAGCGGGACGACCTCCAGGCGGTGATCATCGCCACGCCGAACGTGCTCCACGCCGAGATCGCCACCGCCGCGGCGAAAGCGGGCAAGCACATCCTCTGCGAGAAGCCGCTGGCCCTGAACGCCGCCGAAGCCCGGCGGATGTGGGAGGCCGCCGAACAGGCCGGGGTGCGGCACATGACGGCGTTCACCTACCGCTTTGTGCCCGCCATGAGATACCTGGCCCACTTGGTCCGGGGCGGAGCCATCGGCCAGCCTTACCATTTCCGCTCCTGCCGGTTGCAGGATTGGGGCGACCGCAACCTGGGCTGGCGGCAGGTGGCAGCGCAAGCCGGTTCAGGCGAACTGGGCGACATGCTCTCCCACCGGATCGATTTTGCGCACCTGCTCTGCGGGCCGATGCAGCGGCTGGTGGCGGACACCCGCCGTTTGCTCGACCAGCGCCAAGGCCAGCCGTCCGACCTCGAGGACTGGGTGACCGTCCTGGCGGAGTTCCGCAACCGGGCCACGGGGGTGCTGGAGAGCAGCAAGCTCGCCACCGGCCGCAGCGAGAGTTGGCGCAGCCAGGATTACGTCGAAATCAACGGCAGCGAGGGCAGCTTTGTCTTTTTCACGGAACGCTGGAACGAACTCCAGATCGGCCGCAAAAACGGCGCGGGACTGGAGAAACTGGAGGTGCCCGAGACCTTCTGGAAGGCGCCGGGGTCTCCGCGCGATCCGCGCGCGGGCAACCCGCTCATCACCTTCCGCTACGACCAGATTCATGAGTTTGTCGACGCGATCCACACAGGGCGGCCGTGCGTGCCCTCCTTCCGCGAGGGGTACCAGGCGCAACTCGTCATGGAAGCCACCCTGGAGTCCGCGCGCACGCGGCGTTGGGTTGACCTGCCGGCCGCCGAGTAACTCCCCTTCCGAGCTTTACCCATCCTGACTCTATGTCGAATCACAAGACCGCAGTCATCACCGGCGCCGGCAGCGGCGTGGGCCGGGCCATCGCCCTGCGCCTGGTGCGTGAGCAATGGCGCGTGGCCCTGCTGGGACGCCGCCCGCAGGCGCTGCACGAAACCGTCCGCCTCGCCGGCGCGGCGGGCTCGCTGGAGGTGCTCACCTGCCCCTGCGACATCGCCGATCCGGCGCAGGTCAAACACGCCGCCCAGGAGATCTTCAGCCAGTTTGCGCAGGTCGATGCGTTGGTCAACGCGGCCGGGACCAACACGCCGCAGCGGGCGTGGAACAACCTCACCCCGGCCGACTACGAACGGCTGATCGCCACCAACCTGCACGGCGCCTACCACTGCATCCAGGCCTTTCTGCCGGCCATGCGCGAGCGGCGGTCCGGCACCATCGTCAACATCGTCTCCGACGCCGGCAAGCTCGCCAACGCGAAGGCCGGGGTCGCGTACGTGGCGGCCAAGTTCGGTCTGGCCGGCCTCACGCAGTCGCTCAACGCCGAGGAACGCGGCAACGGCATCCGCGCCTGCGCGGTCTTTCCGGGAGACATCGACACTCCCATCCTCGACCTCCGCCCCACCCCGCCGCCGCCGGAAGCCCGCGCCCGCATGCTGCAACCCGAGGACGTGGCGGATTGCGTCTGGCTCGCCCTCAGCCTCCCGGCCCGGGCGATCCTCGAAGAGTTGGTCATTCGGCCTGTGTAACCGCCGCCGTCATGAATACCGCCGAGAGCAACGCCCTCCTGCTGGCCGCCCTGCATTTTGCCGCGACCCGCCACAGCCCGCAGCGCCGCAAGGACGTCGCCGCTTCCCCGTACCTCAACCATCCGATCGCCGTGGCCGAACTGCTGGCGCGGGTGGCGCAGGTCACCGAGTTGGAGATCCTCCTCGCCGCGGTGCTGCACGATGTGCTCGAGGATACCCCCACCCGGGCGGAGGAGATTTCCGCCCGCTTCGGGACGCGGGTCACCGGCTGGGTGCTGGAGGTCACCGACGACAAACGGCTGCCGCAAGCCGAGCGCAAGCAGCGGCAGGTGGAGCACGCGCCCCACCTCTCGCACGAGGCCAAACTCATCAAACTGGCGGACAAGGTCCACAATCTGAGCGATTTCCAGCTCGATCAACCCGTCCATTGGAGTCCGGAGCGAAAGCTCCAATACCTCGACTGGGCGGAGCGGGTCGTAGCCGGGTTGCGGGGCGTCTGCCCGCCCTTGGAGGCCCTGTTCGACCAAGTCCTGGCGGACAAGCGCAAGCTGCTGCGGTCGCAGGCCGACCAGGCCGGCGCAAATTGACGGAGGGTTTGAGCCCGCCTTGGGCATCCGCGCGGTAAACGGTTGGGCCGGCGCCGCTTGATGATGGCAAGACGGAGGTGGCACGCGAGGCGTCCGGAACCGCATTGCGGGAGTTTGCACCTTTTTGCACCTGCGGTGAGCAGGATGGAGGAGGGTTGGACAGGATGAACAAAATGAACAGGATGGGGAGTGGCCGGGTTGGCGGCGGGAATGGGGATGCCGAAGACCGACCGGGCCGGGGT
>CAYYMW010000612.1:0-2818 GCA_964472515.1 uncultured Verrucomicrobiota bacterium | reverse complement strand
GCGACAGCCCGGCGCTGGGGCCGTCCTTGGGCGTGGCCCCCGCCGGCACGTGGATGTGGAGATCCTGCTTGTCGAGTTGGGCGAAATCCAGGCCCAACGCCAGCGCCTGGCTGCGCAGGTAGCTCAGCGCGGTCTGGGCGCTCTCCTTCATCACCTCGCCCAGCGAGCCGGTCAGGATCAGCTTGCCGTTGCCGGGCATCCGGGTGGCCTCGATGTAGAGAATGTCCCCGCCCACCGGCGTCCAGGCCAGGCCGGTGGCGATGCCGCATTCGAGGGTGCGCTCGGGGGTTTCGGGCAGGAAACGCACCGGTCCCAGCCATTCGCTCAGCTCGCCCGGCGCGATGATCGCCGGCTTCGTGACCTCGGGGTGCGCCACCACGCGCCGCGCGGCCTTGCGGGCCAGCGCGGCCAGCTCGCGGTCCAGTTGGCGCACGCCGGCCTCGCGGGTGTAGTTGCGGATGAGTTCGCGCAACGTCGCGGCCGGCAGGCGCAACTGGGCCGGCTTGAGCCCGTGCTCGCTGATCTGCCGGGGCAAGAGATGCCGGCGGGCGATCTGCAGTTTCTCCTCGGCCGTGTAGCTCGGCAGTTCGATCACCTCGAGCCGGTCCCGCAACGCGGCGTGGACCGGATCGAGCCAGTTCGCCGTCGTGATGAAGAGCACCCGCGACAGGTTGAACGGCAGGTCCAGATAGTGATCCGTGAAGGTGTGGTTCTGCTGGGGATCGAGCACCTCGAGCAGCGCCGAGGCGGGGTCGCCCCGAAAATCCGAGCCCACTTTGTCCAGCTCGTCGAGCAGGATCACCGGGTTGTTCGTCTCGGCCCGGCGGAGGCTCTGGATGATGCGGCCGGGCAGCGCGCCGACATAGGTGCGGCGGTGGCCGCGGATCTCCGCCTCGTCCCGCATCCCGCCCAGGGAGATGCGGACAAACCGGCGTCCCAGCGCTTCCGCCACACTCTGGCCCAGGGAAGTCTTGCCCACCCCCGGCGGGCCCACCAGGCACAGGATCGGCCCCTTCAGCTCCTGCTTGAGCTTGAGCACGGCCAGGAACTCGACGAGGCGGTCCTTGACCTTCTTGAGGCCATAGTGTTGCTCATCGAGGATGGCTTCCGCCTGGGCCAGGTCGATCTGGTCCGGCGTGCTCTTGCTCCAAGGCAGCGCGACGATCCAATCCAGATAGTTGCGCGTAACTGTGTACTCCGCCACCGAAGGCGGGATCTGCCGCAGGCGCTCCCATTCCTTGAGGGCGACCTCCCGCACTTCGTCGGGCAGGCCGGCCTTGAGAATCTGTTCCTTGAGCGCGTCGAGCTCCACGGTCCCCGCTTCGCCCTCGCCCAACTCGCGCTGGATCGCCCGCAGTTGCTCCCGCAGGAAGTAATCCCGCTGGCTCTTGGACATCGAGGCGGTGACTTCCTTCTGGATCTTGGAGCCAAGCCGGAGCACCTCCAACTCCCGGCTCAACAGCGGCAGGAGGCGGGTCATCCGGTCCTTGATGTTGACCGTTTCCAGCAGCCGCTGCCGATCCTCGAGATTGAGGTTCAGGTTCGCGGCCATCATGTCGGACAACCGGCCGGGATCCTCGAGGTTCAGCGCCGCCACCTTCACCTGCTCGTTGAGCGCCGGGGAAAGCTCGATGATCTCCTGGAAGAGTTCGCGCAGATTGCGCACCAGCGCGGTCGTCTCCAGCGATTCCTCCAGGCTGTCCTTCTGCGGCTCCACGCGGGCCTTGAGGTAGGGCTCGCGCGCCTCGAATTGCAGCAGTTTGAACCGCCGCAGTCCCTCGACCAGCACCCGGACCGAGTTGTCCGGGAACTTGAGCATCCGCAGCACCCGGCCCGCGCAGCCGCATTCCCACAAATCCTCGGGCCCGGGATTATCCAACTCGGGCTTCTTTTGCAGCACCAAGCCGACGAACCGGTCCCCGGACACCACATCGTCGATCAGGCGGATGCTCGAAGCGGATTCGACCAGCAGCGGAACGACCATCCCGGGGAACACCACCACATCCGAAAGGCCCAGCACGGGAAGCACTTCCGGCAACTGGCTGCCCACGGCTTTGACCTGCCCGCCATCGGGGGGAGGGCTGCCGGCGCCCAGGATGTTGATGGACTCGGAATCGGGTGTCATCGTTACAGTCTGGCCGGGAGGTTAGTGGCACCCGCCCGCGAAAGATGCAAGCTAATCGCGCGAATCGAACTCAGATATCGTTGATGGGAACGGAAAACGCCTTGTGCGGCCCGGCCTTGTGGAACGGAATGTCCACCCGCAGAAAACCGTTTTGATAGCCGGCCTTGGCGCCCGCAAGGTCGCATTCCTCAGGCACTTGGATCACGCTCTCGAAGGGGCCGTAGTTGATCTCCATGATCACGAACTTGCACCGCGCCCCCCGGCACATGTCGTGGCGGTGGCCGCGAATCCGCAGCACCTGCCCTTCCACCGCCAGCTCAAGGTCCTCCCGGCGCATGCCGGCCAGCTCCACTTTGATCACCAAGCCGGTATCGGTGAGGTAAACATCGGTGTTGGGCGTCCAAGCGGCTTCCGCCGAAGCATTGTCACCTCGATAAGACTGAGGTCTGCCCCTGAAACTCAGCGTCGCACTTACTTTATTCACGTTAGAAAGCTAAGCGCACAGTAGTCCATTCGGCCCCAGCTTTCAAGCAGCACCCCGCTTCGATCTCATTTCTCCTCCACCCGCAGCACCGGACGCTCCCCTTTGCGGGCCGTCAGGATCAGCCTCCCCGACGGTGGCCGGGAGGCCTCTTCACAGCACCCGCCCGGACACCCGCCGCTCGAACGACGACGCCGGGCCCGCCACCACCC
>CAYYMW010000611.1:0-2839 GCA_964472515.1 uncultured Verrucomicrobiota bacterium | reverse complement strand
CCGCCGCTCCCCCCACCCCGTCGTCAAACCAACGATCCTGATCACCGACTATGAAGGTCCTCTTCCTCAACGGTCCCAACTTGAATCTGCTCGGCAGCCGGGAACCCAACGTGTATGGACGCCTGACGTTGCCGCAGATCGAACAGCAGGTCCGTGAGCGGGCCAAGGGAATGCAGGTGGAAATCGAGTTTCGACAGTCCAACCTCGAAGGCGAGTTGGTGACATGGGTTCAACAGGCGGAGGGAGCGTTTCAGGCGGTGGTTTTGAACGCCGGTGCCTATACACATACCAGCATCGCCCTGCACGACGCAATCAAGGCGGTAAGCGTCCCGGTCATCGAAATCCACCTATCGAACCTCCACCGGCGGGAGGGATTCAGGCAACATTCGGCGATTGGAGCGGCTTGCCAGGGGCAAATCAGCGGGTTTGGTGCCGGAAGCTATCTCTTGGGGTTGGAAGCCGCTGTTATCGTTAACAATACTGCGCAATAGCCGCTTTCAAGGCCGCTTTTGCCTCCGATCCAAACCGAAGTGCTCGCCTCGGAGGACTCTGGCCGGATCGTGCCAGAAGCTCCTTGACGTCGGTTTTGGGCTTCTTTATGGTATTTTCCATCTTGTTTTGCGGTCGAGAGCAGGGTTGTGAATGCAGCTCCTGCTCTTTTGCATAATGTGCGATTTCTGTGACAAACTTACCGCCATGAACCTTCCTTGTTGGAGGACGCAGTGGACTTAAAGGACATCAAAGCGATTCTTGATCTCATGAAGAAGAACTCCGTGACGGAGTTCGAAATGGAGAAGGAAGGCTTCAAGATCCGGCTCAAACGCGGCGGCACGGGAACGGGAGTCTCCGACGAGGGGCAGCCTGCGCTCGCCCTCCCCGCCGGAGCCATGTTGCTCCCTCAAGCCCTCCCGGCGGCAACGCCCGTGCCCGCCGCCCTCCCGCCATCGAGTGCGGGCAGTGGGCCGGCGGAGCAGGACATCAAGTCTCCCATGATCGGGACCTTCTACCGGGCGCCATCGCCAGAATCGGCACCCTACGTCGAGGTGGGCAGCGAGGTGAACCCCGACACAGTGGTCTGCATCATCGAGGCGATGAAAGTCATGAACGAGATCAAGGCGGAGGTACGCGGGGTCATCACGCAAGTCGTGATGGACAACGCCAAGCCCGTCGAGTTCGGACAACCCCTGTTCAAGATCCGCCCGTTGTAGAGCCCTGAAGTTACGGTTGGTTGCCGGCTGAGTTGCCCGGGGGCCGCCGGGCCAGACTGTCTTTCCCAGCGCACGATGTTCGAGAAAATCCTGATTGCGAACCGGGGCGAGATTGCCCTCCGCATTATCCGTACCTGCAAAGAGTTAGGCATTAGGACGGTAGCCGTATACTCCGAAGTAGATGCCAACTCGATTCACGTCCAGATGGCCGATGAGGCCATCTGCATCGGCAAAGCCGCCAGTTCGGAGAGTTACCTGCGCACAGATCGACTGATCAGCGCCGCCGAAATCGCGGACGTGGACGCCATCCACCCTGGCTACGGCTTCCTGTCCGAGGACGCGCACTTCGCCGAAATGTGCGAAAGCTGCAACATCCGCTTCATCGGGCCGAATTCCCGCGCCATGAACGCCTTACAGGATAAGGCGGTAAGCCGTGTCCTCGCCAAGAAGGCCGGCGTCCCGACTCCTCCGGGATCGGAAGGCACCGTGGAAACGGAAGCAGACGCCTTGGCCACGGCCAAGCGCATTGGTTACCCGGTCCTGATCAAGGCCGTCTCTGGCGGCGGCGGGCGCGGCATGCGCATCGCGCATAACGACATGGCGCTCATGAAGGGCTACCACACCGCCCGCAGCGAGGCGGAGAAGGCCTTCGGCAATTCCGGCGTCTACATCGAGAAGTACTTCGAGAATCCCCATCACATCGAGTTTCAGATCTTTGGCGATGCGCGCGGCAACATCATCCACTTGGGGGAACGCGATTGCTCCATCCAACGCCGCCACCAGAAGTTGATCGAGGAAACGCCTTCCCCGTTAATCGACAACAAGTTCAAAGACCTCCGCAAGAAGATGGGGAAAGCGGCGACGCGCATCGCGGAGGTGGCCCAGTACAACAACGCGGGCACCGTGGAGTTTATCGTCGATGATCAAGGGAACTTCTATTTCCTCGAGGTCAACAAACGCATCCAAGTAGAACATCCTGTGACCGAAGAGGTTACTGGGTTAGACCTGATCCGACTCCAGATTCTGGTCGCCATGGGTGAACCGCTGAAGCTTTCGCAAAGTGACGTTCGGTTCGAAGGCCATGCCATCGAATGCCGGATCAACGCCGAGGATCCTTTTGACGATTTCCGCCCGTCACCGGGGCGGATCGGGATGTACTACGCGCCCGGAGGCCATGGAGTGCGGGTGGACAGTCATGCCTATGCAGGCTACACGATCCCGCCCACCTACGATTCGATGATCGGCAAGCTCATCGCTTACGGCAAGGACCGCCGGGAGGCGCTGAACCGCATGAGCCGCGCGCTGTCGGAGTATATGATCACCGGGGTCAAGACGACCATCCCGTTGTCGCAGAATATCTTGCAGGATCCCGATTTCCGGCGAGGAGTCTATTCCACCGGCTTCATCGAGCAGTTGATGCGGCGAGGCACCCAGCCTCCCGGAGCCTACACCATTTAGCACCGGCCCCGGCCACAGTCTGCGCGCTTGCCCAAGGCTCGAAGCCATACCGCCCACTTGGCATAGGGTGCGCCTTCACACTGCGGCTCGCCGGGCCTTTCACCCCCCCTCAAAACGTGGAAGGCGGACGGTCCCGGGGAGGGAGCCGTCCGCCTGCGCACCCCGATCATCGG
>CAYYMW010000610.1:0-2852 GCA_964472515.1 uncultured Verrucomicrobiota bacterium | reverse complement strand
ACGGGTGGGACTTTCACCCACGAGCTGCACACCCTTCGCGGGCTGCTGCGGGGCGTATGATTGTTGGAAGGACGCGCACCGTCCATGACTTCTGAGCCCTTCGTATCGTATTGATATGTTTGACAGACTGGCAGTCTATGTAAGCTGCTCCACCATGATGCTGATGGTGGCTCAGTACCTTCTCGGGTTTCTATTTCAGTTCAATGTAAACTGGAGTACCACTGTTGCTGTAATCGTACCACTGATTGTTGCGATCTACTTCAAACATTCCCATCGACTCATGCGCCCAGCGTTGAACTGTGCGCTTACGTCATTGGCCCTGCGCCCCGCAACGAAATGGTTCGGATGTGTGTTGATTGTAGTGACCGTCGTTGCGCTTTACGACCTTCGCAATTCCTTGCGTGCAGAGGGATATAAGGGTGAGAGTGTACCAAGGGAGTTCTCGCTCATGGTCGCGACCCTGTCTTATTTCATTACTCTTGTAGGTCTCTATGGAGAGAACCTACTGCCTAGGTGGTTGCGCCAGAAGTGAACTTCACACGCCAATCCTAGAGACTTCCATGCCGTGTGCGTCGACGCTGACCCAAGTTCGGGTTACCGCCTCGCCCCGCGGCGGTGCTGGCCTGTCAAACCCAACGGGTTTGTGGCGCTCAGCCCAACGTTGGCTTGTCGGCAAGCCTACGTTGGGTCACTTGCCTCCCCGGCCAGCACAACCTTGAAGAGGTTGTGGCTCCTGAGGATCACGGCATCCGGCGCTGGCCGGAAAGGGCCACAACCCGTTCCGGGTTGGCCGGAAGGGGGGACGGTCTTCCCAAAGTAGCCGCGCGGGCGCGGCAACCATTGGGCTGGGTACCACAAGCCCCTCGGGCTTGTCCTTGCGGCCGGCGACAAGGGATCAGGCGCTCACGGCGCTGTGCATGGCCATATCACGTTCGGTCCACGTAGGAAGCCCCGTGGCCAGCAAGCCGGACTTTCAGTCCCCTTCCTCAAGCCATTGCTCCCCTGACACCTTGATTGCCCGATCAGTCGGCCTTCGGGTGGGATTCGAACCCACAAAGGTGTGCTGCTCACATCCCAAAGCGTGTGACCACGCTTCCCGGCCAGGTTTAACCCTGGTCCGCTTTCCACTCGCGCTCCGAAGGCACGCACGTGTATCGCATCGATGTGCCGGTTTGGCAAGTCACGCACTGTGCATCCAGCGGCAGCTACCACCGCGGCTGCGACGTCGACAACCCCCGCAACCTGGTCGAGAGCGTCACGGACGAGTAAGCCCGTCGGCGTCCCGCCTATTTTTAGCAGGATGACGGGTGCTGCACACGCGCCTGCGACGGGCGATATTGCGCACGGCGCACCTGCGGCGGGCGGGATTGTGGGCGGCGATGGAGATGGCCGGGCTGTAACTGACATCCTTGGGCCGGTTGTCGGTAAAACTGACCTCGCAGGTCAAGGTTTGGTCGGCGGCGGCGAGCCCCGGGGCCCAAGCGGCGCTGGCCTGGCGAGAGGCCGGGGTGACCGGCATTGGAGAAGATGATGATCGTGATGTTGCTGCTATTTGCAGCTATTTGTCGCTAACAGGGCATGGCGGGCGCAGGGCAGGAGGTAAAACGTGAGGCGCAGGGCGCAAAAGCGTCCTCGGGAAGGCGCCGGGTGTCCGGCGAGGCGCCGGACACAGCGCCCGGGGCGGGCACGCTCCCCGGAGTGGGGTTGGGAACGGGTTGGACGTTGAGGACGGGGCGGGTTGGCGGGTGGTCCCGGTTAATTGCAGCAGGGCCGCGATGGGAATCGATGGGATGAACATCGGATGGGAGCACCCGGGACGAGCCGTCCCGGGCTCCGGCGCTGCGCGCGCTCCTGCGGAGAGCAGGATTGGGAAGAGGGGGGCGAGGCTGGAAGCCTTCGCCACCAGCAGGCAAAGATGCCTGCGCTACGTCCGGCGAGTTGCCGGGTGAGATGGCGGCAGGAGTGGGGTCTGCGCACCCTTTCGGGGTGCGGTTGGAATCGCGGGGTGGGTTTGACCGGTGGGCGCGCTGCGCTTCCCACCGGCTACCTGCTTGCGATCCCTCCGGGATTTTGAGTGCGGGGGCGGAGGCCGGGTGGAGGCGGAGTTCGGCCAAGCGCTCGTCGAGGGCGATCTGCCGTTCGCGCACGGCGGCCAGGCGCTCCTGCACGACGGTCTCGCGTTCGTCGAGGCGGAGGCGCCGCAGGGCGACGTAGGCGTGGATGTCGTCGCGGTCGAGGGCCTGGAATTCCTTGAGGGTGCAGAGTTCCTCGCGGGCGGCAGCGGTGTCGGGCTTCGAACCGAGGACCTGTTCGTCGGCGAGTTCGCGGACGACTTGGACCATGACGGCGGCTTCGCGGTGGGCGGTTTCCTGGCGCAGGCGGGTGTGGTAGCGGGAGATGGCGCTGGGGGAGGTGACGAAGTGGAAGTGATAGTCGAGGAGGTAGGCCATTTCGTCGAGGGGGACGTTCTTGTCGAACCAGTCCTGGACGACGCGCTGGAAATTGATGGGCAGGCGATGGATGGGGGTGTGGGCCGGAAACTTGGGGAAGGGGCCGAGGTCCTGGCCGTCGACGCTCTGGAGGTGGCCTTCCGGAATCTGGCCGGGGGAGGCTGGATTGGGGAGGACAGGATGAGTGCCATTGGGGTCGGAGAGAATGGCGCCGGAGTCCACGGGGGAGGCGGTTGGCAGGCTGGAAGCCTGCGATACGGCAGGTTTGGAAACCTGCGGTACAGGAGGGGAGGCGCTGCGCGCGGCGGGATTGGGATCGGCAGAATTTGGAGCGGCGGGATTGGGTTCGGCGGGATTGGTTTCGGAGGCGGTGGTGGTTGACCCGGCGTCCGCCGGGGTGGT
>CAYYMW010000609.1:0-2860 GCA_964472515.1 uncultured Verrucomicrobiota bacterium | reverse complement strand
GGTATGAATCGTGCCATGACAACCGCAGGACGTTTGGCTGGTTTCGTTGCCACCGCTATGGCAGTGCTGGCCGCGCCGCTGGGCGCTACCGCCGGGGAGACGCCGCCAAGCGCGTCCGCAAAGCCGTGGTTCGTGGTGTTCTATCAAGCCAGCGCCAGTTGCTGCGGCGGGCAGTTGCCGGACAGCCACGTGGAGTGGCTGCAGGAGCAGGCCGGGCGGGAACATTGGCAGGCCGCCGGCGCGTTTCCCGATTTCACGATGAGCCTGGCCGTCTTCCAGGCGGAGAGCGAAGCGGCCGCCCGCGCGGCGGTGCAGGCGGAACCGATGTTCGCCCGGGGCCGCATCAAGCCGGACCTGCGGCCTTTGAACCCTGAGTTGGGACTGCACCCCCGCCCGGCCAAACCCACCGGACTTTGCTTCGCGGTGGTCTTCGAGCCCGGCCCGCAAGCGCCCAAGGGCAAGCCGCTGGCGAAGGAGTCGTTGGCGCAGCACCAGAAGTACTGGCAGGAGCGCTTCGCACACAAGCAGGTGATGATGAGCGGCGCGTTTGGCGACGCTTCGGGCGGTCTGGCGATCATTACCGCCACGGACGAACCGGCGGCGGTTTCGCTGGTGGCGCATGATCCGGCGGTGGACGCCGGCCTCCTCAAGGCCAATGTGCAGCCCTGGCCCGCGGCGATCGACCTGTGCGCGGAGCGGACGCAGGTGGCCCAGGCCACCGCGCCGTAGACGTTGGTTCGACTGCGCCTGGACGCTGCCCTACGGGTTGCTCAACCGGCCGGGAGGCCGCACGCCCTTGCCTTGGCGGCCGGTAAGGCTGTCCCCCAAGTCATCTCGCGCCTGTTCGGCCAGAGCCAGGAGCCGTTGCACGATCTGCGGGTATTTGGCCGCGACGTCGTGGGTTTCACCAGGGTCGCGCTCAAGGTGGTAGAGCTCTTGGCCAACCGGGATCAGTTCGCTGGGGACCGGCTGGCCGTCCCGGCCGCCGGGCTTGCCCTTGAGCGCCACGGCTTTGTGGGGCAGGTGCAGCTTCCAGGGGCCGCAGCGTAGGGCCTGGAGTTCACCCTGATTGTAGTAGAAGAAGTAGGCTTCGTGGGGATTGGCCGCGCCGCGCTGGCCGCTGAGGATGGGCCAGACATCGAGGCCGTCGATGGGGCGCGCGGGAAGGGAGGCACCGACCCGCCCGGCGACCGTCGGGAGCACATCGATGTTCATCAGGGGTTCGCGGCTGACGCGGCCGGCAGGAATGCGACCCGGCCAGCGCATCAGGCAGGGCACGCGCACGCCACCTTCGAAAACGGAACCCTTGCCCTCGCGGAACGGCCCGGGCGAGCCCGCGTGGCTGCCATAGGTGTGCCAGGGGCCGTTGTCGGAAAGGAAAATGACCCAGGTGCGTCGTTCCAGGCCTTCGTCCCGCAGGGCCCGCAAGACCTCGCCCACCGACCAGTCGATCTCCTCGATCACATCGCCGTACAGGCCGGCCGGGGCCTTGCCCCGAAACGAATCGCTCACGTGCAGGGGCACGTGGGGCATGTTGTGCGCCAGGTAGAGGAAGAACGGCTGTTGACGGTGCGCCCGGATGAAGGAAACCGCTCGCTCCGTGTAACGGCGGGTGAGCAGGCGCTGGTCCGGCATGATCTCCACCACGCGGTCACCCTCGATCAACGGCAGCGGCGGGTAGGTGCCGGCCTTGGCGGTGGGGTGGTGGGGCCACATGTCATTCGAGTAGGGGAGGCCGAGGTACTCGTCGAAGCCGTGATGCGTAGGGAGGAACTGCGGGGCGTCGCCCAGGTGCCACTTGCCAAAAATGGCGGTGGCATAGCCGCGGGGCCTGAGCAGTTCGGCCAGGGTGGTTTCGCCGTCGCTGATACCGGTCTTGGAGCGCGGCCCAAGCGCCCCGTGAATGCCAATCCGGTTGGGGTAACAGCCCGTGAGCAGGGCGGTGCGGGAGGCCGAACAGACCGGCTGGGCGGCGTAGAAGCTGGTGAAGCGTGTGCCCTCGGACGCCAGCCGGTCGAGGTTGGGGGTCTTGAAGCCTTGCGCGCCCTGGCAACCCAGATCCCCCCACCCCTGATCGTCCGTGAAGATCAGAACGATGTTCGGCGGGCCGTCCGGTGCGGCGGAGGCGGGGCGGGCGGGCACGGCACCCATGGCCAGGAGCAGGAGCAGGCCAGCCACGAATGAGCGCCTCATATCCAGGGCAGGTTGGCGGCCGAATCACCGCCGGCGATCACAGCGGACGCCACTGAATGTTCCGGTACGCGCCGGTGGTCTGGTAGGTGGCAAGGCCGAAAGGTTGGCTGTATTCGATCTCACCGGGGCGAACGGCGACTTGTTTGCCCTCCAATTCCACGTTCGCCACCTTCTGCTTGCCGATCCACGCTTCAAGCTTGGCCTCGGTAACCCGGACCCGGATGCGATACCAGCGCTGGGCATCGAACGAGAGCCACTTGGTGGTTTCGTTCATCGACGCGTCATTGTTGTTGATGCTGGAAATGCCGACGCAGCCGCCGCCCCAGCCGCCAACAATCAAGGAGCAGCAGGATTCGCCCACGGGGAAAGTGACGCCGCAGAAGAAATCGCTGCCGGTGACGCGCATGGCGTCCAGGGACAGCTCGTAGTCGGTCTTGGGGGGCGGGTTCACGCCATTCACCCCGCTGAGCATGGCGCCCATCTCGACGATCAGCTTGCCTTGCTCGACGCGCACCTCGCCCCGGCCGGCGAACTCCGTGACCTTCCAGCCATCCAGGCTCGAGCCGTTGAAGAGCGTCTTCCAGTCGCCTGCTTCCAAGGGCACCAGTTCGGCGTGAGGAGCAGGCGGTGTGGTGGGTTCGGCGGCCACGGCTGGGATGGCAGGGGC
>CAYYMW010000608.1:0-2872 GCA_964472515.1 uncultured Verrucomicrobiota bacterium | reverse complement strand
CGGTCGTGTCGAATCGCGGCACCCACCCGCGGTCCCCACCCGCCGGTCCGGCCGGTCGCTTCGTTGGCTCGGACGTTGAAGCGTCAGACCGCTTGAGTTTCGCGCCCGCGCGACCTATGCTCCCTCAGTTCGCAACTTGTTGATCATGCGCCGCGTACTGATCGTCGACGACCACGTGCTCACCCGGATGGGTTTGGCGCAGTTTGTCACCAGCCTCTTCGCACCGGTGCAAGTCGAAGAGGCGGAGTCCGCCAGCCAGGCACTCGGCCTGGTTCGCCAGGGGCATTGGGATCTGGTTCTGCTGGATCTCGATTTGCCAGACCGCAACGGCCTGGACATTCTCGCGGATATCCGACACGCCGACCCTGCCCTGGCCGTGCTCATGGTGAGCGGGAGCGCTGACGCGGAAATGGCGCTGCGCGCCATGCAGGCCGGGGCCTGCGGTTTCCTTGAGAAGAGCGCTCCGCCCGACGAGTTGCGCAAGGCCCTTGCCGCGGCCATGGCTGGCACCCGCTATATCAGTGGCGGCATGTCGGGCAAACTGGCGTTACACGCCCTGGACCGCGCCGATCAGGCTCCCGAAGGGAAACTCTCGGACCGCGAGTTCGAAGTGCTGCGGCATCTGGGCACGGGCAAGACCGTATCGGAAGTGGCGGCCACGCTTTCCCTGAGCGTCAAGACCGTCAGCACCTACCGGGCGCGCCTGTTGGAGAAGCTGCAATTGCACTCCACCTCGGACCTTGTGCGCTACGCCCTCAAGAAGGGCTGGGTCAAGTAGGGACGGCCTGGCTCAGGCGGGGGAGTTGAGGTTGCCTCGATGGATGAGCCAAATGGGCGCCGCTCGAACGAGCCAGTTCGGCCTTGATCGCGCCCAGGTGTAAGACTCCTCTTACCGAAGCTTCAGCCTTGGACCTGCACCCGAACGTGCCTTCCTCCGATAGCGGGAGGCGACCGTCCGGGCGATGATAGGCACAGGCAATGAGGTTCCTGACACGCCGGCTGTCGGTGGGGAGCGATGCCTCGGGCGCCTGCCCGGCGCAAGCCGCAATCCGGGGACGAGGCAAATCCAGTCGCTGCCGCCGCGAGCGTGGAAACAGCCAGGGAAGCAGGCGCGGCACACCGTTGCGACCGATGTAATCCGGGCGGGCGTGGGGTTGGTGACGGTGTGGAACTTGCCGGGCCACCAGCGCGTCACTCGCACCCAGGTTCCTACCCGTCTGACGGCGCGGGATCTCCGCGCCGCCGCCGACCGGCATCCCATCCGCGACTTGGTCCAACGCATCGAGGCGCTCCTGCCAGATACCAGGCTGCCCTATCAGGGAAGGAAGATTCCACGCGTGGCATAGGCGGCGCACCAGCCGCGTTGGAGCTTGAAGCGCTCTAGGCCAGGGCGTACAAGGGAGGGGTGCGCCCCAAAGTCCCCCTCAGGGGGCTTTGGGCTTGGATGATGAAACTGATCGGCCAGGTAAGACCGTGGTTTGCCACGAAGGATCAGGCCTTGGGACCCTACGCAAGGCATCCAGCACTTAATAATCTGAGTTCCAAGAGGGCGGTCGCGGCGGAAGCCCATCGAGCTAAATATGACTACGATCCCTACGGTCGCACCATCAGCGCCTCGGGCACCTTGGCTGCCGCCAACCGCTACCGGTTCTCCTCCAAAGCCGTCCACGCCAACACTGGCATGTACTACTACGGCTACCGCTTCTACGATCCGTACCTTCAGCGGTGGCTGAATAGGGACCCACGGGGTGAACGAGGTGACCGCAATCTGTATGGATTTATTCGCAACAACTCGCTCAACTGGATAGACAAGCTCGGACTGCAGACTGAGGTGATACCGATTGTGACGGAACCAGAACCTAGCCCGACAGTCACTTGCGACGGGAATGGGAACTTCGAGATTGACTACGCAGGTTTTGAGGACACTTTCGTGCAACCTTGCATCAAAGCGCACGAGGAGCAGCACATAGAGGACTACAAAAAGAGGTTCGGCCAGAACGCTTGCCAAGGGGTACCCAAGGGGGAAGTGCCATTTCCCGGCCCAGATTATAATGCGTTCTTAAGTAGCACGGAGTGTAAGGCTTACCGTGCTTCGAACGAGTGCATACGGAAGCTGCCCTGCATGCTGGGTCCGTCGTCGGACGAACTCCTGGCACAACTACTTAAGGGCGGTGAAGCCATCGAAGCGAAGTGGTGTGCGAAAGCCAGAAAATATGGATACCAATGAGGCGAGTCCTATCACTGTGGGTCCTGATTGCCATCGGCTGCACTAGTGCCTGCCGAACACCTGAAAAAGTCCATCGCTCGGAGACTACCATCAACTCTGAGCGGGCAATTGAAATAGCGAAGGAGGCGTTCGAACTGTACAGCCTTGATCCTTTGAGTTGGTACGAGATTGAGGTCTCCCATGATGATGGTGCGGCTGACTGGTGTATCGTCTTTGATGGAACTGCACACTCGAGTCAACTTGGTAGCTCCATGAAGGTGGTTTTGGTGAACAAGAAGACTGGTCGTGCAGTGTACATTCCAGGCTATTGAACCCGACTGCTCCAACAAGTGAACTCGACACGTCAACCATAGGAAGTTCCATACCATGCAATTTGACGCTGGCGCAGGGTAGGCTTCCCAAGCCCGCCACGGGATGGATGCGCAAGGTAGGGGCGTTCGCCAGCCGGGAACGTGGGCTGGTGGCCGCCCTCACCCGCCCGGTGGGCACCCTCTCCCATCGGATGGAAGAGGGAGGTTCCATTTGCTGGGCCGGGGTACCCAGGGCGTCCGGCCCGCTCCAGTGGCCCGCCGAGGGCGGGCCGGAGCATTGCGGGCCTTTGCCCTTATATGTTCTCCGTGCTCTGTTTTGATCGATGTTTCCAGC
>CAYYMW010000607.1:0-2893 GCA_964472515.1 uncultured Verrucomicrobiota bacterium | reverse complement strand
CAGTGTCTTGCGACACCCCTCCTATCGGCCAGACCTGCAAAGGACTTTAATCGGGGACGGTCCGAACCGAACGCCCGCGGCGGTTGACGATCATATAGAGCAGGCCGAGTGCGCCGACGATGAACCCGGCCGCGATCAGACCGACAATCCACTTGAGCGCCTTGGCCCGCTCCATCATGCGTTCGGATTTTTGCCGCTCCATGAGTTGAAACAACTCGAATTCCTTCTCCAAGGCGCCCGAGAGGAGGCTCTCGTCCCGGAGGCGGAGGCAGAGCCAGGGTTGGGAAGCCTCCCCCAGCGCGGCGGGAAGGCGGTTGAGATCCTCAGGCTGGGCCGGGTGAAACCCGACCTGCGCCCAGAAGGCCGAGCGTTCACGCGTCCAGAGACGCACCAAACCGTGGTTGCGCGCCAGAATCTGCAGGCGTTCCCAAAGCAGGGGGCGCAGAGAGTCGGCTTGCTCGCTTTGATAGAAGGCTTCGCTGTGCAGCAACCCGTGCTGCCCCACCATGCGCATGGCCACGGAGCCGAGCAGGATGCCATCGGGACGAAGAACCAACTGGAACTCGGTCAAGTGCTTCTCGAGTTCCAGAGTGGGGTGGCGCGCAATATCCCAAAGTCCCTTGAGAGAGGACAGATCCTCGAGGTTGGCGCGGCGGACGACGCACTTATTCGGGTCCACAGCGCCAACATACGCCGGACGCCCGCACAGGTAAAGCAGAATGGCCAGCGGAGGGCGCAGTCAACCCGGTCCCGCCGCCAGGCTCGATCAGAGTCACTCGGACAGGCGGCGCACACTTCCGAAACCGGGGACCGAAGCCGCCCGGTTTGACAGGTCCCTGCCACGGGTCTAGCTTGTCACAGTCCCTCTCCGGGCCGGCGCTCGTTGGCCCACCCCTCCCTCCTCAACTCTCCACGGGAGGACCGCGCCCGCGACCCGCCCAGGCCGCCCAAAGCGGGCTGGGCGCGCGAGGCTCAGGCAGGCGCCCCGAAGCGTTTCATGACCGCCTCGGCCCGGGAGCGCACTTGCAGCTTGCGATAGATGCTGCGCATATGCGATTCGACGGTGGGCTTGGAAATCGCCAGCGCATCGGCGATCTCCTTCGAGCGGTAGCCTTCGGCCACCAACTGCAACACCTCGTTCTCGCGGGGCGAAAGCGCCGCCTCCTCAGCCGGGCCGGGCTCCTCGAACGAGTTCACCAGCATCCGGGCAATCTTGCTCGACATGGGAGAGCCACCCCGCCACACCTCGCGGATGGCCTCCAACAGCCTGGGCGGGGCGACGTTCTTGACGAGGTAGCCCACCGCCCCGGCGGCCAACGCGGCGAAAACGAGCCGACTGTCTCCGTCGATGGTCAGGATCAGCACCTGGAGTTGCGGCCAGCGGCGCCGAAGCTGGCGCACGCATTCGATGCCGGACTGGCCGGGCAGATGAATGTCCATCAGCACCACCTCCGGAATGATGCGTTCGACGCACCCGGGCGCCTCCTCGGCGCTGGCACAGGCCCACACGCACGCGAAACCCGGCGCCGCCTCGATAGTCTGGGCCAGACTCGCCCGGAGGCCGTCGTTGTCTTCCACAATCCCCACTCGGATGTCCATAGGTCCCTACACGGCTTGCAGTTGCCTCAACGGCACCGACAGCTTCACGCGGGTGCCTTGCCCGGCTTGGTGGCTGATTTCAAACGCGCCGCCGAGGTCTTCCACTCGCCGACGCATGCTGGCCAGACCATAGCCATGGGGCTTGGCGGCCAACCCACCACTGTCGGCCGTGACGGTCAGGGCCGGCTCGGCCGCCTCGCGTGCCTGGGTGGGCACTCCACCGTGGCCGTCGTCCTCCACCGTTACTTCCAGGGCATTTCCGGCCAACCGCAGCGACAAACGCACCTCGCTCGCCCCGGCATGCTTGACCGCGTTGTGCACGGCTTCCTTCACCACGAGCAGGAGGTTGTGGCGGGTTTCCCCCGCGAGCGGCCAGGGCTCGAGGTCCCTCGGGACATCGAGGCGGCAGTTCAGTCCGGCAGCGTGCAAGAACTCCTCGGCCCGACCGCAAAGGTAATCGGCGAAGTGGTCCAGCGTGTCGCACTTGGGGTCCACGCTCCAAATCACTTCGCGCAGGCGGTCCACCAACGAGCGGCTGTCCCGGGCCAGCGCCTCCAAGCGGGCACCGGAGGGTTCATTGACGGGGAGTTGGCCCCGCGCGAGGTCCGCCTGCAAGGCCAGGCAGGTCAGGTTGGCGCCGAGGTCATCGTGCAGGTCGCGGGCGATGCGCGCCCGCTCCTCCTGCAGGACGCGCTCCTGCTCCAGGTTCTGAATGAGCCGCTGCGTCCTCATCCGGCGGGAATGCCAACTCCACGCCGCCCCCAACACCGCCAACACCGCCAACACCGCCGCCAAGCCGAAGCGCCGGGTCTGGTACCAACTCGGGGCCAGGGTGAAAGCCAGGGAGGCGGGCGTGTCCGACCAGTAGCCCTGGTGGTTGCACGCGGTCACTTGGAACCGGTAATCGCCAGGCCGCAGGTTGCTGTAAACGACCGAGCGGCTGGTCCCCGCCTCGCGGAAACCGGCGTCGTGGCCCTCGAGTCGGTAGCGAAACCGCACCTTCTCGGGGTTCAAGAACGAACACGCTGCGAATCGCACTTCCATCACCCGAGCGCGTCCGGCGGGCAAGGCCAGCACGGGTGGCTGCCTCTCAACGGGGCCTTGACCGGTCCCCTCCGCCGGGTGCGCCAGCACCCGCCCGTCTTGGTACACCACTTCGCCGTCCACCTTGATCTCCTCGATGACCGCCGGGGCGACCGTCCGCTCATCAGGCAACTGATCCGGCTTCACCGTGACGACGCCCCGGGTAGTAGGAAACCACAACTCGCCGTTGCCCATGACCGCCGCGGTCGGA
>CAYYMW010000606.1:0-2923 GCA_964472515.1 uncultured Verrucomicrobiota bacterium | reverse complement strand
ATCCCCACCACCGCGTCCACTTCCCCCGGCGACAACCCTTCCGCCAACAGGTCCATCGCCCCCGCCAGCAGCCGCGGCTCCTGCAGCACCGGCGTGATATCCTTGAATTGGATGCCGGGCTTCGGGAAATCCGGCACGTTGCGGATGGCTCGCTCGATCTCGGCTGCGCTAACGGAACTACTCATAGGCTTGCTTCGCAATCGCTACGCGGATGGACCCCGGCTACTTCGGCACGTTCTCCAGCTTCTCGATCATCCGCCGGAGTTTGTTCAGCGCCAGGTTCTGGATCTGCCGAATCCGCTCCCGGGTCACCCCGAACTTGGCGCCCACATCCTCCAGCGTCCGCTCCGGGCCGCCGTCGAGCCCAAACCGATACCTCAGGATCGTCGCCTCGCGCGGCTCCAGGCGCGTCAACATGTCATCGAGCATGTCGTTCACCGTGCTCTCTTCCAGCGCTTCGTACGGGTCTTCCGCCCGCTCGTCCTGGACCACCTCGGCATAGCTGTTCGAATCCTCGTCCCCAATCGGCGCGTCCAGCGACGTCGGCCGCACCGCCGCCATCCGCAACTGCGCCACCCGGCTGGGCGTCATCCCCAATTCCTCCCCCAACTCTTCGTCTGTCGGCTCCCGCCCAAACTCCTCCTGCAGTTGCAGCGCCGTGCGCCGCATCCGCGAAATCTTGTCCACCAGATGCACCGGCAGCCGGATCGTCTTCGATTGATTCGCCAGCGCCCGCTTGATCGACTGCTTGATCCACCACGCGGCGTACGTCGACAGCTTGCCCCCCTTGGCGGGATCGAACCGCTCCACCGCCTTCATCAGCCCGATATTGCCTTCGTTGATCAAATCCAGCAGCGGCAACCCCAGCCCATCGTAATCGTGGGCAATCTTCACCACCAACCGCAGGTTGGCCTTGATCATCTGCTCCCGCGCCTTCTTGTCCCCCCGCTGAATCCGCGCCGCCAACTCCACTTCATCCTCCGGCGTCAGCAGCTTGATCTGCCCGATCTCCCTCAAATACAGCTTGATCGGCGTATCCGCTTCATGGCCGCCTCGCTCCCCGTCCTCCCTTCCCTCGCCACGCTCGCGGCGCGGGTTGCGGGCGGGCGACGGCAACTCCGCCAACTCCAGCTCCTCGGGCCGGGGGTGCGGTTCGGTGGCGGATTCCTCCCCGCTTGTGCTCGGCGGTGCCGCCGGCGGGGCCAGAACGGCGGCGGTCGCCGTCGTCCGCCCCCGCCCCGACCGGGCAGGCGGCTTGCGGCGGATCGGCGGCTGTGCCGCCCGTCGTTTGCTGTGGGCTTTTGCCATCATAGACCCGTCCCAAGACTGAAAGGAACCCTGCCACCCCGCAAGCAATTAGTTGCTGCTCAGAGGGCAGGAAGGCAAAATGAGTCCCGCCGCAACGCCTCCCCCCCGGCGATCGCGTCGCTTCAGGCCTCCCGCCGGTCCCCAGCCAGCGCCAACCGCAGTCCCTCCAAGGTCAGGTGCGGTTCGTACGCGGTGATTTCCTCCACCGCCTCCATCACCCACGGCGCGTAGCCCCCGGTCGCCACCACCGCCAAGTCCGGCCGCCGCAGCTCGCGCCTCAGCCCTCCTACCAACTCCCGCACCAAGCCCGGATAGCCCCGCACCGCCGCGATCCGGATCGCCTCGCGCGTGTTCTTCCCCACGTAACTGCTCACCGCCCCCAGTTTCACCTTCGGCAGTTGCGCCGTCCGCTCGTGCAGGTATTCCGTCACCACCGCGATCCCCGGCGCAATGATCCCCCCCACAAACCGTCCCCGCGCGTCCACCACGTCGAACGTCGTCGCCGTCCCAAAGTCGATCGCCACCACGGGCGCCCCGTAATGCACCCGCGCCGCCAGCGCATCCGCCAGCCGATCCGCTCCCACCTTCCCCGGCTCCGGATACTCCATCTCCAGCCCCGCCAGGGTCGCCGCTCGCAGCACGTAGGCCTCGACCTTCCAGCGCCGCCGCAAAGCCCGCTGTGCCAGCGGGGTGGCCCGTGGCACCACGCTGCAGATACCCGTCGCCTCCACCCTTCGCCGCCCCACGAAACCTCCCAGCGCCGCCCCTGCTCCTCCCTTGAACCAGAGTCGCGTCGGAAACTCACCAAACCGGCGCAACCGCGTCGCGTCGGCTAACCCCAGGTGGGTATGGGTGTTGCCGATATCCAGCAGAAGCCGGAAGGACGCCTGGGTTGCCATGAATGGAAGTCCTCCGAGCGCAGACCTCGGACGGGTCAAGTCGCGGCCGCTCCCTTCTCCAGCGTCACGTCGCCCCCCACAATCCGCACCGGCCGGCCATGCTGGGTGCGGACCAACAGCGCCCCGTCCGTGTCCAACGCCTCCGCCCGCCCGCGCACCACCGTCTCCCCCATCCGGACCGCCACCATCTGCCCAATGGTCGAGCACGCCCTCGTCCACTCTTCCGCCACCGCCTCGAACTGCCCTTGCCTGAGCCGGTGATAGTCGTCGTCCAACTCCCGCAGCACCGCCACCGCCAGCTCCGCCCGGTTCACCGCGTGGCTCCGTTCGATCCGCAGCGAGGTCGCGTGCTCTTTGATCTCCGCCGGGAAATCGTTCGAACTCAGATTCACGTCGATGCCGATCCCCAGAATCACATGCTTCACCACGTCCGTCTCCGCCGCCATCTCCATCAGGATGCCCGCCACTTTCCGGTGCTTCACCAAAATGTCGTTCGGCCACTTCACCTGCGGTTGCAGCCGCGTCGTCTGTCGGATCGCCCGCGCCAGCGCGATCGCCGTCGCCACCGTCAGTTGCGTCGTCTCCACCGGCCGCAGCGCCGGCCGCAGCAGGATCGAAAACCAAAGCCCTTTCCCCGGCGGGGAAACCCATCGCCGCCCCAACCTGCCCCGGCCCTTGCTCTGCGCCTCCGCAAATACCACCACCCCTTCCTTCAC
>CAYYMW010000605.1:0-2927 GCA_964472515.1 uncultured Verrucomicrobiota bacterium | reverse complement strand
CAACCGACTGTGCGCCTTCGTCTGGCGCAATTGGCCGCTGGTGCCGGTGGAGCGGATGGCGGGGGTCGTGGGCGGCCCCGTGGCCGGGTTGCGGCAACTCGCCGCTGCCATGGGACTGGGCATACAGCCGAAAATTACACCAGACCAGCGGCGGCGCTCGTCGATCACAGTCATCAGACGCAACTGGCATCTGCTGCCTTATGAGCAGTTGTTGGCGTTGCTGGAGTGGACCCCGGAGCAGATGGCCTTCAGCCTCCGCGAGGACGACTTCCTGTACGTTAAGCTGGGCAACCTGAAACCCAAGTGCGAGGCCCTGCGTTACGCGGCGCCCGATGACGCGACCTGGCGCGCGGCAGAGGAGATCGGCCGCCGGATGAAGGAGTGGTTTCCGGGCGGGATCTGCGAAGGCGGCGATCCTCTATTCGGCTTCGTCCGGCAGCTTACGCAGGGCAAGGTGGAGCGGCGGAAGGCGCCCGTCGCCACCAAGCTCTCGCCCCGGTACTGCTATTCGTATTTCGCTTTGTACGGCGATCCCTTGCTGGAAACCGAGGCCGATCCGTATCCCGAAGGTTACCTGGCGCAACTCGCGGCCGCCGGGGTGGACGGCGTGTGGCTGCAAGGCGTGCTGGCCAAGCTGGCGCCGTTCCCATGGGACTCAGCGGCCAGCAAGCGCCACACTGAACGCCTCGAGAACCTCCGACGCCTGGTCGCGCGGGCCCGCCGGCACGGTGTGGGAATCTGGTTGTACCTGAACGAACCCCGGGCGCTGCCGGTGCGGTTCTTCGAGCAGCATCCGGAGAAAAAGGGTGTGGTGGAGGGGGATTACGCCGCCCTCTGTAGCAGCGATTCCGAAGTGCGCGAGTACTTGACCGGGGCCGTCGCGCATATCTGCCGCGAGGTCCCTGACCTGGCGGGCTTCTTCACGATCTCGGCCTCGGAGAACCTCAGCAACTGCTGGTCGCATTATACGGGAGCGGGATGCCCGCGCTGCGGCAAGCGGAAGCCGGGCGAAGTGGTGGCGGAAGTAAACGCGTTGTTTCAGGAGGGCATCGAGCGCGCCAAGTCGCGCTCACGGTTGATTGCCTGGGATTGGGGTTGGCAGGATGCCTGGGCGGAGGATGTGATCAGCCGCCTGCCCTCGGAGGTGGCACTGATGAGTGTGAGCGAATGGGATCTCCCGATCGAGCGAGGCGGCGTCAAAACGACGGTGGGTGAGTACTCTCTCTCCTCGATCGGGCCAGGACCACGGTCGACCCGCCACTGGGCGGCAGCCCGGACCCGCGGTCTGAAGACCATCGCCAAGGTGCAGGCGGCCAATTCCTGGGAACTCTCTGCTGTGCCGTATGTTCCTGCGGTGGAGAACACCGCCCGCCACGCAGCCAATCTCCGCACCGCCCAGTTGAGTGGCATCATGCTGGGCTGGACGCTCGGCGGCTACCCCTCGCCCAACCTCGAAGTGGTGGCGGAGGTCTTCGGCGCGGCCGATGCCCCGGCGGAAGCGTTGGTGGCCGAAGCCCTGCGGCGGGTAGCGGAACGCCGCTTCGGCGAAGTCGCCGCCCCGGCGGTGGTCGAGGCCTGGCGGGGATGCAGCGCAGCGTTTCGGGAGTTCCCCTTTAATGGCGGCGTTGTCTATCAGGCTCCCTTGCAGGCCGGTCCGTCCAATCTCCTCTGTTTGAAGCCAACCGGCTACACCTCCACGATGGTGGGCCTCCCCTACGACGACCTTAACGGTTGGCGCGCGGTCTATCCCACCGAGGTGTTCATCGGCCAGTTGGAAAAGGTGGCGAAAGGCTTCGAGGAAGCCCTCGCGCAACTTGGAAAACGGGTGGAGCCGCTCAAGCCCAAGCGCGCAACGGCACAGGCGCTCGCCGGCGAGCAGCGGGTGATCGAGGCGGCGGCCATTCATTTCCGCAGCGTCGCGCAACAGGCGCGGTTCGTCCAGGCGCGGACGAATCTCGCGACGGCCGCCACGCCCGAGGCGAAGGCGCAGGAAACCGCCGCGATGGAAACGGCGGCGCGAACCGAACTGGAGTTGGCACGGCGGATGGCAGCGCTGCAACTGAGCGATTCGCGACTCGGTTTCGAGGCGTCCAACCAATACTACTACGTGCCGGTGGACCTCGCGGAGAAGGCGCTCAACTGCCAACACATCCTGGCGCAACTCAAGGCGGGCTCGAAGTAGGCCGCGCTGCCTCGGGCCGATGCGGCCGTTTCAACGCGCCGCATTTTCGGCATTGCTTTCCCGCCCGAAGGCCGGATAGTACGCGCACTAGTGGGCCGGAGCGTAGCTCAGCCTGGCAGAGCACTTGGTTTGGGACCAAGACGTCGCAGGTTCAAATCCTGTCGCTCCGACCACTCTTGTTGGCCTGCGTTGTGGACGCTTCTTGCGTGACCGCAGGAGGCTGCATTTCGTTCCAAATTCGGCATGTCCGCCCCCCTTAGCCGATTCCAGACCCGCCAGAACCCGCGCCGAAGGCACCGGACAGCACCATCAGGACCACCAAGCCCCACAAGAGCGGCGTGGCCTCGTGGCGCGTCAATGACACCCATGGACCCACCGGAAGACGCCCGCAGCGCTGCTTCCCCTCGGCAGGGGCGGCCAAGTGCAGGCCCCGAGCGTACAACCAGCCCTTTCCGGCCAAGGCAATTGCGGGAAGTGTCGCGCATGATCGCGGTCACCCCGAACCCAACGTAGCTGCCGCCACCAGTGGCTGGCGGGTTGCGGGACCTGGTTCTGGATGGCGGGCGCCTTCATCCGGATGCAGTATTTAGCCTAACCATGGCGGTCCGGCAGAGCCACGGCAAGACCGCCCTCAGCAGCAATCCAGTCGTATCCAGCCTCACACTCCTGAGCTGCGCCAAGCCGGATAGGGCTGTCGCGGTGCGAGCAAAACCGGACAGGTGTAGTTAGCAAAACCGGACACTTT
>CAYYMW010000604.1:0-2936 GCA_964472515.1 uncultured Verrucomicrobiota bacterium | reverse complement strand
TTGGGCAGATCGGACAAGAGGATGGCGTCCCCTTTGGTGACGACCGTGGCCCGGTGGATGACGTTTTCCAATTCGCGGACGTTGCCCGGCCAGCGGTAGCACTGCAGGGCGGCCATGGCCTCGGTGGCAAGGGGCTTGGGCGGCTGGCGCTGGTGCTGGGCGATCTTGCGGAGGAAGTAGTTTACCAGCAGGGGAATATCCTCCACCCGGTCACGCAACGGGGGCAGGTGGAGGCGGACGACGTTGAGGCGGTAGAAGAGGTCCTCGCGAAAGCGCCGCTCGGCGACGGCCTGTTCGAGGGGTTGGTTGGTGGCCGCGATGACCCGGACGTCCGCCTGGATGGTTTCATTGCCACCCACGCGCTCGAAGGTGCCCTGCTGGAGGACGCGCAGAATCTTCGTCTGGGTGGGGAGGGTCATGTCCCCGATTTCATCCAGAAAGACGGTGCCGCCGTGGCATTGTTCGAACTTGCCGATCCGCTGGGTGGCGGCGCCGGTGAAGGCGCCGCGTTCGTGGCCGAAAAGTTCGCTTTCGAGCAGGTGCTCGGGAATGGCGGCGCAGTTGATGGCGATGAAAGGGCGGGCCTGCCGCCGGCTGTGGTGGTAAATGGCGCGGGCGACGAGTTCCTTGCCGGTGCCGCTTTCGCCGGTGATGAGGGCGGTGGCGTCGGAGGCGGCCAATTGGCCGATCAGCTTGAAGACCTCCTGCATGGGGTCGCTGCGGCCCACGATCCCGCTCTCGAAGTCCTCGGAAGAGAGCAGCGGTTCGTAGCTGACCACCTGCCGCATGTCCCGCGCGGCCTTGAGGGCGCCGAACACCACCTGCTTGAGCTTCGGGACATCGAACGGCTTGAGCTGGTAGTCGAAGGCCCCGAGCTTCATGGCTTCGATGGCCGTCTGGGTGGTGCCGTAGGCGGTCATCATGATGACCGGGACGCGGGCGTCGATCTGACGCAGGCGGCGGAGGGCTTCGAGGCCGTTCATGCCGCCCAACCGCACGTCCATCAGGACCAAGTCGGGCTTCAGCCGCGGCAAGGCCTTGAGCGCCTCTTCGGCGCTGGAGATGGCGGTGACCTGCATGTCCGGACTGTCGAAGATCCTCCCGAAGGAGTAGAGCATGTCCGCGTCGTCGTCGATGACCAGCACTTTGTCCATAATCAGCGCCATTCCGCTGCCGCCCAACATACCCGAGTCTGGCGGAAATGCAGAGCCTTTCGTGACTGGGCTGGCGGGGACGGGCGGAGCTGGTCGCTCACGGCCTTGGCCTCGAACGGCTGGCCGCGGACGGGGCGGGGGAGTTAAGTTGGTGGTGGCTGTGGTTTATGCAATACCCTGCAATGCAATTGGATATGCAACACCTGACCTTTAGAAAAGGCTGTCATGGGCTCAAGTTCCCTAAGCGGATGCCGATAAATGGCGTTAGCGGTTCTGTCCGCCCAGGGCATGAGGCGGGTTTTCTCGACTTGGGTTATCCCCCTTCAGCTCGGCGGATCGAGCCGGTCGTGTCGTGCATTGGTGGGATGCCCGGTACGTCGGCCGCTGGCAGAGCAGATGAGTCATATAGCGACAGAGATCAGGCGACACGCCAAGCGCTGGTTGCGCGCGGTGGCGTTGGGGGGAGTCATGCTCGCCAGCATGGTGCAAGGCAGGCCGGCGGAGGTGGTCGAGTTGCCGCCCGTGGTGACCGATTTTACCCAGCTTGCGGCCTTGGAGCGTTTGGGGTTTGCCTCGCGCCAACCGGTGCGAGTGGAGGGGGTTTTTTGCCTTCTGGAGGGAGAGCGCGACGCGCTGTGGCTCTACGACGGGCAGCGCTACCACCGGGTAGGAGCCGTCCCGGCGGAAGTCCCCGCTTTCGGGCGCAAGGTTCGGATTGAGGGCTTTGCCTCGTATCCCCAGTCGGGGCGTCTGCCGCTGATCGACCTGGACGGGTTGCACGGCGAGGAGGAAACGTCGGCTTCGGTGTTTCTCCAAGCAGGCTGGCACGAGATCAAAGTGCTCTTCTTCGATCACACGGTGGACGATGTGCTCAAGCTGACGGTGGAAGGTCCGGGCATGGAGCGCCAGCCCATCCCGGGGGAAGCCCTGAGCCCGGAAGCACCCGGCCCCGACGGGAAGACCGCGGCGCGCGGGGTACGCTATCGTTGTTTCGAAGGCGAGTGGGAACGCCTCCCGGCCTTCGAGCAGTTGCAGCCCGTGGCCGAAGGGGTGGTTCCGGGGTTTGACTTGGCGAGCCTGCCGCACCGGGCCGACGATTTTGGGGTCGAGTTCACCGGCTGGTTCCGCCTGGACAAGCCGGGCATGTTCACTTTCTATCTGGCCTCGGATGACGGCAGCCAGCTCTTCGTGGATTACACGGCGCCGCGCGTGACCGACCTGGGTCCCGGCGGGCTGAGCGCACCGGTTCGTTTGGTGCCCGGGCAGCGTTGGCGGGCCACCAATGACATGGTGTGGGCGCGCCTCGAAGGGTCGGTCGATTTCGTAGGGGGGGGGCGCGGCGGCTACTTCGAAATGAGCAGCGGCCCGCGGCGCACACAGGTCGAGGTGGCGGGGGGCCTGCCGCTGGCGTCGGGCCTGCTGCTGCGGAGCCAGGTGCGGGTGACCGGGCTGGCGCAGGCGTTCCTGAATGCCTCGGGCGAGAAAGTGGCCGGGCTTTGCCGGGTGAGCTCACCGGCCTTGGTCGAGGTGCTGCAGCCGAACCCGGCGCTCTGGCGGAACGCCCCCTACCTGGCGCTGGAACTGGCGTCCCAGGCCCAAGCCGGGGTGGCCCGGGTCCAGGGGCGCGTCGAGAATCCCGGCGAGGGTTCCGGATTGGTGATCCGCGACGCCGCGGGCAAGGACTACCGGGTCTACCTGTGGAGCCCGACCAACCTGGTGGCCGGCACGCTGGTCGAGGCTGTGGGGCAGGTGGCGGCGGGCGGGGGGCAACCGGGCCTGACG
>CAYYMW010000603.1:0-2936 GCA_964472515.1 uncultured Verrucomicrobiota bacterium | reverse complement strand
GTAGCGCATGGCGGGGGAGGGGAGAGGTTAGGCCGCGGGTCCGGGCCAAGCCCCGGCGGCCGCCTTGCTGGTGGCGGCGGGCAGCGGTTCCGTGGTGGGGTCGCTGAGCGACATCAGCACGCGTTCGGCGCGGTTGGGACGGCCGTCGGAAAGGCAGACGAGCGCGTGTTGCAGGGCGAGCAGGCGGAAGTCCGCCTGGCCTTCGCCGCGGTCCACCCGGTCCAGAAAGGCGGCCAGGTCGACCAGCTTGGAGCGCGCTTCGAGAAAGTACAGATCGAGAACCTGCTGGCGTGTCATGGCGGGAGAAGTGGTAGCACCCCGGCCGGCCGCTGGCAAGGGGAGGTTGGGCGGCGCCAAAGGGAAAGGCGCGCCTGGATTGGCGCGCCTCGTCAAGGGAACGCTCCAACCCGCTCAGCCGCGGAACTTGCGGGCGATGAGCGACGAGTTGTGCCCGCCGAAACCGAAGGAGTTGTTGACGACCGCCTCTACCTTGAGTTCGCGGGCCGTGTGCGGGACGTAGTCCAGGTCGCACAGCGGATCGGGGTTGTCCAGGTTGATCGTCGGAGGCACCACGTTGGTCTGCAGTGCCTGGCAGCAGATGGCCATCTCCACCGAGCCGGCGGCTCCCAGCATGTGGCCGGTGGCCCCTTTGGTGGAACTCACGGCCAGCTTGCGCGCGTGGTCGCCGAAGACCGTCTTGATCGCCTGGGTCTCGCAGATGTCGCCGTGCGTCGTGGAGGTGCCGTGGGCGTTGATATAGGAAATCTCCTCGGGCCGCATGCCGGCGGAGCGGAGGGCCATCTTCATGCAGCGGGCCGCGCCTTCCCCGCCGGGGGAGGGGGCCGTCATGTGGTGGGCGTCCGCCGTGTTGCCGTAGCCTACGAGTTCGCAGTAGATGCGGGCACCCCGGGCCTTGGCATGTTCGAGGTCCTCGAGCACCAGCACCCCGGCGCCCTCGCCCATGACGAAACCGTCACGGTCCTTGTCGAAGGGGCGCGAGGAGCGCCTGGGCTCCTGGTTGCGGGTGCTCATCGCCTTCATGGCGCAGAAGCCGCCGATGCCCAGCGGAGTAATCGTTGCTTCCGTGCCGCCGGCAAACATGACTTTGGCGTCTCCCATCTTGATGGTGCGCCACGCCTCGCCCAAGGCATGGGAAGCCGTCGCGCAAGCCGAACAGGTCGCCAGATTGGGGCCCTTGAGCTTGTGGTACATCGAGAACAGGCCCGAGGCCATGTTCAGGATCAACATCGGAATCATGAACGGCGAGAGCCGGCCCGGTCCCTTGTTGATGAGGATGTGGTCCTGTTCCTCGGTGGTATAGAGCCCGCCAATGCCCGAGCCGAGAAAGACGCCAATTTCCTCCCGATCTTCCCGCTCCAGATCGAGCCCCGAGTCCTTCAACGCGTTCCAGCCGGCCAAGGCGCCGAACTTGATGAACCGGTCCGTCCGTCGCTCATCCTTGGGGGACGGGAAGGCCGGCAGCGCATTGAAGGTCTTCACCTCCGCCGCGATTTGGGTGTCGAAGGCGGCGGGATCGAAGCGCGAAATGCGGTCGACGCCGCACTCCCCGGCGAGGAGGTTCTTCCACAAGGTGTCCATGTCCAAGCCCAGGGGCGTGACCACACCCAGCCCGGTGACGACCACCCGGCGTCCCATGTCGTTTGTCGGCATAAAATCAAAGGGCAGCGCGCGGCTGCATGCAGACGGGGCTGCCCTCAAAGCTCAACCGAATGTTACTTCTGTTGCAGGTCCTCGATGTACTTGATGACGTCACCCACGCTCTGAAGCTTCTCGGCTTCCTCGTCCGGGATCTCATGACCAAACTCTTCCTCGAGGGCCATGACCAATTCCACCGTGTCGAGGGAATCCGCGCCGAGGTCCTCGATGAACTTTGCATCGGGTGTCACCTGGTCGGCGTTCACACCCAATTGTTCCACGATGATGTCTTTGACCTTCTGCTCGATCGACTTTTCTGCTGCCATGCGTTTCTCCGGTTACAGTTTTGTTTGTGTCTAAGCGAGGGGGCAGTGAGCGTCAAGCCCCGAATCTCAAATTATTTTCCGCCAACGGCGCGTTCCTACATCGCCATGCCGCCATCCACCGCCAACACCTGGCCGGTGATGTACCGCCCGCCCGGCCCGGCCAGGAAGAGCGCCGCCTCCGCGATGTCCTCCGCCTTGCCGAACGCGCCCAGCGGAATCTGCTTCAAGGCCCCGGCCTTGACTTCGTCATTCAGCACCGAGGTCATGTCGGTCTCGATGAACCCCGGCGCCAGCACATTGGCCGTCACGCTGCGCGAGGCCAGCTCGCGGGCCAGGGACTTCGTGAACCCGATCAGCCCCGCCTTGCTCGCCGCGTAATTACACTGGCCGGCGTTGCCCAGCAGCCCAACCACCGACGCGATGTTGATGATCCGGCCCGCGCGCTGCTTGGCGAAAGTGCGCGTCAGGGCCTTCGTGAACAGGAACGCGCCCTTGAGGTTGGTATCCACCACGGTGTCCCAATCCGCTTCGCTCATGCGCATCAGGAGGCCGTCGCGGGTGACCCCGGCGTTGTTGACCAGGATGTCCACCCGGCCGGCTTCGGCGAGAATGCGCTCCGCTGCCGCAGCGACTGCCCCTGCGTCCGCCACGTCCACCGCCAGCGCCCAAGCCTTGCGACCGGCAGCCCGCACTTCCGCCGCCGCCTTCTCGGCGTTCTCCGCGGTGCGGGAGACGCACGCAATATCCGCGCCCGCCGCGGCGAAACGCAGGGCGATGGCGCGGCCGATACCCCGGCCCGCACCCGTCACCACCGCCACTTGATTGGCCAAAACCGTCATAAGCGGGCACCATTGACACGATCCCGGAGCCCCTTGTCAATGCTGTAAAGTCGCCCCAAGTGGATTAACGGCTCGACAAGCGTTGCGTTGCTGGCTCCAACCCGGGACTTCTCAC
>CAYYMW010000602.1:0-2939 GCA_964472515.1 uncultured Verrucomicrobiota bacterium | reverse complement strand
TCCCCGAGCCTCCCCCGGCCCCGGCGGGCGCCGCCTCCGCCACTTCCCTGCCGCACGCCCCTCACGGCGCGCTGGACCCATCGGTGGCCCAGAAGCAGAAGCTCGATTGCGCGCTGCAACTGGCGCAGACCGTGGCGCTGGACTTCAACAACGTGCTCACCAGCATCCTCGGCCACGTCTCGCTCGTCCTGAGCAAGCTCGAGCCGAACAGCCCCTGGCGGAATTCGCTGCTGGAGATCGAGAAATCCGCCGAGCGGGCGGCCGAAATCGTCTTCGATCTGGCCGCCTTCAGCCGCCAGGAAAAGGAGGCGGCCGACAAGCAGGCCGGCAACCTCAACGACCTGTTGCGGCGAACCACCGCCCTGTTTCAGCAGTCCGCCAGCAAGGTGGCCTGGACGCTCGAACTGGAATCGCAGGTCTACGCGACGAAGTTCGACGAGGCGAAGATGCAGCAGGCGTTCGTCAAGATCCTCGAAAACGCGGTGCAGGCCCTCGCCGCCCACGGCCAGATCCGTGTCCGGAGCCGCAACGTCTCCTTCGACGAACCAACCAAGGACGCCGCGGTGCAGATCCCTCCGGGCTCCTACGTCTGCGTGGAATTCGCCGACAACGGAGAAGGCATCGCTCCCAACGTGCTGCCCCGGATCTTCGAGCCCTTCTTCACCACCCGCAAGAGCCCGCAACACCGCGGCCTCGGCCTGGCCTGGGTCTACGGCATCGTGACGAACCACGGCGGCACCGTCGCCGTGTCCAGCCGCCTCGGCCAAGGCACCGAAGTCCGGGTCTACCTGCCGGCCCAGCGACGCTTCGTGCATGACCGTCAGTTCAAGGCCGAGGAGTTGACGGGCACCCAGACCATCCTGATGGTGGACGACGAGGAACTCATCCTCACCATGGGGCAGACCATTCTCGCCAGCTTCGGCTACCGCGTCCTCTCGGCCAACAGCGGGGCCAAGGCCCTCGAGCTCCTCGCCTCCGCGCGGGAACCGATCCACCTCGTCGTCACCGACCTGGTCATGCCCGGCATGAGCGGCCGCGAGCTGGTGGAACGCATCAAAGCCCAGGCGCCGCAGGTGCGGGTCCTTTGCACGAGCGGCTTCCTGCGGGGAACGAGCGGCGGAGACGAGGATGCCTCGTTCCTGCGGAAGCCCTTCACCAGTCAGGATCTCCTGCGGAAAGTCAAACAGGCGCTCGAATAGGAAGCCGGGTGGGAAAGTCGAACTAATGACTGGCGGCGGCGGAGGTGCATGCCGAGCCCCGCTCCGCGCGCGCGCGCGCATCCGCCCATTAACAGGGTTGACGACTCTTGAATTTTACGTTTAAGTTTACTCATGCAAATAGAAAGCCTTAAGGTCTTCTGCGACCTTACCGAGACCGAAAGTTTTACCAGAGCGGCCCAGATCAACCACATCACCCAATCTGCGGTCAGCCAGCAGATCAGCTCATTGGAGCGCCAGTTCAAATCCCTCCTGATCGAGCGCAGCAAGAAGCGCTTCCGCCTGACCCGCGAGGGCCAGGTTCTCTACGAGGCCAGCAAGCAGATCGTCCTGACCTACGAAGGCCTCCACAGCCGGCTGCAGGAACTCAAGGACATCATTTCCGGCACCATCCGCGTCTCGACCATTTACAGCATCGGGCTGCACGATCTTCCGCCCTACATCAAGCGGTATCTCAAGACCTACCCCACTGTGAACGTCCACGTGGAGTACCGGCGCGCCAACCAAGTGTACGAGGACGTGCTGGGCAATGTCGTGGACATGGGCCTGGTCGCATACCCCATCCGCGATCCCAAGCTCGAAACCGTGGCGTTGCGCAAGGAGAGTCTCGTGCTCATCTGCCACCCGCAACACCCCTTGGCGAAGAACAAGTCCGTCAAGCTGAGCAGTCTGGCCGGGCAGAAGTTCGTGGCCTTCGAGCCCGACATCCCCACCCGGAAGGCCATTGACAAAGTGCTGCGCGAGGGTGGAGTCCAAGTCATGCCGGTGATGGAATTCGACAACGTCGAGACCGTGAAGCGCGCGGTCGAAATCGACGCCGGCGTCGCCATGGTGCCCATTGGCACGGTCACCCAGGAAGTCACCAAGCAGACCCTCGCGGCCCTCCAGATCGAGGACGCCGAGCTCTACCGGCCGCTGGCGGTGATCTACAAGAAGAACAAGGTGCTTTCCACCGCCATGAAGCACTTCATCGCCACGTTGAAAGAAGGCTGAGCCCGCTTCCGCTCCAGGACACTATTTGCCGCCGCCCCGGCCCGCACCAGCCGGGGCGGTTTCTTTTTTGAAACCCGGGGCGAGGTCCGGGGGTTAAGAGGACAGTGGGAACCGCCGGTTCCCCTGCCAACATTCACAACGCTCAACCCCTCTCTCCATGAAGCACCCTTTCCGTCCTCTGGCCGCCGCCCTGATCGCTTGCCTCTGCCTCGCCGCGCGCGCGGATAAACTCCCGGCGGGCGCCGTCGAGTTCGGCACTTTCACCCCCTCGGCCGGAGGCGAATTCGTCGAGGTTCAAATCCGCAGCAACCTCATCTCCATGGTGGCCAAGCTGGCAGAAAAGCAGGAGCCCCAGGTGGCGGAAATGCTCCGCAATCTCCAGATGGTCCGCGTCAACGTGATCGGGTTGGACGACCAGAACCGAAGCGAGGTCATCCAGCGCATCAAAGAAGTCCGCGCCAAGCTCGACAAGGAAGGGTGGGAACGGATCGTCACCGCCCAGAAGAAGGACGAGGATGTCGGCGTCTTTCTCAAGACCCGGGGAAGCGAGGCCGTGGAGGGCGTTGTGGTCACCGTCCTCTCCGGCACCCGTGAAGCCGTGCTGGTGAACGTGATCGGCAACATCAAGCCCGAACAAGTCGCGGAGCTGGGGGAACACTTCGACATCGACCCGTTGAAGCGCGTCGGGGAAGCGATCAAGAAGCCCTGATCCCCGCCCCGCCGATCAAC
>CAYYMW010000601.1:0-2942 GCA_964472515.1 uncultured Verrucomicrobiota bacterium | reverse complement strand
AGGCCGGGATGACGCGGCCGCGACACTCCCCAGCTTCCCGATTCACCAGGCCAACGCCGTCCCGCTGTTTGCGGACCATCAGCCGCATCCGAGAAAGGGATTTTGCTTGCGCCCAAGCGGCGTTTACGTGATAAGGGGATTGGATACGCCAGCAGTCCAGTGTGAATTTGGGTTAGCTGGCGAGGCTACTCTTTCGGGAGGGCTGCGGAACGACAACGCTGGGGTTTTTATGAGGCGTCATCAATGGGCGGCGGCGATCATGGGGCTGGTCCTGGCATGGACTGGATTGAGCCAAGGACAGATCAACTTTAACAACAGTCCGGCCTCGCTGGGCGGCGGTGGCGCGCCCGTTTTCGAGGTCGATGGCCAGACTCGCCTGGCTGGAAGTCTGTTTCTGGCGCAACTTTACGCGGGTGCCACTCCGGAGAGCCTTCTGCCCGTCGGCTACGCCCTGCCGTTTCGCACCGGCGCCGGCGCCGGTTTTGTGGATATCACCGGGTACGATCCCGTGGTAACCGTCCCCTCCGTCGCCCCGGGGGATCTCGCCTACGTCCAGATGCGGGCGTGGTACAGCCTTGGCGGCGCGACCTATGAGGCGGCGGAAGCCGCCAAATCGGCCGCCGGCCAATCGGCCGTGTTCACGGTCAAGACAGGTGGTGAAGGTTCTCCCCCCAGCCTGCCCGCCAACTTGACCGGCTTGAGCAGCTTCAACATTTCCCGCGTGTTGGTCCCGAGCGAAGGGGGGTTGGTGAATTTTAACAACTCTCGCTCGACCGTGGGCGGTAACGGCGCTCCCATCGTTGATGCCGCCACAGGACAGCGGCTTGGCTCAGCCTTTGCCGCCCAACTCTGGGCGGGCCCATCCCCCGATTGGTTGGTACCCATTGGCCAACCGCTGGCTCTCCGCGACGGGGCCGGTGCGGGCTTCATCAACACCACCGGCCAAAACACCGTCCGAGATGTCAGAAGCGTCATGCGAGCGGACGGAACGGTCTACTTCCAAGTGCGAGCCTGGAACTGGAGTGCCGGAGGGTCGTTTGAACAAGCGGTAGCGACCGGAGGCATGTATGGCTACTCGAATATCTTTACCTGTCGCACTGGGGGTGGCGGTGAACCGCCCAGTCTTCCTGCCAACCTAGTCGGGCTGCAGTCGTTCGGTCTTTGGACCGGCGGAGGCATTCCGGAGCCAACCTCGATCTGTCTGCTCGGTCTGGGTCTGCTTGCACTCACAGCGAAGCGCATTCTGCGTGAATAACGCAGTGCTGAGGCGAGGTTGTCGGGCGTTTCGAAAACCGGGAGCGTGACGAGAAGATCACCGTCAGGCAGTGGCGCGCGCTTCTGAGTCAGTTGGAAGCCACCCGCTTCCTCCTCTGCCAGTAGCAAACTCAAACCATCCCCGATTCCTCACCAGGGGGGCTCCGATCACGAGACTCCCCGCTGCCCCACGGTCGTGCCGCGCCGGCCTATCGACCCGCCGGCGACTCCAGCAGCCAAGAGCCAGCCGCGGACTTCCACAACCAAAAGGCCTCTCCCGCCTCGATCACAGGCGCCCGGCCGCCCAGCCACCCGCCTTCATAGGCGTCAATCAAGTAGGTCCCGGTGGCGTTGTCGAACCGCGCGATCAAGTCCCCATCGGCAAGGGGCAGCCCGGGGATTTCACTCAGGTTCACAGCCACCGGCAGCGGATTGGCTTGAATCGACCAACCGACCGGCAGCGGGCGGACCAGGCTCCCCAAGGGAACCGGACCCTGCCACACCTGATCGATGGGCTGGGTGGTCGGATTTAAGAGAATGCACCCTTCCCCAACCGACAACAGTTGGTTGGGCAGGTTCCAACTGCCGAACTCGAAGAGGTTGATCCGGTAGCGGTGACTCTCCGGGCTGTACTGGTAGATGCACACCCCGGTTGGAAAGCCACTGAACAGGCTCCCGATGGTGCGGTTGGTGAATGCCAGCGGCACACCCACCATCGACAACCCCGAGGGCATCCGGCACCGCATCAGCCCGTGGACCTCGGTGGACGCCAGGTGGCCTGCGGCGGTTTCCCAGAGGCGGTAGAATCGGGTTGTTTCCCCGGCTTCCAGCGATCCCGCAAAGAACACCTCCACCGGGACGTTCGTCAGCGTGTCGAGGGTCTGCCACGCCGTCAGGTTGGCTGAGGTTTGGAGCGCCAACGGGCCGCCGACGCCTGGTTGCTTCGTCAACGACCTGAGGCCGGCCAGCAGTTGGAATGACTCGAGCCCCAGCAGCGGCGCCGGCGGCACCCCCTGACCTCCCGCCACGACCGAGATGACCTTGGAGACCCCGGCGACGGGATTCTCCGATTTCAAAGCCGCCTCGAAGCTCGCCCCCTGATCCGCTCTCCAAGCCCGCAGTTGCACGAATACCAGCGCATCCGGAGGGGCCATGGCCAGCACCACTCGATCGCCCGCAGCCGCGTAAACCGCCCCTCCGCTGCCGAAGTAGGTCGGCGCGCCGACCGCCTGGATACTGGACGGCGAAGTCCCAACATACAACTGGGCCAGATAGCCTGCGCCCGCCAGCGGGGTGATTCCGTCCTCGGCAAAAACCGGCGCAACCACTCCCTGAGCCGGCAGCACGTTGGCGAAGTACAGCTCCCCTCCCGTGGTAAGCACCTTCTGCGTGACTTCGGCTGCCCGGCTCGCCACCGAACCCAAGCTGGTGCTGACGATCGCCTGGTAGGTGCCGTACTGCTCGGCCGTCACCCGCGGGAGTTCCAGGGTGGAGTTGGTGGCGCCTGGGATCAGCGCTCCGTTGACCAGCCACTGGTAGCTCACCGGATCGTACGATGCCGCCCGCACCCGCAACGAGCACGCGCGATTCAGCACGATCTGCTGGCTGCGGGGATGTTCCACAATCCCAGGCAGCGCCCGCACACGCAGGCTGGCCAATCCCGTCAACGGCAGTGGGAAGGCCTGCGG
>CAYYMW010000600.1:0-2942 GCA_964472515.1 uncultured Verrucomicrobiota bacterium | reverse complement strand
GCTGGGGGAGGGGGCGGAGGCGGTGGCCGGCGGCGGCAGCGTGGGAGGCGTGTTGGTGCCGAAACTCTGGAAGCTCCGCATTTGGTCCTCATTGGCCAGCAAGGTCTTCTGTTGTTCGGCCGGAAGGCTGTCCCACGTGCGGAGACGGGCCTCGAGGAGGCGGCGGTGCGAGGCCGGGACTTGCGTCAGCAGGTGGCTGCGGGCGGCGGGCTCGCTTTGCAGCAGCGGCACCAAGTAGTAGTGGACTTCGAGTAAGCGCAGGCGCAGCTCCCGCTCGGCAAGGCTCATGGCATCGAACTCCTTGAGCCGTGCCGCGACGATCTCCCTCTGCTGGGGCGTGCGGGAGGCGAGCGCCGCGATCCGATCCGCCGGAGGCATCGCCAGCAGCGCCCGGAGGGTGTCGATCGGATTGCGGGGGGGCGTTGGCGCCGGGGCTTCTGGCACGGGAGGAGGAACCGACCGTGAGTCCATGGCCGGACGTTCCGACCACGCCGGAGGGGCGGCGGCAGGCTCGCTCGCCAGGCTCAGGCACCGGAAGACGCACCAGAGGAGGCACAACGGCGCCGCCGTGAGCCTGAACGCGCGCGCCAGCCGCCATGGCGCCCGGCGGGAGCGGACGCCCGGCAGGCGGTGGGCGAAAGGCTGGAGGCGAAGAGTCACGACAGCGAGGGATTACCGCAGGGCGTCGAGCAGCTCGCGGTCGGCGGCGGCCGAGGCTGGGAGGGTCTGGATGGGCACGTAATCGATCAAGGTGTCGACGCCGGGGGAGTTGGCCAGCGCGGAGAGGGCGGCCACCTCGCGCAGCATCTCGGTGCGCACCTGCAGTTGGTGTTGCCGGTACGTCGCAATTCCCACGGCGAGCACCAAGCCGGCCGTCCCGAGTTGCCAGCCCAACCCCCAGGAGCGAAGCCAGGCGCGGAACGGCGAAAACCCGGCTTCCCGGGCTCTGGCCGGGGCGGATTCGCGGGCCACCCGCTGCCGCACGAGCGCGGTGAAATTGGAACTGACCGGGACCGGCGGCAGGCGATGCAGACACTGGGAGAGACGGGCTTCCTCCTCCCAAGCGGCGGTCAGGGCGGGGTTTGCGCGCAGCAGGGCGGCCAGCCGCGCCTGTTCCTCCTCCGAGAGAGGACGGCGGGCGGCAATCTCCACCCATTCCTTCAACGCGGTCTCATTCATACATGCAGTGGTTCAAACACCGGCTCGGGCCGGGAGTTGCGCGCGGCGGCTCAATCCCGGGCGGCATTCCATTGGCCGGAACGGAGATAGGTTTTGAGTCTCTGCCGCAACGTCTCCCGTCCCCGATGGATCAGGGACTTGGTGGCGGACAGCGAGCAATCGAGCACCTTGGCGATATCTTCGTAGGCGAGGTCCTCCTGCTGGCAGAGCAGGAGGGCGGTGCGCTGGTTCTCCGGCAGCTCGCTCAGGGCTTGTTCCACCTTCTCGGAGAGTTCGTTATGCAGCGCGGTCTGATCCGGGCTGAAGCTGCGGACATCGCCGATCTGGCGCTCGGATTCGCCTTCCGCCCCCGCCACCGGGGCGTCCAAAGCCTCCGCCGGATGCCGGGATCGACGGCGTATCTCGTTCAGGCACAGGTTCCTGGCAATGGTGTAGAGCCACGTGGTGAACTTGGCGGTGGCCCGATAACGATGGGCGGACTTGTAAACTTGGACAAACGCCGTCTGGGCGAGATCCTCCGCCTCCGCGGCGTCGGGCAGGGTGCGGTAGACCAGGTTGACCACGCCTTGCTTGTGGCGGTCTACCAAGGCTTCGAATGCGACCATGTCGCCGCGCTGAACGCGCAGCATCAGCGCCGCATCGGCTTCCTGGTCCGCACCCATGTCTTCGGAGGTTGTACCAAACACCGCCCGCCGGGCAAGGTTGCGATGACACTGGCTTTAAGGCCGCCTTCCGGCAGGAAAGGCCGTCCCCGGCCTGCCGCGGGGAGGTGGCGGGACGCAGCGTGGCGCTATCTTGGGATGGGGTGGAATTGCCACCGGCCGGTGGGTTGGCTGTCAGCCGCCAGGGTGAGGGAAAGGAAACCGCCGTCCTTGAGGAGTTCGATGCCGGCGAGCGCGGGGCAGAGCTTCGGCCGGAAGTGACGCCAGACCCGGGCCTGGCGCAGGGCGCGGCTCATGCGGCGGACGGACTGGCCCAGGAACCCGATCTCCGGCATTCCGGCCAGCACCCGGCTCTGCCAGAAAACGAGATTCGTGTGCAAATGGCCGAGGACGGTGCGCTCGAGTTGAGGCGCGTGGCGGGGCAGGGCGGTTTCGTCCCAGAGATAGGGCAGGGCGGTCGGGTCGTGGCAGAAGAGGATGAGCTTCTGGCGGGGATCGAGGCTGGCCAGGGCGCGGTCGATCTCGGCCAGATGCGCGCGGCGGAGTTCCCGCCATTGAGGCAACTCCTCCGGCAGCGTCTCCGGCTCGAAGACCGGCAGCGCCAGCAGCGAGGAGAACACCCCCAGCAACACGTGTCCTCCCAGTTCGCGCCGCCAGCAGGGCCGCATGCCCAGTTCGCCGGTGGCGCGCCGGTAACTGGCCAGGCGGAGACCGCCCGCGCCGCCGAAGAGGGCGCCCTTGCCGATCTCATGGTCGCCCAAGGTGGGCTCGAACCGGTCGCCGAAAGCGCCGCGCAATTTGCCAAAACACTCGGCGACGCTTTGGAAGGCCGCCTCGTCGCTGACGCCGACGAAGGCGCTGTCGCACGAGTAGTCCCCCACACCCACGACCGCCTCGGCCTCGCCCGCGGCCGCCAGGAAGCGGTCCAGCAGGTGGTTGTGGCGCAGGGGGTGGCGCAGCCAGATGTAGTGGCGGTAGGCCCAGGCCAGGGACCGTGCCACACGATGAGGGATGACGCGTTGCTCGTAACCGTCCCGCGCCTGCTCGGCGGCCGAGGCGTAGTGGATATCGCTGACGATGACGACGCGCTGGGGCCGGGGC
>CAYYMW010000599.1:0-2960 GCA_964472515.1 uncultured Verrucomicrobiota bacterium | reverse complement strand
GTTTATGTCTATACCCTCCCCTTCGCCGCGAAGGGGAGGGTATAGACATAAACCGAACGGTGAACCCTGGGCGTTCGGCCCGCTTCGGATGCCCGCCTGCGGCGGGCCGAGGCATTGCGGGCCTTTGCCCAGGGCTATCGAATGTCGCGCTTTCAGCGCGGTGGAGCGCCAAGGGCCTCAGGGTTTGGGCATGGCGATCTGGGGGGGAACGCCGGCGACAATGGACTGGGAAAGTGGCTCGGTTGGGCTGTTGCATGGGGGGCGGTTCAGCAGGCCCGCGTAGCGTTCTATATCCCCAACCGGCGTCCCGGCCGGACTTGGATTCCCGAGGAGCATGCCCCCCTGCGGTGAGCAGGATGGCGGGCCTTTGCGCTGTGTTACCCCATGTCGCGCGTTGCGTCTTGGATAGGGGCGAACACGATCATCGAAGGAGCGGTATGGCCTTGCCACCCAAGCGATAGGGACGACGGGATCGGTTTCTTAATTAACCTTTGAAATTTTCTGTTACACTTGCGGTCGTCCGTGGAAATATACTGTAACAATGATCAACGACCAGGAACAGGAACGGTTCATGCGCCTGTGGACGGATGCCCAGCCGGCCGTCGTGAACTACCTGCACGCCCTGGTGCGCGATCCGGCGGCGGCGAAGGATCTCGTCCAGGAGACGGCGTTGGTCTTGTTTCGGAGGTTTGGAGAGTACGACGGGGAGCGACCGTTCCTGGCGTGGGCGCTGGGGGTGGCCAGGCTGCAAGTCCTTGGGCTCCAACGTGACGGAGCCCGGAGCTTCGTCACGTTCGACACTGAGTTGTTCGAGAAGTTCACGGAGGTTTGGGCCCAACTCGCCCCGGCCACGAGCGAGCGGTCAGCCGCGTTGGAGGTGTGCTTGGAGCGATTGCCGGCGCGGCCGAGGCAGATGGTGCGTCTGCGCTATTACGAGGAACTGAACGCGGAGGAGATTGCCCATCGACTGGCCACGAAGGGCGCGGCGGTGCGAGTGGCGCTGCAGCGCATCCGCGAGCAACTGCGCGTTTGCATCGAGCAGCAAATGCGGCTGGACGGGCGGGCGGCATGAGCGATCCCCGTGAACTGATTGCGGCTTGCCTGGAGGACGCCTTGTCGGACTCCCAAAGGGATGAGCTGGTCGCCTGGTTGAAGGCGGACCCGGATCACCTGCACGCTTTCGTGGAGGCGAACCTCTTCGAGCAGCAGATTCGCAATGCGGTTCACGGGCAGGTCCAAAGGGACGCCGCGATGCCGCTGGTGGAGTCCGACAACTCGCTGCAGCCCAGCACCTACCGAACTGGTGAGGAAGCCCCACCGTGGGGGCACGACCACCATCGGCTCCGCCCGGGGAGACGCGTCACACTGACCCGGGTTTTGGCGCTGGCAGCGTGTCTGGCGGTGCTCGTCACGGGATTCGCGCTCTGGCTCAAACGGCCTTCTGCCAAGGGAACCACCAGCACCGCGGTGGCAATGTTGACCCGCGCCGTGGACGCGCGTTGGGCCCAAGGCACCAGCCCGCTACGGGTGGGGAGCGCCCTGGACCCGGGCTGGCTGCGCTTGGAGTCCGGCTTGGCACAAGTGGTCTTCTATAGCGGCGCGCGGCTGGTAATCGAGGGCCCTACGGAGCTGCAACTCGTCTCTCGCAGCGAAGCGGTTTGTCCGAGCGGGCGCCTGCTGGCGGAGGTACCGCAACCGGCGCGCGGGTTCCGCTTGAGGACCGATCACCTTAACATGGTGGATCTCGGGACAGCGTTCGGGATCGATTCCACCCATGCCCGAACGGAGGTCCACGTGTTCAAGGGGAAGGTGGAGGTGCAGCCTGGAACCGTGGGGAGGCAGTTGCTGGGGGAAGGGCAAGCCACTGCGGTGCAGGCCAATGCGCCGCCGCGGCTCATGGCCGCGAGCATGACGGCCTTTACGGCGATGCTCGAATTCCAGGAACGATCTTTGGCCTCGGAGGCCTTCCGCTATGAGCGGTGGCAGTTCGCGAACGCGCAGCTCAACCAGGATCCGTCGCTGCTGGTGCATCTGGATTTCGAGAACCTCAGCGGGTCGGACTGGACGCTGCGCAACGCCGCGGAGAAGAACCGTTCCGTGCCCGAGGCGACCATTGTGGGCTGCCAGCCCGCGGAAGGCCGCTGGCGCGAGAAGCAGGCGCTGGAATTCCAGAGCGTCAACGACCGGGTGCGCCTGGATGTGCCGGGGGACCTCGACGCGTTGACCCTGTCAGCCTGGGTCTGCGTCAAGGGACTCGATCGGCAGTTCAACTCGCTCTTCATGAGCGATGGGTTCGAGCCCGGAACCGTACACTGGCTGATTCGCAACGACGGCGTCCTGGGCTTGACGGTGTTTGGTCCGGGGATGGGCGATTACCAGATTCTGGCCAGCCCTCCGGTGCTCACCCTCGACCAACTCGGCAGGTGGCTGCACTTGGCGGTAGTGCTGGATGACAAGGCCGGGCAGGTGGTCCATTACGTCAACGGGGAACCGGTTTCCCGCCACGCGCTCAAACAGCGGCCGCCCTTCCGGCTGGGCGCGGCGGAACTGGGCAACTGGAATGCCCTGAGCGGTCCGGACCCCGCCCCTCCCCTGGTCCGCAATCTCAGCGGGGCATTGGATGAATTTGAACTGTTCAGCCGTGCGTTGAACGATGCCGAAATCCGCGAACTCCATGCCAAAGGGAAGCCTGACCCGTAAAGCGAGCGGCCTGCTCCACATCTCCTCTTTTATGACGACCAGCCCCATGCAACGGACCTTGGTTATTCTGGCGCTGCTGGCAGGCCCGTGGGGCCTGACGCAAGAGCAGCCAGCGGGCCGTGTGGAACCGGACTCCCGCAACCGGCTCTGGTATGAGAAGCCAGCGGTCAAGTGGGTGGAGGCGCTGCCGGTGGGCAACGGTCGTCTGGGCGCGATGGTTTTCGGCGGGGTGACGCAGGAGCGCCTGCAGCTGCTCTCCA
>CAYYMW010000598.1:0-2978 GCA_964472515.1 uncultured Verrucomicrobiota bacterium | reverse complement strand
CACCCCGGCCCTCCCCTTCGCGGCGAAGGGAAGGACCTGCGGTCGACTAGATGGGCACAAACCTCGGGCGTTCGGCCCGTTTCGGGTGGCCGCCCGAGGCCGGCCACCTGCGGTGAGCAGGATGGCGGGCCTGTGCCCCCAGGCTGCCATCCTCCGGCGCTTTCAGCGCGGTGGGGCGCCAAGGGCCTCCGGAATTCCGCATGGCGCTGTTGGGCACGATGCGGGATGAAGAAGTGGCGAGACGGCTCAACCGGCCGATCAAGAGCGTCCAAGCGCGTCGCTAGCAATTCCTGAAGCGCCCGTCTGGGGCCAGGCCGCTCCAGCCCTGGCCTAAAGTGTCGAAGGAGGCGGTTCGGAACATGTGTCGGTTCATTGGCTTGCCATAGGAACAACCCTGTGCGGAGCGCGTGAGTGGGTCAGTGGCTGTCCGGGCGCGCCATGCGGCCAAACGATCAGCCCCACCACTCCGCAAGAGAGCATCCATAGGCCGCTACCGCGAACCGGCCTCTTTTCCCCACGCAGTCCATCCAGTCCATGGACGACTGGCATCCCGTGACGCCCCACTCCAAGCTGGGCGTCGATGAGCACTGCCATCAGCGAATCAGGGTCTGGCGGGCCCGGCCATCCCGCGGTGCGCAACCCCGCAGGAGCGTCTTACGAATGCCGTCCTGACGCTCTACGCCGCCCCCCCAGCCCCAATATCTGCAAATAGCAGCAAATAGCGGCAAACTCACGATGCGCAATGCTCTTTTTACTCACGCCCGACTCGTCCGCCGCGTCCTTGCCGGCCCCCATGGCCACGGTTTGCTCCCGCACTTCATACCTTCACCGCCTCCCATCCTGTGAATCCTGTTCATCCTGTCCTCCCCAATATGGCCGACCGCAGGTCCGCCGCAACTCAACCGGCCTGTAGGGCCGGGAGCATGATAGCCCTGGGCAAAGGCCCGCGCGCTTCTCGCCGACCGCAGGTCCGCAACCAAAGCGGGCCGAACGCCCAGGGTTCACCGGTTTGTTTTGTCCACCACCTCCCCTTCGTACGGAAGGGGAGGTCGGGAGGGGTCCGCCAACCTCCAACCCCATGCGTCGCGTATCCCTTCTATCGTCCCGCGCTGCGGGACTCGCCCGGAAATCAAACCCGCCCCACCCAGTCTTGAAAGACTGGGCTATTCCCGGCCGTCCCTGGCGGGACTTGCCCCCCCTCGCCTTCCGCCATCCTGTAAATCCTGTTCATCCTGTCCTCTCCCATTTCGCCGTGCGCAGCACCGCAAACCGGCTCACGCGTCACGGCGGCGCGCGCGGGCGATCCGGTCATCTATCCTGTCCGTTTCCCGCCCGCCAGGCCCAATACCTGCAAATAGCAGCAAACAGTGGCAAAATCACGATGCGCGATGCTCTTTTTACCGACGCCCGACTCGTCCGCCGCGCCCGTGCCGGCCTCCATGGCCACGGTCTGCATCCGGCGGCAACAACTGGGCATCCCCAACCTGCATTGGCAGACGCGGTGCGGGAGACAGCGGGTGTGTGCCCGCACGTAAGGGTTACGCGCCCGTCAGCATGCCGTAGACCAGCCCGGGGGCGAAGCCGTCGCCGACGCCGACGCGGTCATAGACGTCCAGTTCGCAGGTGGGCGAGACGAAGGTCTGGCCGTCGCCAGCCTCGCCCTAGCGTGGATGCGCCAGTGCCCCAATCCGCGCGCCGCCACCATGAGCGGCTTCTACGATGCCATGGCCGCCAACCAGAACCGAAAAGCCTCCTCCCTCGTAGCCACCTTCTATCCATCATGGTTGCCCAAACCGTGGATCAGCCATGTCACCGACCCATTTACTGCTCAGTGTCTCTTGACAAATCTGCTCAAGGTGTTTATGGCTTCATCACGTTCTGCTCGACGATCCGGACTATGAAAACGTTCCTTTGCTTGGCGTTCGGCACCCGGGCCTCCTTGGCCAGGGCGGTGGTGTTGGTGCTTGGCTCCTCGCTTGCGTCCCACGCGGCCATCGTGCTGGACAACACCGCCAACGGCACTGCTACGCTGGATGGAAGCCTTGGCTCCATCACCATCAACAACTGGAATGCCAAGGTATTCACCACCCCGGCATCGGGCGCGCTGACCCTCAGTGCGCTAAAGATGGGCCTGTACTCATCGTCCGGCCCCGTCAGCAGAACCGTCAACGTCAGCCTTTTTGCGGTTAACGGCTCCAACGATCCAACCGGTTCCGCCTTGGCCGCAGAGAGTTTCACCCTGTCGCTGGCCACGAGCTCGGCTTATTACGACCTGGACCTGACTGATAGTCTGTGGGCGCTCAATCCCTCAACCACCTATGCCTTGGTCGTCAAATCCGACGCGCCGTCTGCCTCGACTTCTTGGACTGCGATCAACGCCAACCCCGTCTATTCGGTTTCCGGTGGCTACACTTTCGTTGCCAACCGGCGCACCACCAACGCAGGCACCAGTTGGGCGGCCAATGGCTACTACAACAGCCTCTTGATTGCGGCGGTTGTTCCTGAACCTCAGGAATACGCGGCGGCGGTAGGAACCCTCCTCTGCGCCTTCGCTGTCTACCGAAAGCAGCGGAGTCGCTGAGCATTTCGCTTCCCTTGGTTCAGCACGCCGCCCAGCCTTATGGGCGGCCCCTTCTGTTTGCCCGTAAAGGGGTCGCGTAAAAGGGTCGGTTCTTGATATTAGCATATGGACGACCCATCGCGGGAGGTGTGGGCCGGTCATTTGGCACGCGCCTGGGAGAGAAGTCCGATGACTGACAAGAAGCCGCCACCTTGGACTAAGAAGGGGCCTGCTCTCCTCGGCACCATGTCCGATCCCGTGCTGGCCCGCCGACTGGGGCGCACCCGAGCCTCCGTCCAACTCACGCGGCACCGGCGTGGCATCGCAGGTACTGACGGCAGGGCGAGCCTGCAAGCAGGTGGCCCCCTTGCCTGGCGCAGGTTCGGTTGAAGTGGTTCAGGGGATCGCCGACCAACCC
>CAYYMW010000597.1:0-2982 GCA_964472515.1 uncultured Verrucomicrobiota bacterium | reverse complement strand
CGGGGGGGCTTGACCCCGAACAACTTCTCCTCGTTGGGGGACCATTCCTTGAGTTTCTGTCTGTCCGGGTCGGTGTGCGGCACGAACGCAGGCACGTCCTGGGCGGGAGGCCGCCGCCAGGCGTTGAGGTCGTCGAACCATCGCTCGGTGATCACGGTGCAGTCCAGCCAGGGCACATCGTTGACCGCCTTGTACGGCTTGCCCGGACCGGTGAAGGGCAGGTTCGTGAAATAGGACGCGAGCAGATTCGGCCGGTCCTGCAGTTGGTACTGGATGGAGGTGGACGGGCCGGACTTCGAGCCGTGGCTCTCGCTGACGACCTGCTCGACCCGCCGGGTCTTGCCGAAATAGCTCTCGGCCCAAGCGGCCGTTTTCGGGTCCCCCACGCGCAGAAACGTCTTGTGGGCGCACGCGCTCAGGATGTCCTCCGCGCGGTGTTCCTTGTAGATGTCGATCAGCCCTTCGATACTCTGCAGGGCGAGCAGGACCGAAGCTCCTTTGGAGCGGCCGCGATTGAGGAGGCTGTGGATCGAATCGACGTTTTCCATGGCGCGAAACTCGTCCAGGACAAACCAGTAGCGGGGTTGGCGGGCATTGGGGCCGCGCAGGATTTCATCCGTCAGGGCCTTGAGCAGGATGGCGTTGATCGGCCAGAGGCTCTCGTGGAGCACGGGGTCGTACCCCAGCACGAGCACGCCCGGGCGCTGGAGGAATTGCTGGATGGTAAAGCGCCGCGCGTCCTCGCGGCGGTGCCACAAGGCGGCTACCTCCTCGAAGCGGGCCAGTTTGGTGGTCAGCGTGGAGAGCACCCCGAAGGCGTGTTTGTCGTCGTTGAGGATTGAGGCCACCAGGCGGCTGGCGCGGGGATGACGGGCGGTCACCCCGAAGATGTGCTCTCGCGAATCGAGCGCGCAGAGCAGGTCGCGCAAAGACCAGCGCGTGCCCCGGAGACGGTAGAGCCCCCAGATGACGTACACCACCAGATCGCGCGCCGCCGAAGAGAAGAAAGGGGACGTGGATTGGGGTTCCTGGGGCACCAGCAGCGTGGCGATGTAGCGGGCCATGGCCGGGTCCTTGGCGGCATCGGCCAAGTTCCAGACGGCGCAGCGCTCGTCGAACGGGTTCAAGATCCAGAAGTTTTCCTGTTCGGGCCGCAGGCCGAGGCCGGCGAGCGTGGGGAGGATGTCCCGCTTGGCGTCGAAGATGATCAACTGCTCCGGCTCGGTCCGGTCGGGAAGGAAGCGCGGGGCGACGGATTGGAGGAACAGGTCGATGGCCGTGGTCTTGCCGGCGCCGACGGCGCCGCAGATCAGGAAGTGCTTGGGCGCCTCCTCGATCGGCATGTTGCGCATCGCCCAATAGACCTGGTCCTTATTGAAGTAGACCGCGCAGGGGGCCTGTTGCGCGCGGGTCTGGCCGACCAAGGACGCGCCGACGCCGGTGGGCTTGGGCTCGGCCAGGAGGGAGAGGGCGGAAGGTCCCCGCGACGCGTCGCGGGGGACTCGGCCCAGCAGGTCCCAGAATGAGCGCGGCGGCGTCAACCCGACCTCACCGTGCGTCCCTGGGGATCGGAGGCATCGAAGTCGCGGTTACCCCCTCCCAGGAGAATGTTGGCGGTTTGCACATATACGGGCCATAAGAAGTGGCACAAGAGCCACGCGCCGGCCCACGACACGACGAACAAAGCGGCGAGGATCGTAGCCCGCATCGGCCAGGCCCCGATGAACTGCTGCAAGAGCAGGAGGACGGTCAGGTAGTTGGCCACCACCGCCAGCTTCACCAGCCGGGAGGTGCGGAGCGCAAAGGACGCCCAGACGTACTTGGGCACCAGGAGCGCGGCCAGCAGGAGGAAGATGGTCAGATAGAGGATCGAGAGGACGGCCGAGCCGATCCAGCGCCCGGCGCTCTGAGTCTCGGCGTAACTCAGCAATCCCCAAAGCAGGGCCAGGCTCAAGCCCAGGTAACCCCACTGGATGCGTTTTATCGTCTTCGGCTCCGCTTGCCCGAGAAAATCCTGCCAGCGCTTGTGCAGGGGCAGCAGGCTCGCCTCCACCGCCGCCTGCACGGTCATGGACTGGCCGCAGTGACCACAGGTCTTCGCCCTCAGGGGTGAGGCCCGCCGACAGGACGGGCAGCGGAGCGCGGTGACCTGGGTTGCCCAGCGCAGGGTGGCTTGGCCGAAGAGGCGGGACAGCCGCAAGGGACCGAACGCGCTGCCGCAAGCGGGGCAGGAACGGTCCGTGAGGTGAACCTTGTTCCCGCAATTGGGGCAGGCCAGGCTCATGCGCTCAATGCGAGTGGCCGTGATCCTTCGTCTGGCCCCGCTTCTGGCCAGGCCGCTTCGGCTGGTGCAACCGCTTCATGGGCTGCGATTGTGACTTTTTCAGCGTAAAACGCAATGCCGGAGCGGTCAGCCCGTGGAACGGGCTCCATTGCGGAGCGTGGCGGAACAACACCCGGTCCTGGACGCGGACCTCGAAGAGCTTGGGACCCTTCCGCCACCGCACACTGCGCCAGCGCGGCTCGCGGTGGCCCACAACGATCACCGGGGCGGTCAGTTTGCTCGCTGGACTCCAGCCCGGCGCATTGGGGAAGAGCCGCCGCCACTTTACCCAAACAAACCCCTTCCGCTCGGGCACCCGCTCGTGACGGCCGCCCTGCCGAAGTCTGCCCTTCCCGGCTGGCCGGCTGAGGCCTTCTGGGTGACCCCGACCGCGCGCTCGTTCCTGCTTCCCGCGGTGGGGCTCGTCCGGCGAGCGTGGGGGCGCGGGATGGCGAGGCGCTCGGCCGCCACTCTTCGCCTGCGCCCGCGGTGGAACGGGTTGCTCACGGAGACACGCCGCCTCCCTGGTTTCGGGCTGATGATCCTTCGCGGGGTGAGTTGCTGGGCGCACCGTTCCTCCCGCGAGCGACCGCTCGGACGGCACCTGCTCCCCGGAAGGGCGGGCGGTTGCCAGTCGCGGTGGCGGCGAGGGCCGGTGG
>CAYYMW010000596.1:0-3007 GCA_964472515.1 uncultured Verrucomicrobiota bacterium | reverse complement strand
CAGCCCACCTCCGCCCCCACGGAGGGTACCGTAGCCAACCCAACTTCGGCCGCTCCCAAGGCCTGAGCTGACCCGCTTCGTTTCCCCTCATGGCTGAGCCGTACGGCGAAGCCGGGCCACCGGCGGAAAACCCTCCGGCTCCGGCGGAAGCCCATCCTGAGCAGAGCTCCGAGCATGACTCCACCGAATCTCCTGAGGATGGCGGTGGCGAAGTGAAGTCCTTTCTCGAACACTTGGAGGACCTCCGCTGGGTTCTCATCAAGTGCAGCGTGGCCACCCTCATCGCCATGGTGGTGTGTCTGCTCGCGGTCAACAAGGTGGTGATGATTCTGAAGTGGCCCTTGGATCGTGCCCGCCTGATTCAGAAGGAGCCCGGCCAGACGGTTTCGCTCTACCTCGGCACCAACCGGTTGGCCCGGTTCCAGAGCCCGACCAATGTCTTCGGCAGCTTCCCCCTCGGATCGAACCGGGTGGTCAGTCTCCAACTGGAACCGTTGGAGATCGGCGGCAGTCAGGTCTTGGCGGTCAAGCTCTTGCCCAACCCTGCCAGCGCGGAGGTGCCCGGCAGAATGCCCGACCTCGTCTTCCTCGATCCAGCCGCTCCCTTCGTCTCCTCGCTGCACTTGGCCTTTTTCGCCGGGTTGATACTCGCCGCCCCTCTGGTCCTTTATTATATCATCCAGTTCATTTTGCCCGCCCTCAGAATCAAGGAGAAGAAGTACTTCGGGCGCGCGTTCGCCGTGGGGGTGCTGCTCTTTGTCACGGGCGTCTGCTTCTGCTATTTCGGCATCATGCCCCTCGCTCTGAAGGCCACCGAGGCCTACGCCCTCTGGATGGGGGTCGAGGTGCCCGAATGGCGGGCCGAGACTTACTTCAGCTTCGTGACCAAGTTCATGCTCGGCATGGGCTTGGGTTTCGAGATGCCGGTCATCCTGCTGGCCTTGGTGAAGGTTGGCGTGTTGGACTACCGCAAGCTGGCCGGCTTTCGGCGCTACATGATCGTGGTGAACCTCGTCCTCGGCGCGCTGCTGACCACGCCGGAGGTGTTGACCCAGGTCTTGATGTTCATCCCCCTGCAACTCCTCTACGAGATCAGCATCTGGATCGCTTGGTACTGGGAGCGCGAGGACCGCAAGAAAGCGGCCTTGGCGGCCCCCCAGGAGTAACCGGTCTTCGGTCCTGACGGAACCGCCGCGGTCCTGACGCCCGGTCCACTCCGCCAAAAACGTTGGCTGAACCAGCACGTCTGCGCTACGCTCCCGACATGATCTGCGCCAACATTCCCGGCCATCCGCCACTCCACACGACCCTGGTTTCGCTGCTGCTGGTCTGGGCCGGGTGCGTCGCGGCGACGGGGTTGCCTTCGGTCGGTGCGGCCGAGCCCGCCGGGGCGGCCGCCCCCAACACCCTCACCGAAGTCGAACAAGCCGCAGGCTGGCAACTGCTCTTCAACGGCCGTGATACCACCGCCTGGCGGAGTTTCGGCAAGCCCACGTTCCCTGCCCAGGGCTGGGTGGTCGAGGACGGCTGGCTCAAGCATCGTGAGCAGGGCGGGGGAGGGGATATCGTGACCACCAACACGCTGGGCGATTTCGAGTTCTCCTTTGAATGGCGGTTGGCCAAGGGCGCGAACGGCGGCGTGAAGTACTTCATCCTCGAAGAGCGGGGCCAGGCCATCGGCCACGAGTATCAACTCTGGGATCCCAGCGCGGAAGATCCCGCCAAGGTGGCCGCCAAGCATCTGACCGCGAGTTTCTACGACGTGCTGCCGCCCCAGGCCGGCGCCCTTCCCAAGCCGCCCGGCGAGATCAACCGCTCCCGCATCGTCGTCCGTGGCCAGCAGGTTGAACACTGGCTGAACGACCAGAAGGTCCTGGCGTATGAACTCGGGAGCGAGGCCGTGCGCCAGGCGGTGGCGGCCAGCAAGTTCAAGACCGTCGCCGGCTTTGGCACGAAGGTGCGCGGGCGGTTGCTCCTGCAGGATCACGGCGGCGAAGTCTGGTTCCGCAACCTGAAGCTCAAGGCCGGGCGCGGCTCCTGAAGCGAATCTCGCCTTCGCCCCATGCTCTACGACACCCACGCCCATCTGGACGATCCCGCCTTCAGGGCTGACTTCACGGCCCTGCTCGACCGGGCGCGTACTGCGGGCGTCACCCGCCTGGTCACCATCGGCACCGATGAGGCCAGCAGCCGCATGGCGGTGGAGTTAGCGCAACGTCACGCGGAGATTTTTGCGGGCGTTGGCTGGCATCCCGGCCAGGCCGGCGAAGCGCCGGCAGACATCCGACCCCTGTTGCGCGAGTTGGCGGCTCAGCCGAAAGTCGTGGCGTTGGGAGAGACCGGTTTGGATTACCATTACCTGCCCCGCCCGGAGCCCGGTTCGCCTGCGCCCGATCACACTGCTCTCATCGCCCGCCAGCGGGCGCTCTTCGAGCAGCATCTGGAGGTGGCCGCCGAGGTGGGGCTGAACGTGGTGGTGCATCAGCGCGAGGCAATGGACGACACCCTGGCGGTCATGCGCCCCTACGCCGGGCGCGTGCGCGGGGTGTTTCACTGCTTTGTGGGCGGCTTGGCTCATTTGCGGGCGGTGCTCGATTTGGGCTCGCTCGTCAGCTTCACCGGCATCTTGACCTTCAAGAATGCCGCCGAAGTCCGCGCCTCGCTGGCGGCCGTTCCGGCAGACTCGTTCATGTTGGAGACCGACTGCCCTTATCTCGCCCCGGTGCCGTACCGGGGCAAACGCTGCGAGCCCGCGCATCTGGCCGAAACGGCCGCAGCGGTTTGTGCGATCAGGCAGACCGACATGGCGGAGCTATCTCGCGTCACCTGCCGCACAGCCGAAGGCTTCTTCCGCGGGTTGACCCCGGCATAGCACCCGCCGGTCGGGCCGGACCAACTCCCGCTTGCTAGGGTCCGGCGGGTGGACTAGCTTCCCGTGACTGCTATGGATGCATCCGAGTCCGCCGCTGCTCAACCGCCCACTCCGGCCACGCCGCCTGAGGTGGGG
>CAYYMW010000595.1:0-3027 GCA_964472515.1 uncultured Verrucomicrobiota bacterium | reverse complement strand
TGGCGCTTATAGGCATCGCGCGTGGCGAAGAACGCCGCGTGCGGGCCACCGTACCCCATGGGCACGCCGAAACGCTGGGCACTGCCCACCACCACATCCGCGCCGAACTCGCCCGGCGGGCGCAGCAACACGAGGCTCAGCAGGTCCGCGGCCACGATCAGCAACGCTCCGGCGGCATGCACGCGGGCGGCCAGCGGCTCGAAATCCCTCACCTCGCCGTTCGTCCCCGGGTATTGCACCACCACGGCGAAGGCCCGTGGATTGAGATCGAACCGATCGGGAGGTTCAACGACGACCCGGATGCCCAGTGGCTTGGCCCGGCTCCGAAGGACGGCGATGGTTTGCGGGTGGCAATCCTCCGCCACCAGAAGTTGGTCGCGCCCTTCGGTCTGCTTGAGGCTGTGGCACATGGTCATGGCCTCGGCGGTAGCGGTGGCTTCATCGAGGAGCGAAGCGTTGGCGATCTCCATGGCGGTGAGATCGCACACCATGGTCTGGAAGTTCAGCAGGCCTTCCAGGCGCCCTTGGGCAATCTCCGCCTGGTACGGGGTGTATTGCGTGTACCAACCGGGGTTTTCGAGCACGTTGCGCTGAATCACCGGCGGCACCACGCATCCGTGGTAGCCGAGACCCAGGAACGACCGGCGGACCTGGTTGCCCGCGGCCAGCGAGCGCAGCCGTCCCAGCACTTCCGCCTCGGAACAGGGCACGGGCAGGTTCAACGGCCGGCGCAGCCGGATCGAGGCGGGCACCGCCGCTTCCACCAGTTCATCCAAGTGGTTGAACCCGAGGGATTGAACCATCTCCGCCAACTCTTCCGGGCGTGAACCCAGGTGACGCCGCACAAAATCGCAGGTCCCCTTGATAGATTGGGGAGCCTCGGTAGCCAACTTCCGTGTCTTCGAAGACATGGGGAGGACGTTACGTGCGAGGGCCGGGCTTGCAAGCGTGATTTCCGTCATCACCGCAGGCGCGGGGATCGCGGGGGTGAGTGGGTTGGCGCAGGTGGGGGCTGGCCGATGCACAAACCATTGCCGCCCAACGAACGATTGGCATTTAGCCTACAAAAGTGCTTGCAAGCGTTCACCACCAATTTATGATTTCGGTTCCTGGCGTTGCCAGGAGACTGACAAAGCACTTGAATAGCGAACTTACCAAAAAGGCGTTGGAGAAGGTCGGCAACCCCAACACCTTGGTCAACTTGGTGTCCCGCCGCGTGCGGCAACTCAACTCCGGCGGCGGCGCCAGCAGCCGTCCGCAGATTTCCGGCGCGGAGCACATGGGCGCGGCTGACATCGCGTTGGCGGAACTGATTGACGAGAAGGTTCTCTGGGAACGCACCCCGGAGGAAGACACCGAGGCAGCGCGCAAGAAAAAGCGCGCCTGACCTCCCAACAGCCACCTTTCGTCAGCCAGAAGGGATGCCTTCTGGCTGATTCTGTTTTGTGGGCGACATCGTCACCAACTCCAAAGCCCGGCGGGACTTTCACGTGCTCGAGACCGTGGAAGCCGGGCTGGCGTTGCGCGGGACGGAGGTGAAGTCCCTCCGCGAAGGCCACGGGCAGATCGGCGAAGCGTTTGTCCGGATCGATAATGACGAGGCGTTTTTGTACAACGCCCACATCGACGAGTACTCACACGGCAACCGTTTCAACCATGTGCCGAAGGCGCCGCGACGGCTGCTGCTGCACCGGTCCGAGATTCGGCGACTGCGCCTGCTCTCCGAGGCCAAGGGGGTGGCTTTGATCCCGCTGTCGTTCTATTGGAAGAACCGGCGCGTCAAAGTGGCGGTGGGGGTCTGCCAAGGCAAGCAGGAGTACGACAAACGCGAGGATCTGCGGGAACGGGAGTCTGACCGGGAAGTGCGCCGCGCCACGATGCACCAACTCAAAGGGCGGCGCTAGCCGACCGGCCGGCCCCATCGCTCGCCCCGCCGGGTCGTCAATCCTACCCTCCGAGCAGTCCTCCGGCGGGAAGTGCGACCGGGTCACCAGAAGTGCCACGCGCCCCGGTAGACCACCCAGAGGCCCAGGAGCAAGTTGGTGATGGCGTGGGCAGTCATGGCATCGCCCAAGCGGCCCGTTCGACACACCAAGAGTTGGTACGCAATGGCGCAGATGATGCCGGCCAGCCACTCCTGGTGAGCCAGACCGAAGACCGTGGCGCAAAGCAGCAGGGAACCGGCCGCCATCGTGGTAAGCGGAACCGAAAGGAAATCCTGCTTAACGATGTACCGGTAAAGAAAAGACCGGTAGAAGACCTCTTCCAAGGGAGGAACCACCAGAGTGGAACCAAGCACCCGAACTGCCACATAGAGCCAAGCCAGCATTGAGCCCTGCCCGTACAGGGTGAATGGGTTCCATGGCGGAGTCGGCGCCTTGGGGCTGCCGCCAAACCTCTGCATCACCTGCCCAAAGACCTGATCGACCTTGGGGTAGGCGGGGTCGATGGCCACCCACATGGCGAAGACCACCACGCCGGTCCCCACCGCCTGCCAACTGAAACGCCAGCGCATCTCGGGGACCAGCGGCCAGACCAACCAGAGCAAGCCAGCCCCCAACAAGGTTTTCAGAGCGTAGACCCAGTAGGCGGACGCCATCCCCAATTGGCCCTGTCCCGCAGTCAGGAGCACAAACACCGCAAACGGGATCACCCGGCTGCGTTCGGGCGCAGCGCCCAGCCATTCGCGCAGTGGTCGCATTTCGAGTCCCTCTTCCCTAGGGCTGCTGCCCGAGCTTCAGCGTTTTGGACTCCCCCCGGAAGGAGAGTTCCGCTCCATCGCGTTGGATGGAGACCACTCGCGCCCCATCGATCTCCTGGTTGAGGTAGAGGGTGCGGCCGTTAATACGCACGGAAGGATTGTTGAGTCGATAGAAGACCGCTTGGACGCGCAATTCGGGCCACACGGCGGGGTTGGGAGGAGGTGCCTGTGGGGCGGCAGGGGGTGGATTCGTGGGTGTGGCGGCCGCCAGCGGCGGAGTGGCAGGGACAACTGCAGGCGTGGCCGGCTCAGGAACCGCCGCGGGC
>CAYYMW010000594.1:0-3027 GCA_964472515.1 uncultured Verrucomicrobiota bacterium | reverse complement strand
ACCCCGGCCTCCCCCGCCTGGAGGCGAGCTTCGTGACGCGCACCGCCGACGGAAGGACCTGGCGCATCGGCGTCATGGGCAATCCGTACGTGGTGCTGCTGGTGGGCGCGGACATCGGTGAGTTCAACGGCCGGATGACCGAGCTCCGCAACACCTTCCTGGCCACCCTGCCGGCGGCGCTGCTGCTGGTGGCCGGGGGATCATGGCTCGTGGCCCGGCGCGCGCTGCGTCCCGTCCTCGCGCTCACCCAGACCGCCGAGCGCGTCACCGTGCGCGGGCTCGATCAACGGATTCCCGCCATGACCCAGGATCAGGAGTTCAACCGGCTGGTGACCGTGTTCAACGAAATGATGGACCGCCTGGAAATGAGCTTCACGCAGGCCACGCGCTTCAGCGCCGACGCCTCGCACGAACTCAAAACCCCGCTGGCCCGCCTTCAAGTCGAGCTCGAGCAGGCCCTGGAAACCGCCCCATCGGGCTCGCCGCAGCAGGAGGTCTACAGCAGCTTGCTCGACGAAATCAGCCGCCTCAAAGCCATCGTCCAAAAACTCCTGCTCCTTTCCCTGGCCGACGCCGGACAACTCCGGATCAACCGTGAGCCGGTCAACCTGACGCGGATGCTGGACAATGTGATTGAGGACTCCCAGATCCAAGCGCCGGATTTGACCCTGGAACGCGCACTCGCTCCCGATCTGCACGTCAGCGCCGATCCCCACCTGCTGGAGCAGGCGGTGCAGAACCTCGCCAACAATGCGGTGAAGTACAACTGCGAGGGCGGGCGCATCCGCTTTGAACTGACCCGGGAGGCGGGTCGCGTCATGGTCCGCGTCGCCAACACCGGGCCGGGCATCCCGGCCGCCGACCACGGGCGCGTCTTCGATCGCTTCTATCGCGCCGACAAGTCGCGCAGCGCCCGGGTGGAGGGATCGGGCTTGGGCCTGAGCCTCTCCCGGGAGATCTTCCGCGCCCATGGCGGGGACTTGCTGATGGAAGGTAGCACCAACACCCTGACGGTGTTTGCCGGTTGGATCTCCTCCGACAGCAATACGGCCTCGGAAACCAATCCGAAGGCTTGATCATGGCAGAAGATTGCTCGCCGAAAGGCGGCGGCTGGGGCAGGATCGTCCCGTCATGCGCCCTATGAAGAGAACCCTCGTTACGGCGGTTTGCCCGCCGCGCCGTCCTCTCTGGTTTCTGCTGATGGCCGCAGCCTTCTGCCTGCCCCGGGCTCTGGCGGCGGAGGCAGCCCCGGCTGCGAAAGCGGACGCCTACCGCTTCGACCAGACCATCTCCCGGGAGGTGCTGGAGAACTACCTTTCCCGCGCCATCACCATGGAAGGCATGCTCAACGGCCGGGGCGACCTGGCTGACAACATCCGCATGCTCAAGGGTACGGGAGCCAAGTTCATCGGCCGGGCACTCTGTCTTTGGGGCGGGGAAGGCAATCTGCCGGCCAACCTGAAACGCGCCAAGGAACAAGTGCCGCAGGTTCATGCCGCCGATCCTGAGATGGTGCTGCAGGCCTGCATCTTCGAGATCGTCACCACCCAGGTGGACCAGGTGCCGGTGCCGGACTGGGCGTTTAAGGCGCTGGGACGGCCGGTCGAGCAACGAAATTTCCGCTATGCGGACATGCTCTATCCCAGCGGCCGGTTCAAGGATCACTGGCAGCCGGGCCAATCCGTGCCCGATGTCAGCCAGCCCGAGACCAAGCTCTACTTCTACTTCCTTGGGGCCTCGTTCATCGATGCGGGCTGCGAGGCCATCCACCTCGGACAGACCGAGTTGATGAACGGCAACGATCCGAAGCTCGACCACTACGCCGAGGTGTTGAAGCTGATCCGCGCCCACGCCGCCAAGCACGCCCGCCGACACATGGTGCTGCTCGACTCGCATGTTCCCAGCGGCGGCCTGGTGCGGGATGGCCGGCTGCTGATGGACTTCCATTCATTCCCCCTGCGCATCATGGAAACGCCGGACAAGCCGCAGGAGGCCATCCTGAAGCTGGGCTTTTCCGACGGCATTTACGGCCGGAGCAAGGGCGGGATCACCCCGTCGGGCTGGAGTTGCGAGCACCTGCCCTACCTGGTGGAGATCGACAATTGGGGCGTCAGCAAGACACCCGGCCAACCGAAGGCTGGGAGCATCTGGATCTGGGGTTACGACGAGATCACCTGGTTCGCGCACCAGAGCCAGGCGTATCGCAGCAACTGGCTAGCCTACGCGCAGGGCTGGGTGCGCCAGACCGATCCCAACGGCCACCTCCAAATGCCCGGCAGCCGCACCCTGGCCTCCCCGGTCGGCCGACAGCGCTGGTACTACGCCAACAACCCCAGCCCGGCGGTCCCCGAAGGCTTCGGCGACGAGGAAGCCATCCGCGCGGTGTGGGCCGCCACTGGGGCTCGCCGATAGTCTGCTTGCCGCGGGTCTCGCATAGCCGACCCCGACCGCGCGCATAAGTGGTTCGGTCGCGCCGACAAGCCGCGCTGACAGCTACTGTCGGCTGGCGGTTTCCGCTTGGCAGAAGGCCCCTATATGGGGCAATCTGAATTGGTCACGCGATTAGTCCTCCATCCATGAAGATGACTCAGCTTCTCGTGCGCCCTGGCGCTTGGGCTTGGTGCTTGGCAAGTTCACTGGTCATGTCGGCATTTGCCACCGAAGCCAGACTCCCCCTGCAGACCTCCTCCCAAGTCCCGTTTCCAGCCGCTGGCCTCGCGTGGGATCCGGCACGGAAGGCCCTGTACCTCTCGGACCAAGCCGGCCGGCGGGTCGTCAAGCTCGAGTTGGCCGACGGGCAGCCCCAAGCCGAGGTAACGCTGGAGCAGGGACCCGAAGCCCTTTTTCTTTCGCCGGACGGGCGGTACTTGTATGTCAGCCTGCCAGTCTATCCGCATTCGGATTATGATCTCTATCCGGAGACGGGCTTCGTGGGGGTGATCGACACAGTCACCTTCGGCAAGGTGAAGCAGTTCGAGGTGTCGATCGATCCCTATGAACTGGTGGCCACCGACGAAGGGTTGGTGG
>CAYYMW010000593.1:0-3039 GCA_964472515.1 uncultured Verrucomicrobiota bacterium | reverse complement strand
ACCCGGAGGGGTGGGGGTGGGGTGGGCAAAATGATACGTTGCGCCAAAAGTCGGCGTTAGCTGACCTGTCCCGCGACCGGAGGCGAAGAGGGAATTCCGGCCCGCCTACGGTGGCGATGTTGACGGCGGCGGCGATGAGCTGGCCGTTGATGGGGCTGGAGTTGCGCCACCCACTCTATCTCTTTGCAGCCATCGGTTTTGGGGTTATGATGTTGGTGTGGATGCGCGACAGTGGATTCCGGATGGTCGGGCGTCTGAGCGGGGACATCGGAAGGGTGCCGCTCACGAGCTGGACCGTGATTACCACCGTCAACCGCTTGGCTGGCCTGAGGGCGAGCAGGGAGACAGTCTGGATGCTCCTTTTCACAGGCGGCACGCGGATGCGGCGTCCCCCGGAACCTCGGAAGACGCCCCAGTCACCCCGCAGCGAGGCTTTATGTCTGAGACGATTCGAACCTTCGTGGCCCTGGACCTGGACCCCAGGTTGGTCGAGGCCGTGGTGCGGTGCCAGCGGCAGTTGGAATCCTGTCTGCCGGCCCAATCGGTGCGCTGGTCCAAGCGGGATCAGCTTCACCTGACCCTGGCCTTTCTGGGGGATGTGCCGGCTACTTCCGTGGAGGATCTCATGAACAACTTGGAGGCGCAGTGCGCCGGCCTCAAGGCCCCCAGCCTGACGCTCCAGCATCTGGGGGCGTTTCCGTCGCCGGAGCATCCCCGGGTGATCTGGATGGGGCTGGCCGGCGACTTGGCCAACCTGGAGGAATTGCACGGCAAGGTGGTGTCGGCCTGTGCGGCCCATTCGGCCCACCGTGAGGAACGGGATTTTCATCCCCACCTGTCGCTGGGGCGCGTGACCGGCTCGGCGGGAGCCGTGGGGGCTGCCTTCGCCAACGTGCTTTCCGCTTCCCCCTCCGAGCCGCTGGGGAGTTGGCGGCCCAAGGAGGTCGTCCTCTACCAGAGCGAGCTGGCTTCGCAGGGCGCGCGCTACACTCGCCTGGCCACCTGGCCCCTGGAACTGGCCGCGCCGTGAATCCCGCCGTGCCGGACGGCTCCGATCCCGTACCCGCAGTTTCGGAGACGAAGGCGCCCTCCGCCCTTCCTGCCATCAAGGCTGGCGAGGCCGCGCCGGTGACTTCGCTCTACGTGCATGTCCCCTTTTGCGCGCATAAGTGCGAGTATTGCGCCTTTTTCTCCGAGCCGGCCCCGGCCGAGGTGCGCGACCGCTATGTGACGGCGCTGATCAGGGAACTTCGGATGATCGCCCCGGCTTGCCGGCCGCGCACGGTCTTCTTCGGCGGCGGCACGCCCACCTTGCTTTCGGTGGCGAATTGGGAACGGATTGGCGAGGCGATGCGCGAGCTCGGCCTGCTGGGGGCCGCCGAATGGACCGTCGAATGCAATCCGGCATCGCTCGACGGCGACAAGGCCCGGTTGCTGCGCGCGCTGGGCGTGAACCGCGTGTCCATGGGTGTGCAATCGTTCGACGACGACCTGCTGCGCCGATTGGGACGGGTGCATACCCGCCGCGTCGCGTTCGATTCCTTCGACCGCCTGCGGCGCGCGGGCTTCGACAACGTCAACCTCGACCTCATGTTTGCGATCCCCGGCCAGAGCCGGGAGGTTTGGCAACGGACGCTGGCGGAGGCGACGGCGTTGCAGAGCGAGCACTTGTCGAGCTACGAAGTCATCTACGAGGAGGACACGCCGCTCTACGCGCAACTCGGTGCGGGCGAGTTCGACGTCGATGAGGATCTGGCGTGCGACCAGTACGAGGATCTGGTGGCAGCCGCCGCTGCGCGCGGTTTCCGGCAATACGAAATCGCCAATTTTGCCCGGGACGAAGGCGGGGGGGGAGAAGAGCCGAGCCGGGCTTGCCGCCACAACGTGAACTACTGGCGCGGCGGCGAGTTCCACGGCGCGGGACCCAGCGCCACCAGCTACGTGGCGGGCGTGCGGACCAAGAACTGGGCCAATACCTCGCTGTACTCCGACCAGCTGCTGCAGGGGCGTCGCCCCGTCGATTCCACCGAGCAACTGCCGCCGCTGGGGCGTGCCGGCGAGATTGCGGCATTTGGCCTCCGGATGATCATTGGCTGGCCCTTCGAGGACTTCCAGCGCGTTACCGGCTTCGACCTGCGCGAACACTGGAGTGAGGATATACGCGCCCTTGAGCAAGAGGGCTTTGGGATCGTGGAGCCGGATCGATTCCGTCTCACGGCGCGGGGGTTGCGGTTTGCCGATCTGGCGGCGGAGCGTTTCCTGCGCCCTTGAGCAAAGGACCACCGCTGCCGGCGGCCAAGTCCGCCACCTCAGCCGGGGTCAGCTGCCGCCATTGGCCTTTCGGCAGATTCCCCAATTCCAAGGTACCGATCTTGATCCGCACGAGGCGCAACACCGCGATTCCCAAGGCTTCGAAAATGCGGCGGAGATGTCGGTTCCGGCCTTCGTCGAGCACCACCTGGAGCCAGCAATGCCGGCTCCCGGCCCGCAGCAGGCGGACGTCCCGGACGCTCAGCCTTTCCTCGCCGCAACGAATCCCCTGCCGCAGTTGTTCGAGCAACTCAGGTCCGGCGAGGCAGTCGATCTGGACGTCGTACGTCTTCTCGATATGCCGGAGAGGATCGAGAATCCCCGCGGCCCAGGCGTGGTGATTCGTGAAGAGCAGGAGGCCTTCGCTGGCCATGTCGAGCCGGCCGACCGGCGAGAGTTTCGGCAGCGCGGGGTCGGAGAGACACGTGAAGACTGTGGGGCGTCCCTGCTCATCGGCGGCGGTGGTGACGAGGCCCCGGGGCTTGTTGAGCATGAGGTGGACCGGCTGGGCGGCGGCGATGGCTTGGGCGTCTACCTCGATGCGGTCCCTGGTCAAGACGACCGGTTGCTCCGGTTCCCGGCAGGTTCGGCCGTTGAGGGTGACCCGCCCAGCCTCAATCAGCTCCCACGCCTCCCGGCGCGAGCAGTAGCCGAGCTTCGACAACGCCCGGGCGAGCCCGGGCCGGGCCGTGGACGTTCCGCGCGGTTCCGCGCGTGGAGGCTTGGCGG
>CAYYMW010000592.1:0-3044 GCA_964472515.1 uncultured Verrucomicrobiota bacterium | reverse complement strand
CCTCCACGGCGTGGATCAACCCAGTGTACGCGCCACCTCCGGGATACATCCGCCCCACCCAAAGATACCCGGCGCGAACCGGCGGAACCCGCTGCTCAGAGCGATCGAGCACGCTCGTGGCAGCCAGCGGTTGGCCGTCCACGGCAAATCGAATCCCTTCGTCAACCATCACCGTCAGTTCGACTTGCTGTCCGGCGAACCGCTGCAGAAAGCCCGGCACGCGCACGTAGTTGACCGGCTCGCCGTCGTCCCCATAAACCTGTGCTTCAAGCCTCCCGTCTCGTTCGACGAAAACCGCCAGCGCTTGGGGCGCACGCTCGAGTTGCCCCCCTTTTCCCGTCAAGCCCACCAGCCCCATAAACAGACCTGGATTCTGGGCTGGAAGCGTCAACCGACACTTGACCGCGACCGGGCCCTTGAGCACCGTGTACTCAGTCGGATAGACGTAGATCGGCGCCCAGATCCGCTCCCGCAAGCGCTGGCTGCCCGCCACGCCACCTCCCAGAAGCGCCAGCCCCGCCAGACCTATCACCCAGTAGGCGGCGCGCGAACCCCGATGAAACGCCAGCCCACCTCCAACCATCAATGCCAGGCAGGCTACGGTGATGCCCGCGCCAGCCCGCGAAGTGGTCATCAATGGGGCGGCGGCCGTCACCATGGCCGCCCCCAGCAGGCAAGCCCACAGCACCCGCCGGGTTCGCGCCAACCCCGCCTCCACCATGGCCCAGCACAATCCCACACACACCGGCCACCCCAGGTTGAAGAGCTGCGCCGCGTTGGCCCGATAGGCATACGGGCCAAACTGAGCCTCGGGGGTATTGTTGATGCGGGGCTCCAGAATCCACAGCAGCTTGTTGGTCCCGCTCCATCGCTGGATGATCCCCTCCAAAGCCACCGCGCCCACGTTCAGGCACAGCAGACTTAGCAGGAAGACCAATCGCCGGGAAAGATGCGGGCCGTGCGACTCTTCTCCACGTGGTCCCTCGCGGTGAGGGGAGCCATGCCCGTGCCGGGGACGCAAGTAATCCCGCACCCCCCAGAAGACCGCCGCCAACGCCGCATAACTCCCAAAGGCCCGCCATGTCTGCGTCACATCGTACGAGTGCGGCAGCCAGGCGATGTAATTCTCCCGGTAGGCGAAGCGGCTCTCGAATTCCAAGTAGTCCGCCCGGTAGTTGAGCGCGCTGACCAGAACGTACAGCAGAAAGAGCACGCTCAGGGCCGCCAGGATGCGGGTCAGCCACACGCGCACCCGTGACTCCGCCGGGGCGTCCGCCGGTCCTCCCTCCCGCCACGCCACCCACTTTCGTGCCAGGACCACCGCGCCAAGCGTCCATCCCATCGCGTTCATCGTCCACACCGCCCAGGTCGGTGTCGAACCGAAGGCCCACGGCGCGAAGAGAATCATCGCCCCAAGCAACCGGATCAAGGCTTCGTCGAGAAACCGGCTCACAAACAAATCCCGGCTCTCCCTCCCGTCCTCCTTTGGCCTGCTTGCGCCACCGCCTCACCTGCCTCGGTCGCCTGCGGGGGGACACTCATGCTCAGCGGGCGTACAGCACCCACCAATTGGTGCTGTCACTCTGCACTGTAACCGTGGCGTTGCTGCCCTGCAGGACAAAGCGCGCCGCCCCGTCGATCAACTCGCCTGCTTCTGGCCGCAGTTCGCCGGACATAGCCGGTGCGACCAGCTTGACCGTGTATGCGCGTCCACGCCGCCCGACCGCCGACGGCAGGACCACCCGCGCCCCTTCCACGTTTGCCAGGTAGGTACTGTTGGTGCCGCTCAGGGTGGTGGAGCCACCCGCGGCGATCGCACTGGCCACGCCGCCAGCCTCGATAACTCCGCCCACCTGAACCGAACCCTCCGACACCAAGCGTGTCTTCTCGCCTCGTACTCGAACCTCGGCACCAGCCGCTCCGGGGGTCAGTTCCAAGCCCGCTCTGGAGGCGCTGATATCGAACGGCTTGTTCGGTGCCGCAGCTTGGAAACGGAGTACGGGGTGCTGTCCGGGCTGAGCCGCGTGGAGTTCCACCACCCCGGCGCCCGGCTGCAGACTTACATGCCCCGCACTGATCAACCGCATGGTACCGCGGTCCACATTCACTCGGTTGGCCCCGCTGGGAGCAAAATCGTTGGTGCCGGCGGCCTCGTCCGAGAGGTTCAGGACTCCACGCACATAGGGATAGGTCAACACCGGCGCGTTCACCGCCAGTCTCGATCCAAACCCCTTGATCACGGTTCCGTCACTCAACGCATATCCACCCCACAGACTGTAAGTTCCAGTAATATACCAGTCCAACGGCATATCGTTTCGCGGAAGTTGCACGATGGCCTTCGTGCCGTCGCCGTCAAAACTCACTTCGCCTGCACAGTGGAGTCGTGGCAAACCCGTCGCCCCCGTCAAATTCGTCGTCAACAGCAAGCCGTTCGTCCCCGGCATGTCGAAGTAGGGTCCCCCCAACAAGCTGGCCCCCGCGCTCCGGAGCTCCATGCACTTGCCCACACGCCCGCCATTCACGTGCCCACCTATGAATCTGAGGCCCGTGAGCCACTTATTGCCTTCCGTCGGGGTCTGCGCGTAGATTCCCCGGTCGTCCTCGCCATACCCTCCCAGCACCACCCGCGCGTCCACAAACGTCAGCAGCGAAGTCTCCACGTTCGTGCCCGCCACCACCACGATGCTTCTGCGCAGGTGATGAAACGACAAACGCTCGAACCAGCCTTGGTAAGTTCCTCCAGCCGCCAGCAAACCGGTGCTCCCCACCTCGCCCTTCTCGCCTAGGCCGTCAAAGAGCAAGTCCGACACCTCGCAGTCGGCCACGTAGTGGGCCGCCACATCCTGTCCCAGTTGCATGATCGGCTTGGCCACATCATACGGCCGCAGCCGATTGGTCGCGTACCCATACGGAAACGCGCCGCTCGCCACGCCTTGCACCCGCACGTTCGACTGGGTGATCACGACGTTGATACGATAGTCGCCCGGCGGAACCAGCACCACTCCGCCGCCCCGGCCCAACGCCGAAATGGCCGCATGGAAAGC
>CAYYMW010000591.1:0-3053 GCA_964472515.1 uncultured Verrucomicrobiota bacterium | reverse complement strand
CCCCCAGCCCCCGCCCGCGAATCCGCCCGCCGCCGAAGGCATGCCGGGGGATCCCGGGGCCGCGCCGGCCGACACTGGACGGCCATAGGCCGTCCCGAAAGGCACCATGAGTTTGGTTGAACATCGAAAAGCCATTGACCTGATCGACAGCAAAATCGTTGGCCTGCTCAACGCGCGGACCCAGCATGTCCTGGAGATTGGCGCCATCAAGCTGCGCGCCGGCGAGGAGATCTACGCGCCGCACCGGGAGAAGGCGGTCCTGCAGCGCATCTGCCGCAAGAACAAGGGGCCGCTGACCGACGATCTGTTGCGGACCATCTACCGGGAGATCATGTCCAGCGCCCTGGCGCTGGAGAAGAACCTGACGATCGCCTACTTCGGTCCGGAGGCCACGTTCACTCATCTGGCAGCCATCCGCCGGTTTGGGTCCAGTCTTCACTACGTCCCGCTCAAGACCATCGCCGACGTGTTCGCGGAGGTGGCAGCCAACCGGGCGGATTACGGCGTCGTGCCGGTCGAGAACTCCACCGAAGGGGTGGTGACCAGCACGTTGGACATGTTCGTCGACAGCGACCTCAAAGTCACGGCGCAGATTGTCCTCCCCATTCAGCACTGTCTGATCGGCAACGGCCCGCGCGCCTCGGTTCGCCGGGTGTACTCCCACCCTCAAGCCCTGGCGCAATGCCGGGGCTGGCTTCAGAACCACCTGCCCGAAGCGGAGATCATCGAAGCCGCCTCCACCACCCGCGCGGCGGAGCTGGCGGCGGAGAATCCGGCCGCCGCGGCCATCGCCAGTTCGCTGGCGGCCGAACGCTACCAACTGCGAATCCTCCAGGCCAACATCCAGGACAACGCCAACAACGCCACCCGGTTTCTGGTCTTGGGCCGGCAACTCAGCCAGCCCAGCGGCAAGGATCGCACCAGCCTCATCCTCAGCATCGCCGACGAGGTCGGCTCGCTTTACCGCGCCCTGGCGCCGTTCCGCCGGTACCGCATCAACCTGACCAAGATCGAGTCCCGCCCGAGCAAGCGCACTGCCTGGAAGTACTTTTTCTTCATCGATTTCGACGGCCACATCACCGACCCTCGCATCGCCAAAGCCGTCAAGTACGTCGAGGAACACTGCCACTTTGTCAAGGTGCTCGGCTCTTATCCGAACACCGAGTAGCCCCACGCGCAAGCTGCTCACCGCGAGCGAGCCGCGGTCACCGCCGCTCCGGAGCCTCACCCGCCACCGGGAAGAACAGGCGGACTGCGGTGCCCCGGCCGACGGTACTGGCCACCTCGGTCCAACCGCCATGCTGTCGGACGATGCCATAGACGGAGGACAAGCCCAAGCCGACGCCCCGGCCAATCTCCTTGGTGGTGAAGAACGGTTCGAAGGCGCGATGGAGCACCTCGGGGGGCATCCCCACGCCGGTATCCGTGAGCGAGAGGACGACAAAGGCCCCCGGTCGGGCCTCGTTACGGGAGCCAGCCTCGGTTTCGCTCACGACCTGCGGCGCCACCCCGATCGCGAATTGACCGCCGTTCGGCATCGCGTCACGCGCGTTGCTGGCAAGACTCAAGAGCACCTGTTCGACGATGGCGGAATCGGCTTGTATCAACGGCACGTCCGGGGGCAGCTCCCAGCGGAGCTCAATCGCCGGACCGAGCGTCTGCTTCAGTTTCGGCTCGGCCCGCCGCACCAGCCGAAGGAGGTCCAGCGGCGCCGACGATAGCATGTGGCGCTCACTGAAGGCCAGCAGTTGCCGCACCAGTTCCGCTGCGCGGTGCGACGCCTGCTGAATGGCCTGAAGGCTTTCCCGGTTTTCCTCGGGGGTCTGAACCGGCTCGCCAAGCAGGTCGGCGTGGGCTCGAATGATGGTCAGGAGGTTGTTGAAATAGTGGGCGACCCCCGCGGCCAACTGGCCCACCGCCTCCATCTTCTGGGAAAGGCGCAACCGTTCCTCGAGTTGGAGGCGCCCGGCCATCTGGTGTTCGAGTTCGCGGGTGCGCGCGGCGACCAGCAGCTCCAGTTCCTGTTGGCGGCGACCCGCGACGCGCATGCGCAACCAGTGCCCGACGCCAGCCAGCGCCAGAGTCGCGCCTGCCGCCAGGGGCCAGAACCACCTCGTCTGGTGCCAGTACGGCGCGAGGTGAAACGCCAAGCTGGCGCCCGGCACGCTCCAGATACCCTCGTGGTTGCACGACTGGACCTCAAAACGGTAGGCGCCCGGCGCCAGTCTGGCATACGACACTTCGCGTTGGTTTCCGGCCTCAATCCAAGCCTCCCCGGACCCCTCCAACCGGTAGCGGAACCTCACTTTCTCGGGCGCCGCGAAGCTCAGGCCGGCGTACTGAATGGCCACCGAACGGGTGCCGGGAGGGAACCGGAGTTCGCCCCGCAGCGGGTGGGGCTTGCCGTCCACCAGAATCCGCTCGATCAGCGTGTGGGGAGGCTGGCGGCTGTAGGGCATGGCTTGCGGGTCCACCACCGCCGGTCCGCGCCGGGTCAGGAACCAGAGCCGGCCGTCCGAGGCCACGCAGCCGGCCGGCTGGCGTCCGCCCAGACACTCCATGGCGAGCAAGCCGTCCGCGTGGGTAAAGGCCCGGACCTCGACTTCGTTTTGTGGATCGCGCCAGTGATCCAGGAGCGTTTGCGGGCGGATGCGCCAGATGCCGCGCTGGCTCGCGCACCAGAGAAAGCCCTGCCGATCCTCCGCCAGCCAGAAAGCATGCACACGGCCTTCTCGTTCGGTGGCCGGCCACCGGTGCCATCCGTCCGGCAGCCGGCAGGCGATCCCCCGGGCAGTTCCCAGCCACAGGCGTCGGTCGGCATCCTCATGGGCCTGGTAGACCAAGTCGGCGGGCAGTCCATCGGCAACTTGGAGCCAGTTGGTCCGCCCCGGCGCCAGGTTGTAAAGGCCGCGGCTGCTCGCCACCCAGAGCGAGCCATCATAAGCCCGGCGCACATCACGCACCGAGGGTTGCCGCCCCTCACCCGGCAACAGGACCTGGACAAAAGCCTGCTTCTGGTAGCGCAGGAGCCCCTCCCCGGTCCCCACCCACAC
>CAYYMW010000590.1:0-3074 GCA_964472515.1 uncultured Verrucomicrobiota bacterium | reverse complement strand
ATGAGGAGGGGTACCTGATCACTAATTTCCACGTGATTGAGGGTGAGACGCAGATTTCGATCGAGGTCTACCACCAGAGCGGAGGCCAGTTGGACCGGCGGTCTTACCGGGCGGTGCGCATCATCGCGATGAACAAGTTTGCCGATCTGGCGCTGCTCAAGATCGAGGACGCGGGCGCGCCGAAGTTCGCCCACGTATTGCTGGGCACGACCGACGCGCTGGCGGTGGGGGAACGGGTGTTCGCCATCGGCAGCCCGCTGGGCCTGGAACGCACCGTAACCGAGGGCATCCTGAGCACCAAGACCCGCCAGATGCAGGGTGACCTCTTCCTCCAGACCACGGCGCAGATCAACCCGGGCAACAGCGGCGGGCCGCTGTTCAACCTGCGGGGGGAAGTGGTGGGGGTGACCAACATGAAGCTGACGTTCGGCGAGGGGCTGGGCTTTGCGATCCCCGTCGAGCGCGTGCGTTACTTTCTCGACCAGCGGGATGCGTTTGCCTACGACAACGACAATCCCAGCAATGCTTACCGGTACCTCGAACCCCCGCGCCGCCTGAAACAGGAAGAGGCGGACAACCGGTAGGCGGCCCTGCGGGCCCCCCCAATGCCAGACTTGATCGCGGCGGAGAAGCCGCGCAGGATGCGGCCCTCCGAACGGGAGGGCTGCGGCCACGTTCGGTCAAATGGTTGGATAACGAGTAATGGACATATGCGTACGCTGAACCAGGTCATTCGCACCGGCTGGGTGGCCGTGCTCACTCTGGGTTGGACCCTCGGCGCGGCCGTGCCGCCGGCCCCGAGCCTCCTGCCGGCCGACACGCTGGCGGTGCTGAGCATTCCCGACGCGCAGAAGTTCGGGGGCGCCCGCAAGGAAGCCTGCGCGTACCGGCTTTGGAGCGACCCCGCCATGGGGCCGTTCCGCGAGAAGTTCATGGCCAAGTTCAACCAGGAGGTCATCGAGCCCTTCGAAAAGGAGACCAAACTCAAGCTCAAGGACTACGAGGACCTCGCCCAGGGACAGGTGACCGTCGCCATCACCCAGAACGGGTGGACCGGGGGCGAGGACCCGCTGCCCGCCGCCTTGATCCTGGTGGACGCCAAGGACAAGGCCGCCGACCTCCAAAAGCGGCTGGCCGAAGTGAAGCAGAAGCTCTCCGAAAGCGGGGAGAAGCTGAAGTCCGAGAAGATCCGCGACGTGGAGTTCACCACCTTCACCCTGGACCTGGAGGACATGGAAGCGAAGGCGGCGGAAGGGGATGACCAGAAGCCGGAGGCCTCCGCCGCCAAGAAAGCGCCGAAGATCCAAGTGAGCTTTGGCCAGACCGATTCCCTCCTCCTGGTGGGCACCAGCACCAAGGCGCTGGAAAGCGTGCTCGCCCGCCTGGCCGGCAGCGGCGCGCCGCCGTTGGGGGAAGTCGCCGCTTTCGAGAGCTGCCAGCAAACACTCTTCCGCGACGCGGTCGCGTTCGGGTGGATTCACTTCGCGCCGCTGGCCGAGGTAATCAACAAGCTGGTCAGCGAAGGCGCCAAGAAGCAGGACCCGGGCAACCCCTTTGCCGCGGTGCAGAAGCTCCCTTCAGCCCTGGGCATGAACAGCCTCAAGACGCTCGCCTTCGCGTTCCGGCAATCCCCGGAAGGCAGCCAGGCCGACTTCTATCTGGGCGCCCCCGAGGAAGGCCGCAAGGGCCTGGTGAAGCTCCTCACCACCGAGGCCAAGGATGCCGCCCCGCCGGCCTTTGTGCCGGCGGACGTGACCCAGAGCAGCCGCTGGCGCGGCGACGGTCAGAAGCTCTGGGCCAACATCGAGTCCATCGTCAACGAGATCATGCCAGGCGGAGCCGCGTTCCTGGTGGCCCAGATCGAGGCCGCCGTCAAGGAGAAGGACCCCGGGTTCGACCTGCGCAAGAGCATCGTGGCCCAACTGGGCGACGACCTGATCTCCTACCAGAAGGCGCCGCGCGGACGGACCTTGGAGGAGCTCAGCGCGCCGCCGTCGTTGGTCCTGATCGGGTCGCCGAACGCGGAGACGCTGGCCAAGACGGTGAAGTCGGTGGTATCGCTGATGGGGGCGGAATTGAAGGAGCGCGAGTTCTTGGGTCGGACGATCTTTTCGATTCCCACACCGACCCCTCCAGGAGCCGTCAAAACCAAGGAACAGACCCTCTACTTCGCCGCGAGCGGCGGCTATGTCGGTGTCACCACCGATGCCGCGATGCTGGAAGACTATCTGCGCAGCAGCGACTCGAAACCCAAGCCGCTGACCGAGCTGCCTGGCTTTGCCGATGCCGCCCAACGGGTGGACGGCTTGGCCAACGGCCTCTTCGGATTCCAGAACGACTATGAAAACGCCCGCCTGGGCTTCGAGGTGGTCAAGGCCGACCCGGATGTGCTCGCCAAGCTCTTCACCGGCGCCGTCCCGGGCGGGAAGGAAGAGGGCGACGAACATCTCAAGACCTTCAAGGAGTGGGTCGATTTCACCCTGCTGCCGCCGTTCGAGAAGGTGTCGAAGTACTTCGGTTTCACGGTCTTCGGCGGGCGGATGTCCTCGGCGGGTTACCTGCTCAAGATCTACACTCCGGTGCCGCCGCAGTCCCGCTCCTGAGGGGACGGGCACGGCGCGGCCGGCCAACCGGTTCGTCCATGAACGGACAGCCCGGCAAAGGATTTTTCCGGCGGTGGGGAAGGCGGGTGGCCGGGTCCTTGTTGGTTGCGTTGGCCCTGCTGGGCCTGACCGGCTGTGTGTACCTCCGGCTTCTGACCGTGCAGCGGCAGTTCGCCCATTTCGACCGCTACGTCCGGGTGCTGGAGGAAGGCGGCCTGACGCTTGAGTTCGTGGAACCCGTCCTGCTGACCGAGGATTTCACCACGCTGCTGAAGGTGGCTCCCAGCGCCGTCCAAACCAACGGCTCCCGCGTCGATTGGCAATGGACGTTCGTCAAAGCCGCCGTCACCAATGAGGCGGCCGGAGCTTACGACATCACCTTTACCACCACGTTCGTCTCCAACCGCTTCGCCCGGATGACCTTCCCGCCCCGCTTCCTGGCGATGATGCCAAAGAGTTACATCGTGGAAG
>CAYYMW010000589.1:0-3088 GCA_964472515.1 uncultured Verrucomicrobiota bacterium | reverse complement strand
CGGGGTCTCGGTGGTCCTGCCGGGCGGGGCGGCGCTGGGCTGGTTTTTCTGGCAGCGGCACCAAGGCATCGCCAACTTCGGGGGGGGGCCGCCCGAGTGGCTCTTCTATCCCAGCCCGGGTTACGCGTTGGTGAGCGGCATGGCGCAGGGCGTTCTCGGCAGTCCCTTCAAGGGCTTCTGGGGGTCCATCGGTCTGGTCCAGTCGATGGCTTGGGCCAGTCTGGCAGGGGCCAGTTGGATTCTGCCGCATATCTGGCAGGATCGTCCCGCCAGCGCCCAAGCGGAGCGCGGCCGACGGCTTTGGTGGCACGCCGCCTACGGATCGACTTCCAGCCGAAAGCGATTTCGCGACCGGTTGCTGACCATCAACCCGATGTTCTGGCTGGCGGCCAGAGACCGTCTCCAACCGGCGCGCGTCTGGAGTTTGCTGGGAGTCTTCGCCGCATTCTGGCTGTGGGGATATCTCTACCAGCCCGCTGTCTGGCACGAGGCCGGCTGGTTCTTCATGACCAGCCTCCTGCTGCACGGCGTGCTCAAGTTCTGGATGGGGACGACGGTGGTGACCCGTCTGGCCGAGGACAAACGCAGCGGCGCGCTGGAGTTGATCCTCGCCACCCCCCTGGGAGTGGCGGAGATTGCCCGCGGACAGCGCCAGGCTCTCTGGCGTCAGTTCGGGCTCCCCATTGCGGCCGTCCTGGTGGCGGATTTGCTGCTGGGGCGGATGGGGCTGCGGCAGGCCTATGGGGAACGGGATGTATTGGTTTCGATGTACGCTGCCGTGATGTTCCTGCTGGTGCTCGATGCGGTGGTGATCGCCCGGTTGGGACCGTGGATGGCCGTGGCCAGCCGCCATCCCAGCCACGCCGCCGCCGGGACTCTCTTGCGCGTGCTGGTCGTACCGTGGGTGGCCTTCATCCTCTGGCTGAGCGCCATGCAGGTTCTCGCCTATCGGCGCCGCTTCATGAACCCGATCAGTGAGGAAACCGCCATGGCGGTCTGGTTCGGCATTGCGGTGGCGGTGGATGTGCTGCTGTTGGTGTGGGTGGCGTGGCGCATGCGCCACGAGTTTCGCAGCCGGGCCACCGAGCGTTTCCTACCCGCCCCCCGGGGTTTTTGGCAGCGGCTCCTGCGACTGGGTCTGGGGTGAGCGGCGGGCTTGTGTTTTCCGGACTGGTGGCGTTGACTGGTGGCAGTTGCTCAACGCTTGAACGCGACTCCGGTCATCCTGCGCGAACTGCTGGTGGTGGCCCGGCGCAGGAATTTGCGCCGGGAACGAATCCTGACGGTGGTGGTGGGAGGGGTGATCCTCACACCAACCGTTCTGATTCTCACGCTGCGCGGGGCGGGAGTGGCGGGCGGGGCAGGCTTGGGAGGACTCTTCACGATTGCATGCTTCTGCTGCTATTTCGTGGCGGTCTCCTCCACCGCGGAGAGTGTGGTTAGCGAGCGCCAAGAGGGCACACTCGGCTTTCTCTATCTTTCAGACCTTGGAAGCTGGGACATCTTGCTGGCCAAGCTGGCGGCCTGTCTGATCCGGATCGCTTCCAACCTGCTGGCCGTGGTACCGGTCTTGACCCTTCCGGTGATGCTTGGTGGGGTCGGCCCTGCCCAACTGGCCCTGCAAACGGCGCTGCTGGCCAATGTGACGTTTCTTGCGGGCGCGACCGGTCTGGTTCTGGGGTGCTGGTTTGCCAAGTCCCGGTCCTGGCAAAGCAAAGCCGGGGCGCTGGCCGTGCTGGCGGCCATGATCCCGATCATCGCCGGTTGGATTCTGTATGCGGCTGGATACCCCAAGCTGGCTGAGTTTGTGGGTGCGCTCAGCCCGGCGGCGGCACTCGGGGTCATGCACGGCTCGGCCCAACCGCTTCTGGTGGCCGTGCATTTGGTGGCTATACATGCTTCTGCGTGGGTGCTGCTCGCCGTGGCGGCATGGCGACTGCCGCGCCTGGTGGAAACGGCCGTGATCGCCGACCGGCCAAGCTTCTTTCGCCGCCAACTGGCGCGGATGCCGCGTTGGCGCGGGTACCGGCGTCTGCTGGATGGCAATCCCTATCAGTGGTTGGCAGACCGAGTTCGGCCGCCATGGCCGCTGGCTTGGCTGCTCCCCGCCTGCGGGGCGGCCGGGGTTGGCTGGCTGCTCTGGGAGATGCGCAAGGATGGCCTGCTGCTGCAAGGGGGGCTGTTGCTCGTGGTCGGTTTGCACACTCTGCTCAAGTATTGGACCGCTGCGGAGTCCGTGGCCGTCCTGTCAGAGTTGAGGCGCACCGGCGCCTTGGAATTGCTGTTCACCACCGGCATACGCGTGCCGGCCGTGCTGGCGGGTCACTGGCGTTCTTCGGTGGCACGCGTCCTGCCATTCCTGGTTTGCGCGCTGATGCCGAATCTCTGCCTGCTCGTGGGCGGTTTCAGCCACCGCCTCGCCCCGAGCGGGCGGCTGCGACAGACGGAGGTGACGCTGGCCGCTCTGGCGACGGCCTTGGTGCTCTTGGCCGATTGCGCCACGCTGATCTGGAATGCCGCCTGGCAGACCATGTCGGTGCGCAAGCTCAGCCAAGCGTCTGCTCGCGCGGTGATGATGGTGATGATCCTGCCATGGCTGGCCTTCGCTGTGATGGTCAGTCTGGTTTCGATTGCCGGCGCTCTGACGGGATGGTCGGGCTGGGAGCGATGGCTGCCTTCCACTCCGATGGGAGTATTGACGCTCTGGTTTGTGGCGAGTATCGCGCTGGATGCCTTCCTCCTCACGGATTCACGCCGCAAGTTGCTGACGGAGTCCCGGGCCCGGGCCGCCCAGTTCTTCGAGTTGGACCGCAAGTCCTGAGTCCCTCGGCGGAGTCACCGGGCTTACTTGGGCCGCTCCAGCGAACGCGAAATCAGACTCGAACGACTCCGTGGCGCCCGGCGCAGGAGCACCCACCGGAGCATTCCCGCACCCAGCAGCAGTAACAGGGCTCCGAGTCCCAAGTACATGGGGCGTCGGTCCAGTCTCTTTGCCGGAGCGGGGGTAACCGTGCCCAGATGCTTCGCGTAGGGATCGCTGGGCAGCGCCGGGTTGGTGGTGGGAGGCAAGACCGCCGGGGTGGGGAGC
>CAYYMW010000588.1:0-3159 GCA_964472515.1 uncultured Verrucomicrobiota bacterium | reverse complement strand
GCCTTGCGCAGCCGACTCCATGCGCTCAACGAGGTTGCGCCTTGATCCACGCGCCGACGTTAGAAACCGAAGCCCTCGCGGTCAAAACCCAAATTCCACCCAAATCCACCAACCCAGCCCCCCACCCGGGCTCAGACGCCTGCCCAACGCCGCACCCACTCCTCGATCAGGCGCGTACCCCGGTCCCGGGCTGCGGCCGCCACGCGCAAAACGTCCTCGTGCGCCAGGGCCTTTCGCGCCAGCCCAGCCGCTGGGTTGGTGAGGCATGACAACGCCAACACCGGCAAGCCGCACTGCCGCGCCACGATCGCCTCGGGCACGGTGCTCATCCCCACGGCATCCGCCCCCAGCCTGCCCAAGGCACGAATCTCCGCCGGCGTTTCGTAGTTCGGCCCCGGGACGGCGGCATAGACGCCTTCGTGCAAACGCACCCCGACCGCGCGCGCCGCCGCCCGCGCCAACCGTCGCAATTCGGGATCATAGACGCTGGACAGATCGACAAACCGCGACCACCCAGGCCAGACTGGCCCCGCCAAGGGACTGCCGCCCATGAAGTTCAGATGGTCTTTCAACGCCATGAATTCGCCCGGCGCGAACTTGCGGTTGATGGCCCCGGCAGCGTTGGTCAGCAAGAGCGCCCGGATGCCCAAAGCCGCCAGTACACGAATCGGAAACGTCACCCCCGCCAGGGAATGCCCCTCGTACGCATGCGCCCGGCCGGAAAGCACCACCACCGGGCAGTGGCACAGGGTGCCCAGCACCGCCTCACCCTTATGGCCGGCCACCGTGGCAGCCGCAAAGCCGGGAATCTCGCCAAAGGGAATGCGCCGGGCCGCCTCAACCAGCCCGTCGGCTCCGTGAAACCCCGAGCCCAACACGATCCCCAGCGCGGGTTGCGCCGGGAAGGCCCGCTGGAGCACCCTGGTTGCCTGCTCGAGTTGCCGGACCATCGTCCGGATATCTCCGCCGCCTTCCCGTGCGCCCGGCGCCTTGCGATAACTTGCTTTCTCCATGAGCAATCCTACGCTGGAGTGGTATCGTTCAAGCTATGGAATTGAGTGCGACCGAACTGGGCCGTTACGCCCGCCACCTCATGCTTCCCGAAGTGGGCCTGGCTGGCCAGCAAAAGATCAAAGCCGCGCGGGTCCTTTGCGTAGGCGCGGGCGGCCTGGGCTCCCCGGCGATTCTCTACCTGGCCGCCGCGGGAGTGGGGCATCTCGGCATCGCGGATGGCGATTGCGTGGACCTGAGCAACCTGCAGCGCCAAGTCCTCCACTCCACCCCGGACGTGGGCCGGCCCAAGACCGAATCCGCGCTCGAACACGTTCGCCGCCTGAACCCGGAAATCGCAGTGGAACTCCACCCCAACCGCGTTCAGGCCGGCAACGTCATGGCCCTGCTGCAGTCCTACGACCTGGTGATCGACGGCACGGACAACCTGCCCACGCGCTACCTCGTCAACGACGCCTGTGTGCTCCTGAAGAAGCCGAACGTGTACGGGGCGGTCTATCGCTTCGAAGGCCAGGCCAGTGTGCTCGCCCCACACCTGGGTGGCCCTTGCTACCGCTGCCTGTACCCGGAGATGCCCCCGGCGGGCGCCGTCCCCTCCTGCGCTGAGGGAGGTGTCCTGGGGGTGGTCCCGGGCATCATCGGTTGCCTCCAAACCAGCGAGACGCTGAAGCTGATCCTCGGCGCGGGCGCCTCGCTGGTTGGCCGCCTGCTGCTCTTCAACGCGTTGGAGGCGCGCTTTCGCGAAATCAAGGTGCGGCGTGACCCGCGCTGTCCCGTCTGCGGCGACCAACCGACCATCACCCAACCGGTCGAGTATACCGCCACTTGCACCGCCACTCCGCCAACCTCCGGCGATGAGGTCTCAGTGCATGACCTCCAACGCGTCCTCGCCGATCCCTCGCTCGGGATTCGCGTCATCGACGTGCGGGAGCCCTCCGAGTGCCAGATTGCGCGCCTGCCGGGGACCCTGAACATCCCCTTAGGCACCTTGCCCGCCCGGTTGAACGAACTGGACCCCGCCCGGCCTTATTATCTCCACTGCAGGGTTGGCGTACGTTCGCTCAAGGCGGTAGCCCTGCTCAAGGAGCGTGGTTTTCGCGAGGTGATGAGTGTCCGCGGGGGGATCTTGGCCTGGTCCAGCGAGATCGACCCGACCGTGCCCAGGTATTGACCCGTCGGCATGCGCCTGCGCCTGACACGTCTGGGGTACGCCGTCCTGGGAATCCTCATTCTCCTGTATTTGGCGGCGTGGACCTCGCAATCGGGCTTGCTCCTCTTCCTCTCCGGCATCCTCCTGGGATGCCTGGCGCTCAACGCCGTCGCCAGTATCGCCACCCTCCGGAAGGTGGGCATCCAAGCGCCGCTCCGCACGCGCACCGAGGAAGGTGCCACTCCACCCATCCCCTGGCGGGTGGGTAATGCCACTGGTGGGGCCACCGGAGTGGCGGAACTCTGGTTGGGCGCCAGCCACCTGGCCATCCTGCCGCCTATCCCCAAGCGCACCAGCGTCGACCTGACCCTGGATCCGAGCGTACTGCGGCGTGGGGTTCACTCGCTAAGCGATCTCGTCCTGGCCTCCGGCCATCCCTTTGGCTTGGTGCGCGTCCATGGCACCCGGCCCACCTCGGGGGAACTGGTGGTCCAGCCCAAGACCTTCCGGGGCGTGTCTCCGGCTGCGCTCGGTTTCGAGCCCGTGGTCGGAGGCAAGCAAGCGGGCGCCTCGCATTCCACGTTGGGAAGCCAGTTCGCCGGTGTGCGCCCGCTGCAACCCGGCGACCCGCTCAAGCTGGTCCATTGGCCCAGCAGCGCCAAGGGCCTCGGACTCATGTCCAAGGTCTTCGACGAGGAACTTTCCGGGCGCGTGGCGGTGCTGATCATAACCGGACCCAACCCCGACAGTCTTGACGACGCCGTCCGCGCCGCCGCTTCGCTTGTCCTCGCGGGCCTCGAAGCCGGACACCGGGTGGATTGGATCTGCGCCCATGAAGCCCACCCCATCGCCCTCTCGCCGTTTGCGGATCAGGCGGAGGTCCTCGATCAACTCGCTGCCATCCCATCACCAGTTGGTCACCCCGCCCCGGCGGAACTGGAAGCCGCCACATCCGCCCTGCCCGTCAAAGCCCTGCTGCATGTGGTCGCGGCAGAAAC
>CAYYMW010000587.1:0-3172 GCA_964472515.1 uncultured Verrucomicrobiota bacterium | reverse complement strand
CCAGCGCGCCGAAGGCCATGCGCGACCCCTCATTGGCAAAGCCGATCAGCCGCGTCACGGCGCGCTGGGCCGCCTCGAAGAGTGCCAGACCCGGGCGGGTGCGGAGAATCAGCAGCGCGAAAGCGAACTGCAGGGCCAAGCCCCACAGCACGGTGCGCCAGGGAAACCGCCGCCGGTCATTCGACAAGCCCCAGGCCAGGGCCAGAAACACCGCGATTCCGGCCAGACTCACGAGGCGTGGTGACATGTGCGGGGATCAGGGCTGAAGGCCGGGCCGAGCCCGCCGCCGACACTGGGCGGGGCGCTCGTTCAGGGCCGCAGCGCCGGTTACCGGGCTTCCGCCCGGCGGTTCTTCGCCAAGATGGCCCCCACCGACTCCAAGAAGACATGCAAGGGAAACGGCTTCCAGAGAATGAGGCACCCCCTGCTGCGGGCAAATTCGTCCCAGCGCTTGTCCGCCTTGTGGCCGGTCATAAACAGGAAGCGCTTGCAGAGGTGGGGCTTGGTCTTCTCCACCGCCAGGAAGAACATGTCTCCGGGAAGGGTCGGCATGACCATGTCGCAGATGATGACCTCAAAGTCGGTGGCCATGATGTGCCGCACCCCGTCGGCGCCGTTGGTGACGCTGGTCACTTTGCAGTTGATCTGGGACAACGCCTCCGCGAGCGTCTCGGTCAAATCCCGGTCATCCTCCAGCAGCAGCACCTCGAACGGCCCCATGGGCACTTGGTCCGCCGAAACCTCGTAGGTCTTCTCTGGCATATCGGTGTAGGCACCACGATTGTACGATGCCACTCGCCGTTCGCCGAAATCACCGCCTCTAGGGGCCATAGTAGCGCTTGGTGTTCAGTCCGCCGTGTCCAGGATCACCCATCCGCGCCTTCCGCCCGACCCGGGCAGTCGCGCCTGTCGACGGCGGAGTTGTTGTGAACAGAGAACTCCGTTTCGGACGGAATGTCAAAACCTGAGTGCGCTCGCTGCCGCTCCTTCATGCCGGAGCCGCAAGCCAGAGGAGGGCCGGACGTTCGGCCACCCCTTGATGCCAACGCCGTTCCGGGCCGCCGTTCCGAAAGCCACCACTGCGCGGGCGGGGTCGGTCCGCGTCAGGGTTGCTGGAGCGGCACTCCCGGGCTTACCAGGCGATAGTAGCGCTGCTCGGGACGGGTGCTGTCGGGATCAGCGACTTCCACCCAGCGGAGACTGGTGTCGGTCCCTGAAAGGGCGGGCACTCCCGCCAACGGCCGCCACTCGCCCGTCCCCCCATGCTCGCGCCAGAGCACGGTGTAGGTGCGGTTGGCCGCCGCCCGGAAGCGGATCGCCACCGGCCCGCTGGCCTCGATTTGACTCACCTTGAGGACGCTGTCGGGGTCTTTCGGATCCGTGCCGGCGAGGTATTCATCGAGGTTGGAGGCGCCGTCGTGATCGGCGTCCTGCCGGGCGTCGGTGGGGTCGTTGGGGAGGAAGCCGTGGGCCGTCTCGTAATCGTTGGGCAGCCCGTCGCCATCGTCATCAGGAGCCGCGACAATTTGGAGGCTCGCGAGGTCGCTCACGCGACCGGGCGCCAGGAGGTTGGCGTTGGTGATCACCACCTGGTAATTGCCGGCATCGGCACTCTGCAACCCGGCCAGCGTGAGGAAGTCGACCCATTCCGCCGCCTGGTGGTGAGCCAGCGGAACGCCATCCTTCAACCACTGGAAACTGACGGGTAGCGCCAGTGTGTTGGTGACAGCCACGCTGAACGTCACCGAACCGCCCGGCGAGGCCGTCAGGCTGAGCGGCTGCTGGACGATCACCGGATCGCCCGCCAGTTGGAGGATGGCAGGAACCGTAACCGTGGCACTCAACCCGTCGCTGACGACGACGTCGTAGAGACCCACGTCGGCGGGCTTGAGGGACGCGAACGCGAGCTGCGAACGAGTAGCGCCCGGCACGGGTTCCCCGTTCCGCCGCCACTGGTAGTTCAACGGGGAGGCGGCGTACGCCACCACGGACAACGTCACCGGAGCGCCCGCCGGAAGCTCGACCGATTGCGGGGAAACCAGGATCTCGGGCCGCGCCAGGACTTGGACTGTCGCCACCGCGCTCCCGAGCGAACGGGCCGCCGTGCTGACGACCACTTGGTACTCACCGGCGTGGGCAAGCTGGACATTGGTCACCGTGAGAGTGTCGTTGGTGGCACCGGGCAGGTTCGCCCCTTGAAAACGCCATTGGTATTGGAGCGACGCAGGGGCGGACGCGACCACGCTCAAGCTGAGCGTATCCCCGGGGCGCAAGCCCTGGGCGTCGGGTTGCCGGGTGATCACGGGTGCGTCCGACGCGACCAGCGATCCGCCGGGGGAAGGAGCCGCCGCCACCCAGTTGATCGGGTCGTCGCCGAACCCAGCCTCAGCCACGCGTTGCAGTGAGAAGCCCAAGCCATCCGCACCCGCCGGCCAAGGGAAGGTATCTTCGTAGCCGACGGCATCCTCGAGCACGCCGGTCACCACCCAGTTGGTGCCGTAGAAGCGGACCATGTCCGGCTGCACCAACTCCACTCTCCCGTCTTTGTTGGAGAGCTTGCCCTCGTAAGGGCCGAAGAGACGCACCAGGGGATCCAGTGGGTATCGCGACCGGAACAAGCCGGCCGCCGCCGGATCAGCCGGGTCGAAGCCGACCACGAGGATGCGTTCGTCCGCCGCCATTACCTGATTAGTGGGGAAATGGTACGTCACCGCGTCGCGGAGCCGCCACGTGTTGGTGGGGGCGTTGGGGTCGTACAGCGGCATCGGGGAGCTGGAGAGGTTGTGCAGCTCGATGAACTCGTGCTCCGGGTTGTCCCACCATGCACTATTGGCGAACACGTCCGGCGGGCGGTACATGATTTCGCTGATGACAATCGGGCCGACCCTGGGCAGGCCGTTCGTTCGGCCCAAGGTCAGGCTCTCCTGCGCCACAAACCGCTCCCGGCCCGTGCTGGTGACATAGCGTCCAAAGGAAACGCCGTTGAGGGCCGCTCCAAAATCATGGCCAGTCACGTAGCCGGTGAGCTGCCCGGCGGCGTCCGCGGAGAGGAGGAACACCTCGTCTCCCGACGCGCGGAGGTTGAAGCTGGGCGGCGTCCCTGGAACCGGGTTGAAATCCGTTTCCGTAAACGTGACGTAGCCGCCTCCGGGGCTGACGGTGGGGCTGGGGA
>CAYYMW010000586.1:0-3180 GCA_964472515.1 uncultured Verrucomicrobiota bacterium | reverse complement strand
GGCCGCTTTGGGGTCTTCACTGGCGCGGTCGCCATCGTCACCGGCCCGGCGGTCGCGGATGGCCAATTGCAGGTCGCCGAGGGCGACCTGATCGAGGCGCTCTACGAGGATGCTGCTCCGGCGGGCACACGCATCGCGGAAGCGGTGGCGGATTTCACACCGCCCCAAATCACCGCCGTCAGCGCGGTCGAGAAGCTGGGCAAGGTGCGCGTCAGTTGGGTCACGGATGAACCGGCCAATAGCTGGGTGGCCTACGGCACCACCACGAGCCTCGGGTTGACGGCGACCAACCGCCTGTTTGAAACCGGCCACGAGATCTCCCTGGCTGGCCTCGAACCGGGTGCCACCTATTACCTCATGGTCGGCTCCACTGATGAGGCCGGGAATGTCACCACCGACAACCGGGGCGGCCAGTTCTACACGGTGACCATGCCGGCGGTGCCGACGGTGTTGATCGTGGATGCCTTTCAAGACCCCTTTGGCATCCTGGAAATCCCGGTCAGCACTTACACGGAGGCTTTGGACGCCGCCGGAATCTCCTATGCCGTGTGGGATGTTGCCCAAGAGGGCACCACCCCCGAAGTCTCCGACCTCAAGCCGTTCCGGGTGGTCATGTGGAGGGTGCCGGAGTTGACCGCCAGCCTCACGGCGTCGGATACCAAAGCCATCCGGGACTACGTGAAGGACGGCGGCGGGTTCTTCATGGCCTCGATGGAAGTGCTCTCGCGCCTGGACGAATCGGGTTTGGGCAGTTTCCGCACCGAAGTCCTCCAGGTGGACTCGTTCGACGTGGACCCGGGAGTAGCGGGCATTGCGGGATTGGACAACCAATCTCTCACCGCCGGCGTCGATACCCTCCTGGACTACAGCGCGTATCCCGACCTCATCATCATCCAACCGGACATCTCGGACACTTTCAAAACCAGCACGAATGCCGCGCCGATCCTCTTTGACCAGGATACGGGCAAGGCGGTGGCCCTCCGTTTTCCCCGCACTGGACGTGATGACGTGGGCCGCCTGATCTTCTGTTCCTTCCCGATCGATACGGTGCCGCTGGAAGGGGAGAGCCCGAACAACCGTGTCGAGTTGCTGCGCAACTTCGTCGCCTTTCTGGCGCCCGACGCGGTGACCCTGCCCACCCTGGACCTGGATCGGGCCGAGTACACCATTCCCGCGCAGGCGGTGATCGAGTTAACGGCCCCCGGCTTGGCCGCTGGCGGCAGCGTGAGCGCCACGCTTTCCAGCGACCGGCATACGAATGGGGTGGCCGTCGTCCTTGCGCCGGCCGTGCGCTCGGGCCTCTTCCGCGGCCTGGCCACCTTGGTGGCGGAGACCAACAACCCGGCGGCCGGCGAGTTCCCCGTGCAGGACGGCGACCGGATCAAGGTGGAATTCCGTCAGGCCACACCCGGGACGACGTTGGCGGTCTTTGCCACCATCGACACCACCCCGCCGGCCATCGACGCGGTCAGCGCGGAACCGGACTACTCGGATGCGGTCGTCCGCTGGTCCACCACCGACTTGTGCGACTCGCTGGTCCAGTTCGGGGAGTCGCCACTGTTGGGCCGCACTGCCTACTCGGACCTCCTGACCACCGACCACGAGGTCATTCTGACGGGCCTGCTCCCGGACCGGGACTACTACTTCCAAGTCGTCAGCCGGGACGCCGCCGGCAACACGGCCACCGACAACCGGCAGGGCGCGTTCTACGTGCTGCGCACGCTGAAACCGCTCTCCCCGCCGTTTGTCGATTCGCTCGAAAGCAATCCGACCAACTGGACCGTCCTCAATGAGGAACTCGACCTGGAGACCGGCCTGCTGCTGCAGTCATCAACCTGGGCCTGGGGCGAGCCGGCCAATGAGTTGGCGGCGGGGGGGCCAACCGGCCCGCACCTGTGGGCGACGAACCTGGGGAATGACGGCAACGACTACGCCAACTCCTCCCTCATCACGCCGGCGCTGGATTTGAGCGGCGGCAACCGGGCCACCCTGCACTTCTGGCATAACTACGACTTCACCCCCCGTCCGGAGGAAACCAGCATTTTGGAGGCGGGGGGAGTGTTCGTGACCACCAATAACGGGGCGCTCTGGATTCCCTTCCCGGAGGCGCAATACGGGGAGAGTTCCCTCGGCTGGGAAGAGGTGGAGCTGGACCTGACACCGTACTTGGGCAACGTGATCCGGATAGGCTGGGCTTACCAACTCTTCTCGCTGGACTCGGTGGCCCATCCGGGATGGGTGGTGGATGACATCTCGATCACAGTCACCAACTTGGAGCGTGGCACCATCATCGTGAGCAACAATCTGGCTGCGGCAGAGTTCCAACTGGCTGGTCCGTTGAGCCAGACCGGCCAAGGTTGGAGCACCACCATCCCGAACGCCCCGCCAGGTGTTTATATCGTTCAATACCAACATGTTCCATACTACAACACACCTCCGCCACAGACCAACGCGCTCAGCGGCGCCAACACGCTCGTCTTCCGCGGCGACTACGCCTTCCCGGACACCAACCAGAACGGCATCTCCGACCTCTATGAGGTCGAGGTCTTCAAGAGTGTCGATCCCAACCGGCGCGCCGACACCGACACGGACCTGGATGGTTTCAGCGACTTCGCTGAGTTCCAGGCCGGGACCGATCCGCTCCGCCCCGACTCCCTCTTGCAGGTGGGCGAACCGGCGGTGACGGCGAACCGAACCGTCGTGGTACCTTGGACGGCCGTGGCTGGCCGGGCGTACCGGCTGCAGATGAGCACCGACCTGGTGACTTGGCAGGCCGCCTCGGAGTGGTTCGTTCCGCCGACCACCAATGCCTCGGTTACGCTCCCGCCGCTGACGGGTCGCGAAGCCTACAGTTTCCGGCTGGAAGTACGCCCTTAATGCGGCTCCGGGGTGTGAGACAGATTTCGTCGGTCTGGCGGACCCGGGACGACCGAGCTGCTTGGCGGAGGCCGGGGCAGCCTGCCCCGGCTCGGTGCGGCCCCCGCCTCGCGGCGCGAGGCGATGAAGGTGGCCGTGGGCTTCAGCCCACGGGGCCGGGCGCGCCTCCGAACGCGTCGCGGAGCGACGCTTGACGGGACGACCCCGCCCAGAATCTCCCGTCCGATCTCGGTCTCCCACCCGCGCCTCCAAGGCTGCTGACAAGGTTGCGTGTAAAGCGCTGGGGGGGTGGCCGTTGAAATA
>CAYYMW010000585.1:0-3209 GCA_964472515.1 uncultured Verrucomicrobiota bacterium | reverse complement strand
CGCCCGCCGGCTGACCATCTCGTAAACACCATCGGTAGGGCGGCGCTGCGCCGCCGTCCTGCCTTGTACCGCAGGTTTCCAACCTGCCGTATCGCCGACTTCCAGTCGGCCAACCCATCGCCAGCCCAGGCGGCTTGAGGCTCCGAAAGCAACGGTGTCAAACTGAACCCATACCGCTTGGAGCACGTGATTCTGTGCAGGCTGGGAAGCCTGCGATACGGCAGGTTGGAAACCTGCGGTACCAAATCAACCCACTCCCCCTATGAAACCCTGCTATTTCGATACTTTTCACCCGCAGGACGAGGACGACACTTTCGATCTCGCCCTGCGCCGCACCGGCGCGGCCGCGCGCACGGATCTCTCCACCCGCGCCGCGCCGGGCCTGGTCATGGTCCCGTTCCGCAACGGCCATTTCTACCCGGACAATGTCAACGCCACCTGCAACTTCCAGTCCGGCGGCATCTTCGAGAACGGGGACGGCTCGTTCAGCGGCGTTTACGTTTCCGTGCCGCCGCTGGACAACCCGGTCACGACCGGCAAGGGCGCGCGGGTGTTGGTGCCGTTCTACGGGCGCAAGTTCGGCCTGCGCTTCAAGCGCCCGGTCAGTTTCACGTTCGATGTCGTCATTGACGGTGTCGCGTATGAAGTGGATGGCCGGCTGGCCACGCCGGCCAACGCCGGGCTGTGGAGCGGCTCGCAGGTGGATGGCGCAGCCCTGGTGCTCGTGGCCGATGACCTGGCGGATCGGCTGCATTACGCCGAGATTGTGGTCATCGCCGAGCCGAACGGCGGCGCGACGCGCACCGTGACGCTGCTCGGTTTCCTGGCCGAGCGCCGGGCCGGCTACCCGGACCCCGCCCGCCCGGCGGCGATCGTCCGCCAGGTCGCTGTGGGGAACACGCAGGCCGCGTGGAACTCCGGCTTCAGCGCGAGCTGCTATCCGCGCACGCTCGAACGGGTGCTCTACTGCAACACCAGCGCCAGCGCGGTCACCGTCACCGTGCAATACGGCGGGACGACCGTGTGGCAGGAAGTCCTCACCGCCGCGGGGACCGCCGGTTGCGCGAAGACGTTCGACACCGGTGGAGCCAGCTACACTGACCTCTGGACCCACGCCGCCTCCACCGCCGCCGTCGTGCAGGCCACCGTGCTCGGGAAGTACTAGCGCCAACCCGGCCTTATGGAGTGCGCCGGTAGAGCGCAGCGGCGACGGCACCATGCCGACCCGGATAGCCAGTATCTCCACAGCGGTGTCGCGCTTCGTTTGCCACCGCACTCCATAGGCGCATACCAAGGCGCGATTCGCGGGCAACGTTACCTCGTCGCCCGATCAATAATACCCTAACCTCAACCCTCCCAACCCCTCATTTACTCATGACTACTCTTGCCGCCATTGGCGATTCCCTGACCCATAACATCACGCTCGGCGTGCCGCCCAGCCGGCTCTGGCCGGCGGCGCTGGCCGCGCAATTGCGCCGCCTGGGCCTGCCCGTGCAGGTCCGCAACTTCGGCAAAAGCGGCAGCACCACCGCGCTGGGCGGGACGAACATGCTCACCCGTTTCCCGGCCCTGCTCGAATTCGACACGCCCGCCCTCGCCGTCCTCTGGGGCGGGGCGAACGACCCCGGCAACAGCATCCCCACTGCAACCACCCGCAATAACCTGCAATCGCTGATTCGCGGGCTCAAGTTCGGGGCCTCCGGGGCCGTCGCGGGCCAGGCGAACCTGCCCGCCGCCGCCCGACCTGGGGACCGCCAGGTGGTCCTCAGCGACACCTCGGGCACGGGCGGTGTTCCGTTGCCGATGAACGCGCCCGGCTTGCCAACCCTGGGTGGGGCGGCCTCCTCGCCCACGGTGTGGGAATGCCGGTTTGGCGCGGCAGGAGAAGCCGGCTGGGGCCGCGTGGCCAACGCCTCGACCCCCGCCACCCACGTCAGTCGGTTCATCGTGCTCTCCATGCACTATCTTAACTACAGCGGCGGAGACACGCTCGCCACGCCTTACGCGGCCTATGACGACGCCACTGGCGTCCGCAAGGCCCAATTCGATGCGGCGGCCGCCGAAGGCGCAGTGTACGGCGACCTCTACAGCTACCTGAAAGCGCGGATCGTCTCCGGCGTGGAAGCGCAGAATTCCTACTCGTGGCATGTCGAGAACGGCAACCAGCACCTCAACGCCCACGGCATGTCCCTCGTGGCCCAGTGCGTGCTCGACACCATCCTCGCCCAACCCGGCTGGGTGGACGCGCTGAAGGGATAGGGCGGGAGAGCATCATGGGATCACGCGCCGAAGGCGCGGCGGTGGATCAGCCCGGGGCACTCGCCCCGGGTAATGAGGTTCTGGTATCGGATCGGCACCCTGTAAGAGGTGCCGGCAGGCGGTGGCCAAAGACCGGAGGGCGAATTGGTTCGGGCGCGACCATTGTTCTCCCGCCGCTTACAGGGCGGGAGAGATGCACGGGGACGGTGTTCCCGGGGTGTTACCCCGGGCTGATACACCCCCACGCCGTTGGCGTGGTTGAGAAGAGCAGAAGGCCTTCGGCAAGCGGGACGGTGCGTGGGAGGGCGGCGCGGCCGTTTCGCATGGTGGAGCGATGCGATCACGGACTGGACGCGCCGAAGGCGCGGCGGCGGATCAGCCCGGGGCACTCGCCCCGGGTTGGCGTGTCCAACAGATCAAACTGGCGCCCTGAAAGCGGCGCCGGTAAGCTGCGGCATGTCTCAGTCCCTCGCCAAGAACCTGATTCATCTGATGTTCAGCACCAAGGGCCGGGAACCCACGATTTCGGACGCCGTGCGCGAACCGTTACAGCGTTACCTCACCGGGATCCTGACCGACCTCGAGTCGCCAGTGCTGGCCATCAACTCCGTCCGAGACCACGTGCATGTGGTGCTTGTCCTGAACAAGAACCGCGCCTTGGCGGACGTGGTCATGGAAGTCAAGCGCGGCACGTCGCGCTGGCTAAAAACACAGGCTCCCGGATTGAAGAGGTTCGGCTGGCAAACCGGCTATGGGGCGTTCTCGGTGAGCCAATCCTCCCTGGCGGAGGTGAAGGCGTACGTTGAGGGGCAGGCCGAGCATCACCGTGTGAAGACCTTTCAGGAGGAATTCCGGGCGTTCCTGAAGCGGCACGATCTCCAGTTCGATGAAAGGCATCTCTGGGATTGAGGCCCCGTTCTCCCGCCGCTTACAGGGCGGGCGAGGTTCTC
>CAYYMW010000584.1:0-3225 GCA_964472515.1 uncultured Verrucomicrobiota bacterium | reverse complement strand
CCATCCGGCGTGAACACCACCCAACGGTTGGCAGGCTTGCCCGCCCGGGCGGGCAGTTGGGACCAAAGCGCCGCCGCCTGCTGGTCCGTGCCGGGCACGACGCGCACCATCCAGGGAATGCCGGCGCTGGTGACCGAGGTGTCCGGACAGAGACTCACCACTGGCAGGGCAGTGCGACCCGCAACCTGGAGGATCTGATGGGAGGCCGAGCCGTCGGGCGGGGTCACCAAGCCCGCGCAATCCTCGTCCAAGGCCAGCCGAACGGCTTCGTCGCCGTCGGTGCCCCACTGGCCCGGTTGGCCGCGGATGATGAGTTCCGGTTCCTGGCCGCCTTCCTGCCGGGCGTGCTTGATCGCCAGCGAAGCTCCCTGGCGCAGGCTGTCCGCCTCGGATTCGGCGGGCGGCAGCAGAAGACCAATGCGACAGGTGTTGGTGGGTTCGGCGAGCAGGCGGGGCAGCGCCCACAGCCCGCACAAGAGCAGGAGCACGCCGATTCGGCCAATGGCTGACGGCCGGATGGCTTGAGACGGCGCGCCTGGTTCGGCGACGTGGCTGGCACCCCGGAACGGATGAGTCATGCGCCGCTCACGCTATTTCTTCAGATAGAATTGATCAAGGAAGTCGTAGCGAGCGCGGAGCTTGGCGTTATCCTGCGGGGCGGTATGGACGTCAATGACCAGGCGCTGGCCTTTGGAGAACAGCGGCCACTCGGGCAGGCCGGGGCCGTTGGGGTTGCCGGTCTTGATGAAGTTGGCGAAGTAATCCTGCATCTGGCGGGAGACCTGGTGATCTTCGGAGGTCCAGGCGTAGACCTCGTTGAGCCGGAGATTGCCCATGGCATACTCGATTTCGGCCGAATGCACGGCGCCGCGCGACCTGGGCGGGCTGACGGCGGCGGGCTTGGCGTTGGTGACCACCCCGCCCGCAAAGCCCGGGGTGGCGTTACCCAACTCGGCGCGCATGGCGGGCCGGGGACGGGCGAAGACGTAGTAGTAAGTCGGCTGGCCGCCGGTGCAGGTGGAGAGTTCGGTCCACTTCCACGTGCCGTAGCTGATAAAGCGGTCGCCGGCGAGGTCCTGCGCGGCGTCGAGCACCTCGGTCTCTGTCGTGGCCGGGTAGTGCTTGAACACTTCGTCGGCTTTGTCCGGGTAAAGGCGTTGAAGGGCTTTGCGGTAGTTCTCCACGGTGGGTTGCTCGCGGCCCAGGACGGCTCCGCTGCCCATTTCCTCGGAGTTCACCCCGGCGAGCAAGGGCACATGGGCCTGCTCGCCCTTGGCGAAGATGTCCGCCGGGTTCTTGGGGAAGAACCAGCCGTCCAGGGTGGGGTTGAACCACATGAAGTTGGCCTTGGCGGCGGTTTCGAGCAGTTGCTGGGCGGGCATCTGGCGGAGCGCGGCGAGAGTCGGCGCGTCGCCGAGGCCAAGGCTGGCGGCCATCTTGAGGCCTTTCTGTTCGGCTTCGGCCAAGGGGGTGGCCTCAAGCGTGGCGATGACGGAACCGCTTTCGCCGATGGCCCCCGCAATGAGGTTCTTCGACAGGGGGGAGGCCATCTGGGCACTGACGGAGATGGAGCCGGCGGATTCCCCCGCGATGGTGACGCGTTTGGGGTCGCCGCCGAAGGCGTGGATGTTCTTTTGCACCCACACGAGCGCCGCATGCTGGTCCAGCAAGCCGTAATTGCCCGAGGCATGGTGGGGCGATTCCTTGGTCAGCTCCGGGTGCGCCAGGAAGCCAAACGGCCCGAGGCGGTAGTTCACGGTGACGCTCACGATGCCCTTGGTGGCCATGCTCTCGCCGTCATAGCGCCCTTCCGAGCCGTCGCCCGCGATGAACCCGCCGCCGTAGAAGTAAACCAGCACCGGGAGCTTATCTTTGGCGGTCTTGGCAGGCGTCCACACGTTGAGGTAGAGGCAATCCTCGCTCATGCCGTCGGAGCGAAAGCCCATGTCGCCAAAGACGGGGAGTTGCATGGCGCGCGGGCCGAACTTGTCCGCCTTGCGCACGCCCGGCCACGGTTTCGGCGGCTGGGGCGCCTGCCAGCGGAGATTGCCCACGGGCGGCTGGGCAAAAGGAATGCCCTTGAAGCTGCGGATGCCCGTATCCGGGTTGAACACCCCTTCGAGCAGGCCGCCTTCGACCTTGATCGGCTTGTCGAGCGGCGAGGCGGCGTGGAGGAAGGGGGTGGTGAGCATGGCTGATCCGAGCAGAAGGGAGTGCAGGGTGCGTTTCATGGTGAGTTGGGGGCGGAAGGCCGGATTGGTGGAGAGGGGCGGCGCGGCGAGCGGTGGGACCGCCCGGCGAGCGCCTTTCGCCGGGGCGGGGGCAGAGCGCCTGCCAGGCGATCCAGGAAGCCGATGAAGGTGTGGAGTTCCTCCGTGGTAAAGGGCGCCGCGAGGCTGGTGCGAACCGCAGAACTGGCGCGCCACATGTCCCGGGCCAGGGTCTCGCCCGCGGAAGTGAGTTTCACACTGCGGGCGCGGCCGTCGTGGGGGTGAGGCGCCCGGGTGATCAGGCCTTTGCCTTCAATCAGAGCGAGCATGGCCCCCATCGTGGCGGTGTCGGAAAAACAGCGGCGGACGAGTTCCTGCTGGGTGGCTTCGCCCTTCTCCGTCAGCACCGTCAACACGACATACTGGTCGGTGGTCATGCCGAACGGAGCGAACGCCAGGTTGCTGCACCGGCGCAGGTGGGCGGAGGCGGCCCGCAAGTGCATGGCGACCTGGTGGCCAAGCGAGTCGAGATCCGCGTTCGGTGTCACGTATACGGGACAATTGCGTTCCGCTACCGGAGCGTCAAGCCTTTCCACCACGGCTGGCGTCAGCCGTCGGCGGGGGTACGTCGGTGTATCGCGATGGCTGCCGGAACCGTCGGCCGCCGCCCGTGACTCGGTTACTTGGCGGGCTTGGGTGTGTGCGCCTTGCCGGACTCCTTGCCGGCCGCGTCCTTTTGCTTCTTGGGCGGTTCCTTGTCGAACTTGGCGCTGGTGATCACCTCGTGACCCGCGCTGTCCTTGTGGACCCTGCCGTGGGCATAGTCGCCCACCTTGACGCTCCCGAGAGTGGCCGGTTTGCCGTCGATCTCGAGGGTGGTCTTGGCGTCGAGTTTCAGCACGCGTTCCCCCTGTTTCTTCTTCAAGGTGATGGCATTGGCCTGCTGGTCGACCGAGGAGACGGTCCCGGCAAAAGGATACCAAGTACGCTTGGCGGTTCCCTTGACGGCAGCTTC